>NZ_JAGGQM010000025.1:101262-160674 GCF_018613295.1 Bacillus sp. ISL-39
TTTGTTACCCTTGTTTTATCCCCACATTATTCCCTTTTATGTGACGATATTCTTCTCTACTCCTGTTTTATCCCCACATTATTCCCTTTTATGTGACGATATTCTTCTCTACTCCTGTTTTATCCGCACATCCGCTTAATTATTTGATCTTGTTTTTTCTTTCCTAGCAGGTGGTATGATAGCTCCTGATAAGGACGTCCAAGATTCCTTGAAAATTATTGCTGGATTCACAGCATGCAATAAGTATATATATAAAGTCGTTTGTAAATATGAACCAACACTCGATGATTTATACAAAATTGAAGCTGTTTTAGGAATGAAGTCTTCAGGAATTGTGTTAGAAATAGAACAAGAAATGAACCTCCCATAGATTAAGCCCATTGGAATTACACTAAAATCACCTTAAGTAATCCTTCTCAATGCAACCCTGATCATTTGGCAAAATAATCATAATAGAAAACGCTTGCAATTTTTCAGATTCATTTTATAATACTTGTATACAAGTATACTTGATTAACTAGGAAGGTGAGGAAATGACAAAAAAAAGCGAATTTCTTTATCCCCAAAAATGGCTTTCTAAGGCCTCAACTGGTGACCGTGTTGCGAGTGAGCTGCGGATGCAAATCATTTCGGGACTGATTGAAAGCGGTGCCATCTTGTCGGAAAATAAACTGGCTTCGGATTTTAACGTAAGCCGTTCACCCATTCGTGAAGCGCTTAAAATTCTTTCAGCTGAAAACCTGATCCGCCTGGAAAGAATGGGCGCTGTGGTCATCGGCCTGACTGAAAAAGATATCGAAGAGATTTACGATGTACGTTTATTGATTGAATCATTTGTTTTTGAACGACTCATTAAAATAGATACCACTGATTTGGTAGTTGAATTGAGCAAAATTCTCGAAATGATGAAAATCGCCATCAAGTACAAGGATGCCGACGAGTTCAGCCTTCAGGATGTGCTTTTCCATGAAACGATTATCCGGGCCATCAACCATTCCTACATCAGAATGATCTGGGATAACACGAAGCCAGTGATGGAAGCTTTCATCTTGTTATCGATGCGGGCAAGAATCGAAGAAAAATACGAGGATTTCGACCGCATCCTAGAAAATCATGAGCTTTATATTGAAGCCATCAAAACGAAGAATCGCGACCTGATGATAAAATCCTTACACCAAAATTTTGATGATGTTCAAGGTAAAGTTGAAGACCTTTGGATATCGCAGCAGACGCTTTCCAAAGGAGTGGAGAAAAGTGACTGAATATATGTTAGGAGTTGACATTGGTACAACTAGTACCAAGGCTGTTCTTTTCAGCGAAAAGGGTGAAGTCATCCAGCAGGAGAACATTGGCTATCCTCTTTATACACCAGATATTTCAACAGCCGAGCAAGACCCTGAAGAGATTTATATGGCGGTCCTTACTGCCGTTACAACAATCATGAAACACAATCAGCACAAAAAGCTAGCATTCATTTCATTCAGCAGCGCGATGCATAGCGTCATTGCCATTGATGAAAATGATGAGCCGCTTACACCTTGCATTACATGGGCGGATAACCGCAGTGAAGCTTGGGCACATAAAATCAAAACAGAATTGAACGGACACGAAATTTACAAGCGCACTGGAACACCGATCCATCCGATGTCGCCATTAAGCAAGATCGCCTGGATTGTGAACGAGCGTCCCGAAATCGCCGCAAAAGCGAAGAAATATATCGGTATCAAAGAATACATTTTTCAAAAGTTCTTTGACCAGTATGTCGTTGACCACTCGCTCGCCTCGGCGATGGGGATGATGAATCTTAAAAAGCTGGAATGGGATGAAGAGGCTCTGCAAATTACAGGAATCACAAAAACTCAATTATCCGAGCTTGTACCGACAACAAAAACGTTCACGAATTGCAATCCAGAATTAGCAAAGCAAATCGGAATTGACCCTGAAACTCCTTTCGTCATCGGTGCAAGTGACGGCGTCCTTTCCAACCTTGGCGTCAATGCAATTGGTAAAGGAGAAATTGCGGTCACAATTGGGACAAGCGGTGCGATCCGCACGATCATCGACGAACCGCAAACTGATGAAAAAGGACGTATTTTCTGCTACGCCCTAACTGAGAATCACTGGGTAATCGGCGGTCCTGTCAACAATGGCGGGATGGTCCTTCGCTGGATTCGCGATGAATTCGCAGCATCGGAAGTCGAGACTGCAAAGCGTTTGGGAATCGATCCTTACAATGTATTAACGAAAATCGCTGAACGCGTAAGACCGGGAGCGGAAGGTTTGTTGTTCCACCCATACCTTGCAGGCGAACGGGCTCCACTATGGAACCCTGATGTCCGCGGTTCCTTTTTCGGACTGACGATGTCCCATAAAAAAGAGCATATGATCCGTGCAGCCTTAGAGGGTGTCATTTTCAACCTGTATACCGTCTTTTTAGCGCTTACGGAAGCGATGGAGAGCCCGGTTACAAGGATTCAAGCTACAGGCGGTTTTGCTAGATCAGATGTTTGGCGCCAGATGATGTCCGATATTTTCGACATCGAAGTGGTGGTTCCGGAGAGCTATGAAAGCTCATGCCTCGGTGCTTGCATTCTTGGTCTTTATGCAACTGGCAAAATTGATTCGTTTGATGTCGTCTCTGACATGATCGGCAGCACCCACAAGCACACGCCGAATGAAGAAGCGGCAAAAGAATACAGGCAGCTCGTGCCGATTTTCATCAGCTTATCAAGGGCATTGGAACAGGATTATTCAAGAATCGCAAACTATCAAAGAAGTTTGATTAAATAGGTGATCACTCCATAAAAGAATCACAATGTATTTAATAAGAGATCGCCGCACAGAAGATCTTCAATTAGGGGACACTCGATCCCCACGCAAAAATGTTAGCGCTTTATTTTATAGAAGAAACATCCCGCTTTAGCGGGACAATAGACAGCTTAGGGGGAAAATACAATGCCATTGGTTATTGTAGCAATTGGTATCTTAGCTTTATTATTATTGATCATGGGCTTCAAGCTCAACACATTCATTTCCTTAATCATCGTATCATTTGGTGTCGCTTTAGCACTTGGCATGCCATTAGATGAAATTGTTAAAACAATTGAAGCTGGACTTGGCGGAACGCTTGGCCACCTTGCTCTGATTTTCGGTCTTGGCGCGATGCTTGGTAAATTGATCGCCGATTCCGGCGGCGCCCAGCGAATCGCTATGACACTAGTGAACAAATTTGGTGAAAAGAACATCCAATGGGCAGTCGTTGCTGCTTCATTCATTATCGGTGTTGCTCTATTCTTCGAAGTAGGTTTAGTATTATTGATTCCAATCGTATTTGCGATTTCAAGAGAGTTAAAGATTTCCATTTTGTATCTTGGTATTCCAATGACTGCTGCTTTATCTGTAACGCACGGCTTCCTGCCTCCTCACCCGGGCCCAACAGTAATCGCTGGTGAGTATGGCGCGAACATTGGTGAAGTATTGCTTTATGGTTTTATCATTGCGATTCCAACTGTCATCCTGGCTGGACCTGTTTTCACAAAAATCGCGAAGAAACTTGTTCCAGAATCTTTTAACAAAACAGGAAACATTGCTTCATTAGGCGAACAAAAGACATTCAAACTTGAAGAAACACCAGGTTTCGGTATCAGCGTTTTCACAGCACTACTGCCAGTTATCTTAATGTCAATCGCAACAATCATTTCTTTACTGCAAAAAACAATGGGATTTGAGAACAACGGCTTCCTTGCGGCAATCCAGTTCATCGGGGATGCAGGTACTGCGATGTTACTATCCCTGCTTGTAGCAATTTACACGATGGGTATCGCACGTAACATTCCTATTAAAACAGTGATGGATTCTTGTACAACAGCTATCTCTCACATCGGTATGATGCTCTTGATCATCGGTGGCGGCGGCGCCTTCAAACAAGTCTTAATCAACGGCGGAGTTGGCGATTATGTAGCTGAACTGTTCAACGGTACTTCTCTATCACCAATCCTGCTGGCATGGATCATCGCAGCGATCCTGCGTATCTCACTTGGATCAGCAACAGTGGCAGCATTGACAACGGCTGGTCTCGTCATTCCATTGCTTGGCCAGACAGATGTGAACCTTGCCCTGGTTGTTCTTGCAACAGGCGCAGGAAGCTTGATCGCTTCCCACGTAAACGACGCAGGCTTCTGGATGTTCAAAGAATACTTCGGTCTTAGCATGAAAGAAACATTCGCAACATGGACACTGCTTGAAACGATTATTTCAGTAGCAGGTTTAGGATTTATCTTATTGCTTAACCAGTTTGTATAAAAAGAAAAGGTCAGCCCGATTACAAGTCAGGCTGACCTTTTTTTCTACTGCCCCTACACAAACCACCTAATATAAATCCCCACTGCCAGGAAGGATAGAACAATCACAACAATATAAATCAATGACAGATTCCTAGTATTTTTTTTCGTGGATTTGCTGTACTCCTCGTCTCCCTTGCCGGACAGCAACAATGTTGCCAGCAGTGCTCCAATGATGATGATCATTACCAAAATTAGCCCCAGAGTCATCCATACACCTCTATTTCGATATCCTTAATAATTGTTATTATAACAACAAAAGACTGCCACAGGTGGTGTTTCCATCATATATAATAAAACTAAAATATTGAATCGGGGTATTGAATATGAAGAAACCTTGGTCTGAAACACTGCCCGCTGTCCAGTTCCGGATCGCGCGGCCAACGGATCAATTGGAAAATGTTGTTGAATTTTACCGGGATGGACTTGGGCTTGAAGTGGTTGGCGGCTTTGAAAAGCATGATGGTTATGATGGCGTGATGCTCGGTCTGCCTGATATGAGCTATCACCTTGAATTCACCCAGCATGAAAACGGCAGTCCCTGCCCTGCGCCGACTGAAGACAATCTATTAGTCTTCTATATCCCGAATAAGGAAGCACAGGACGCAATCGCCGAGCGCCTCCACGACATGGGGTATCCGAAGGTCGAGCCGGAAAATCCATATTGGAAAAGGGCAGGCATAACGATTGCCGATCCGGATGGCTGGAGAATTGTGCTGCAGAATACGGAGGGGCAGGGGTGAATTTCTGCCGGGAACAGTTCCTCAGGAAAATAGTGGAGTCTGGCCGCACCTGACAGCCTGACTCCACTTTTTTAAAAAAAACGGAAGCCCATAACTTCTAAAACCCCAGCTCCCCAACCTTCTCATAACTGCCCATTTTATGGCTCGTTATTTTTTCCGCCGACAGGGCGTACAAGGTGTCTCCGATGTAAAGCAGGCGCTGGATTTGGCGCTCCCATTCTTCGTAATACGGCATGTCGCCGTTAATATGGGTAATTTTCGATTTCAAATGAATTCCAGTAGATGGATCAATGTCGTAAATATAAGCACCCTGATATTCAAAAATCGATTCAAATTCGTTCTTCTCGCTGTTCTGGTAAACCGTGATCGGGAAAGCGAAAATGTCTTTGTCTTTATTGAATAGCAAGGCTTTATGGTCATGATTCAACGGTGAGTAAGTGCCCCTCCCGCCAATGACTTCAGTGAATTTCTCTTTCGGGTTGGACATATCGCTGACATCGAACAAGGAAATCTTGACTCCGTCTGTCAGGATCCGCGGCTGCGACGCTCCTTTTTCAGCGACAATTTTTGTATCATGTCCAAATCCGATGATATGGTTCTCATCATAAGGATGCAGGTAATTGCTGAAGCCAGGAATTTTCAGCTCGCCAAGCACTTTCGGGTTGGCCGGGTCGCTTGCATCAAACACGAACAGCGGATCTGTTTCTTTAAAGGTAACCATATAAATCCGGTCACCCATGAACCTTGCGGAATAGATTCTCTCGCCGCGCGCCAGCTCTTCAATCTTCCCGGTTTCCTTCAAGTTTTTATCCAGTATATATAAATGGTTGGAAGACGGTCGCTTCTCGTCCCAGGCATAGCCCTTTGTCGTAACCACCCGAAAATAGCCGTTGTGCTCATCCATCGAGAACTGATTCAGCACGGTTCCCGGCACGGTTGCGGAGCTGTGATATTGGACATCCATCCCGCTGATCGCGAATTTATGGACATCGGTGTCCGGTGCCATCACACCGCGATCTTTCAAATCCATATCCTCGTAATTCGCCACTGCAAGATAGAGGTTCTCCTTTGACATATAAAGCTGGTTGCCGCTGCCCAGATAGGTCGTCATTGAGACCTCTTTTTTCGGCTGGTCCAGGTCAAGTGCGGCAATCACTGTATAGTTCGGCTGGCGAGATTCTGGGAAATAGTGAATATCATCATATCCGACTGTTTTTTCCTTTGGACCATCTGCTGTATCGGTGAACTTCGGCCTGATATCAATTTCCCTGTTCTCCTTCAGCAGCCAGTAGTCGGGATAATGCTGCGTAATCAAGTAAACAAGATTCTCCACCTTCCTTGCCGAAACATAGTGCCCCTCCACTTTGACTTCACGAACCTGCTTGGGTTCCTCAGGATTTTTAACATTATAGACGATGATGGTCGACGACTGCATCATCGGAGCAATCAGCGAATCTTTGGCAACCTCTTCATAGGACCTCGATATCTCATTAAACTGATGGCCAATGACCACCAGTTGGTCTTCTTGCAGGAACAGCTGGCTAGGTGAAAAATCCCTCTCAAAACGAATAGTCGACAAAACCTTCATCTGTGCGCCGGGCACAGCCTGAATGATCCGCACCTTATCATACTCAGCCTGGAAAATGCTTTTTCCATCTGTCTTGACGATATCCGCTTCGTCAACGCCCTGCACCTGGACATTTGTTTCGGAAACATCCCCGCCGCCTCCGGATTTATCGGCTGACGCTGACTCCTCCGCCGAGTCATTCATGGAGAATGATTCCTTCAACCCGCCAAGCCAGCCCCGGGCCCTTTTCTCTTCCTTCATGATTTCTTCAAAATAGCTCGCCAGATTCTCCTGCGTTCCCACTGTCGGAAGTGTTTCTTTTACAAAGAACTTCCACGTCTGCTCAGAGTCCAACTCCCTGCCGAGCGCAGATTTAATTCCTTTTTTAAAATGAACGGTGTACTCCTTCGCTTTGAGGTCATAGCCGTTTTCCGGAGGATGGATGAAAATGGTTTTTCGGTCGTCACCCAGCTCCAGCTTCGTTTCAAGCTTCTCTCCCTTGTCATTCGTCACATAAATCAAATCCGGATCAAGACTTTTTTCAGAGATTTTTTCAGAAAACTGCAGCTGCCACACTTTATTCGGCAGGACCCCCTGCCCCTCTTCCCACGCATTGACCACTTTGAACTGGGAAAAAGAATAAAACGCCGCTGCTACGATTGAAATGAGCAACAAACCGCTAACGAACCACCATTTTTTCATCTTTGTTTCAGCCCCTTTGAAAAATTAGACGGAAAATGGTTCCAGGTGTTTCACTATTTATCATGAAAAATGAAAAGGCTCCCCCGTATCACGAAGGAACCTTGATTTTGCTAAACTCTTCTCCCGGAACAGGTTTGCTGAAATGATACCCTTGTGCTTCGTTGCAGTGATGCTGCTTCAGTAAGCCTAGCTGCCTCTCTGTTTCAACGCCTTCTGCAATGACGGATAACCCGAGGTTATGCGCCATCAAAATAATGGTCGTAGCGATGTTTTCGTCGCTTTTATTATCAGCGATGTCCTCCACAAAGCAACGGTCGATTTTCAAATGATCGATCGGGAATCTTTTCAGGTAACTTAATGAGCTGTAGCCTGTACCGAAATCATCGATTGATATATTCACGCCAAGCTTCTTCAGTTCACGCAGGATGACGCTTGCTGCTTCCACGTCCATCGTCATGCTTTCGGTGATCTCGATGGTCAAGAAGTGCGGCTCGACTCCGGTCAGCTCAAGTGTTTCCTTAACCATCTGGATTAAATTAGGCTGATAAAATTGGCGGATCGATAAATTCACCGATACCGTCAGCTCTTCCAATCCGTTCGCGTGCCATTCCTTGAGCTGCAGCAGGGCGGTGTTCAGCACCCATTCCCCAATCGGAATGATCATCCCTGTTTCTTCGGCAATCGGGATGAACTGATCCGGAGATACAAAACCAATCCTGTCATTCTGCCAGCGGATGAGCGCTTCTGCTCCCTTGATCTCATTTTTGCTCAGGTTCACAATCGGCTGATAATGGAGCACGAATTCGTCCCGCTCGAGTGCTTTGCGGAGTTCGTTCTCAATCTGGAGCTTTTCGAGTGCCTTTCGATCCAGCATCACATCGTAAACCTGGTAGTTGTTCCGTCCCTGCTTTTTTGCCTGATACATCGCGACATCCGCTTTGCTCAGCAATACGTCAACCTTTTCACCATCATCAGGGTAAAAACTCATGCCTATGCTTGTTGTGATGAAGATATCTGTTCCATCGATGACAAAAGGCTCTTCTAATGTCTTCAGGATTTTGCGGGCCACGGCCTCCGCTTTTTCTTTCGTCGTATGCTCTAGTAAAATTGTAAACTCGTCACCGCCCTGCCTTGAAAAAAACACTCCGTCTCCAAGGCTTTTTCTCAGCTTGTCAGACACATAAACCAGCAAGGTGTCGCCAATTGAATGACCTAGTGAATCGTTGACATACTTGAACCGGTCCAGGTCGAGAAACATGAGGCTCAATTTTTCCCCTTCATCCACTTTTGTCTTAGTAAAGGCCGTTACAACCCGCTCATCAAACAGCCGCCGGTTCGCCAGTCCTGTCAGTGCATCATGATACGCCATGAAATTGATTTTTTCTTTTGCCCGATAATGCTGGATCACCAGGCTTGCGAGATCGGTTGCCTTCTGGATGATTTCCCTATCCTTTTCACGCGGAGACCTTGTATGGCAATAATAAAGGCCAAACGTACCAATCACCCTCTGATCATCATCAAAAACCGGCGATGACCAGCAGGCTTTTAAATCATAAGATAATGCCAGGCTGCGGTATTCCTCCCATAATGGATCGGACGCAATATCTGTTGCCACCACGGATTTCTTCAAAAATGCCGCCGGGCCGCAGGAACCAGCCATTGGACCAATCGGCATCCCATCAACTGCCTCATTATAAGCAGGGGGCAAATGAGGCGAGGAACCATGTAATAGCCTCTTTCCCTCTTGGTCAGCAATCAGAATGGAGCAATGCGCTCCGTCTGTAAAACTCTCGATAAAAAGAACTACCTCATCGAGAACCTCTTGATAGGAGGCTCCCTTCGCCATCATTTTAAGGATACGGTTCTGACCGCTCAATAAAGCCTCCAGCTCCTTTTTTTCAGTAAAATCCTGCGCGCAACCGACAATGCCCAAAATCTCCTGTCCTACCGTAATCGGAACAGCCGTGATCAGCAATTCAATCCGTTCATCAGTATCCTTTTTGAAAATGGCCGTTTCAAACTTTATTCGGCCTCCAGATGTGACATGCTTAAATTGCTGGATTGCATTGTCCACGAACTCATCATGAATCATCGTGATGAAGTTCATATCCAGGGCCTCTTCCTCCGAATAACCCGTTATCGCCGCAGCCTCGTCATTGAATGCGATGAAATTCCCTTGCACATCAAGGGCGAAACACCCATCATGATTAAAATTAAATAACGACTTATAAACATCAAAAAGAGATCTGCTATTTAAATCTGGCTGCACTATAATCACCCGTCCCTTTAAACTTGTCAGTATATACAAGTGATATCGACACTTCCTGCCCACGGTTATACAGGTATTTTTTTACAATGTAGGTCTGTTAGACTAGACAGCTGCCATATACAAGAAGAAAAGGCCCTTAATCCAGGGCCTTTGGTTCGTTCTTTATAAGAGTGTATACCTCATTCTTTTCAGGAAGAGCAGAAATCGCCCCTTTGCCGGCTGTGGTCAGCGCACCGCTGGCGTTTGCAAAGCGGAGAATTTCTGTGTGCTTCTCAGCCAGCAATTCCACGAGATTTTCAGGATTGGAACCCGCTTCAAGCAGCTTGTACAGGAACCCGCCGATAAAGGCATCACCCGCTCCTGTTGTATCCTGGACATCCACTTCATAGCCAGATGATTCCCATTTCGCACCTTTTACATAAAGGTCTGCGCCATCAGCTCCTTTTGTATAAACAACTGCCTGGACATCTCCTGTAAAAAGGGATTGAATCGCTTCATCGGCATTGCTGATTCCTGTGATGAATTCAAGTTCCTCATCTGAAATTTTCACGATATGCGCATATGGCAAAAATTCAAGTATAGCAGCGCGGCAATCCTCAGCTTTCTCCCAGAGCGGCAGGCGTACATTTGGATCAAAGCTGACCAGCCCGCCTGCTTCTTTCATGAATAGAATAGCCTTTTTATGCGCCTGCTTCATCGGACTTTCAACAAGATCCACCGAGCAGAAATGGAGTATATCATCCTTGCTAAACCACTCTGCTTTCACTTCTTCATCAGCAAAAAGCAGATCCGCGGACGGCTTGCGGTAAAAAGAGAAATCGCGTTCACCGTTTTCTTTCAGCGAAACAAACGCAAGACCAGTATTAGCCTCTTTTGTGCGCAGAATTTTGTCTGTTTCTACTCCGGCGTTCTCCAGCTGCTCAATCAAGAAATCACCAAATGCGTCCTCTCCAAGCTTGGTAATCATCGCTGCACTATGCCCATACTTCGCGACAGCAGCCGCAACATTCGCCGGCGCGCCCCCCGGAGCCCGTTCGAATGACACAACATCCTTCAGCGCAGCACCCTTTTGCTGGGGGATAAAATCTATCAATACTTCACCAATTGAAAAAAGCTTTGCCATTCTCTTCACACCCCTACAACGAAATTCCCTGTGCTAGCTCATGCTTTTCATATTTGCAGCGCAGTTTGCCATCAGCGAAAATATTGATCTCCTTTGATTCTTCCTTAGGGAAAACGCGCGCTGTGAAAACAATCTCGCCATCGTTAATGAAAACTTCGGCGATACTGCGGTCTGCAAAAACCTGGACCTTGACTTTGTCATGTATTTTTAATTCTGAACTTCTTACAAAACCATACTTACCGCCAAAAGCAGCGTCAAACTTTTCCCGGTTCAAAGAGACGGTCTGTCCGCTCCGGTCAAACTCCAGCACAAGTCCTTCATTTTCAGACGCAAACAGCTCCAGACCAAACCGGTCAGCATCGATATCGGTAAAATCAAACTCCAGTTCATATTGATCTGCAGATCCGATTTCAGTTCTGCCAGCCTTCTCCAGAATGACTTCACCAGCTTTTGTACTTTTCCTTAGCAGCTTCAGTTCCTGGACAGGCTTCTGCACAAGTTTCCCATTCACAATATCCAATTCACGCGGGATTGACAGGCAGTGTGCCCATTTTTCATCATCGGAAGGGTAATCCATCTCACCCATTCCAGCCCAGGCGATCAGCAGACGCTCATCGTTTTTACCAGCAAAGGTCTGGGGCGCGTAAAAATCGAAGCCCTTCTCCAGTTCCTGATAATGATCCACTTCAAACGTCTGGCTTTCCAAATCCAGCTTGCCTAACACGTAAATCACGTTATAGATATTATGGTAGTCATGTCCTTGCGGCTTTAACCCCTGTGGCGAAACGACAATGACGTCCTTGCCATCCAATTCGAAGAAGTCCGGGCATTCCAGCATATACACGTCTTCAGGAAACTCGATCTTCAGATCCAATTCGCCTTTAAAAGTCCAGTCAATGGCATTGTCAGACTCATACACAATGATTGCGCCAGTTAAGTCCGTGCGCTGGGCACCAAGAAGCATATAATAACGGCCATCCCTCGCAAAAACCTTCGGATCGCGGACATGCCCGGTATAGCCTTCAGGAACTCCTTCGATCAATGGGTTGTTCGCATATTTCGTGATTGTTCCGTTCTTGTCCATGATCGCCAGGTTCTGGTTCGCAGACCGTTCGACCGGACCGTACTTGATATTGCCAGTGTAATACATATACAGCTTCCCATCGACTTCAAGCGATGCTCCTGAATAGGCACCATGTGATTCATACTCCTCGACCGGCACAAGCGCGACCGGCAGCCGCTCCCAATTCACAAGGTCCTTCGATTTCGCATGTGCCCAGTGCTTCATGCCATGCATCGCATCGAATGGATACCACTGGTAAAACACATGGAACTCTCCGTTATAGTAAGCAAGCCCGTTCGGATCATTGATCAGACCGTACTGCGGGTGAATATGGTAGGCAGGCTTCCAGGGAGAGTTCGCTGATTTTCCTCTCAGTTCCTCAAGCTCATTTTCCTTTGCATCGTAAATCGTTCTATATTTTGGTTCTGTATATCTAGTCATGTTGTTGTTTTCCCTCCCGCTAAAATAGCGATGAGAGGAATTGCTTCCTCTCATCAGGGTAAGATTTTTTTATTCTAAAATCGGTTTTTTAACTTTCAAATAAGCAACAGTCAAAATCGCGCCGACTGCAAGCGCCAATAGGTTGGCAATCACATAGTTTACGTGGCCGCCGCCCTGTGCAGCGACAATCGCAAAGCCTGGAACAGCTGTCGCACCGAAACCAAGGGCCTTGATTCCTGTGATGTAAACATATGCACCGCCAAGCGCGCCGCCGATCATACCCATGATCAACGGGAATTTGTATTTTACGTTAACACCGAACAGCGCTGGCTCAGAGATTCCAAATAGTGTAGAAGCGAACGCTGATACACCAATCTGCCTTGCTTTTTCGTTTTTCCATAAAGCCAGAGTATATCCAAGTACAGCACCGCCCTGACCCATAAGGGCAACTGACATAAGCGGCATGATGAAGTTGAAGCCTGTGTCAGCAATCAGCTGCGCTTCGACCGCACCGATTACGTGGTGAAGACCAGTGATGACGATGACCTGCTGGATGCCTGCGAACAGCATGAAACCAACGATTCCGAGGTTATCTACAGACCACATCAATCCTGATGTAATGGCATCTGCAAGCAAACGTCCCAATGGACCGACCGCCGTGAACAATAGGAAACCGGCAACGACGATTGTTAAAAATGGTGCAAGGAAAAGCTTGATGATGTCAGGAACTTTCCTGCTGAAAAACTGGTCAAGCTTCGCAACGACCAGACCCATCATCAAGGCGATGATGATTCCTCCCTGGAACGCAACAAGTGAAACCTTCAAGCCGAAGATGCTGATGATTTCTGGTTCAACCGTACCGTTACCAACGAGGTAGGCATTCGCCAGATCCGGGTGCAGCATGATCGCCCCAAGAACCAGACCTAGAACAGGGTTGCCGCCAAATCGTTTCGTAGCCGAATAAACAACCAGCAATGGCAAAATCGTAAAGATTCCAGTAGACATGATGGCGATGAATCGGTTAAAACCGGCGATTGCTGGATACATTTCCACAACAGATTGCTCACCGAAGATTCCCTGCTGGCTCAACAGCCCGGTCACACCCATCAAGAGTGCCGCAGCCAAAAGGCCAGGAATGATTTCGACGAATACGTCAGATAAAGCCTTGATTCCTCTTTGGAAAGCATTCTGCTTCTGTGCAGATTGTTCTTTTACATCTCCAAGGGACATTTCCTTAATTCCCGCTTCTTCGGTAAAGACAGCGTATACATCATTGACCGTACCTGCTCCGATGATGATTTGCAGCTGGTCGCCGGCAACGAATGATCCTTTTACATAATCAAGATTGCCGATCGCTTTTGTATCAGCAAGTGAATTATCTTTTAAAACAAGTCGCAGTCTTGTTGCACAGTGTGCTGCTCCATGAAGGTTTTCTTTTCCGCCTATTAATCGAAGTATTTGTTGGACGGTAGGCAGGTATTTGGACTTTAAATTTGAATTAGCCATGATTCTAATTCCTCCCCTTTTCGCTTCGGAACCGGTTCCAATAAAGAGTAAAAAAATAAGTACGTTCTTCCCGCCAGTTTTTCTTTCCTTGATGGGAACCGGTTCCACAAATTCATAATAAAACAGGATTGCATTTTCTGCAACCCTTTTTTGAAAACGTTATCAGCATTTCACATTTTTGACACTTTCCCCTTCGATAAAGGAATAGCCCGAAACCTGCAATTGTGGTACTTCTTCCCCGTTCGTCATCCTGATGATGGTATTTGCTGCCAGTTTTCCAGTTTCCGTATTATTGTAGCGGATGGTTGTCAGTGCTGGATGGATGACTTCAGAGATAGTGTAGCCGCCAAATCCAGATAACGAAATGTCTTCAGGAACTTTTTTACCGAGTCTTGATAAGGTTTTCAGCGCACCAAATGCGATTGTGTCGGTCGCGCCAATAATGGCCGTCGGCTGAAAAAGGCCAAGCATTTCCTCCGTAACCCTGGAGGCATCCTGAAAATCAAACTCAGAGCGGTACACCTTCACCTCTTGTACCCCGCCCTTTGCCAATCCATCAAGAATTCCCTGCTTTCGCTTCTGGCCAACCGCAATGTCACTCTCCGTCACACCAAGATAAGCAACAGCCTGATGCCCTTTTCCGGCAATATACTGGCCCATTTCAAATCCGGCATGATAATCATCATTGATGATGCAGTTAAACTGTTCCACTTCCTGGGCGACAATCAAAACAGGAATCTGGATGTTTTTAATCGTTTCAATATGCTGTTCCGTCATCCCGGTCGCAATCAGGATGATCCCGTCCACCTTCTGGCGCGACAGGCTGACAAGGCTTTCGATTTCCCTGTCAATATGCTTGCTGGTGCTGATGATCAGCGTTGTATAATCCTGCTTCCGCAGCTCCTCATCAATTGCCATCAGCACAGTTGACGTGACATATGAATCAAGCGTTGGCGCAATCACCCCGATAAAGTTCGTCTTCTTCGCCTTCAAACTCTGGGCAAAAGAATTGGGCTCGTAGTTCGTCTCCTCGATCACCTTCCGAATCCTGGCCTTCGTCTTTTCGCTGACATTCCCGCCGTTCAAATACCTCGATACCGTACTCTTCGCCACGCCCGCAAGCCTAGCAATATCGTTAATCGTCGTGTTCATCCCGTTCACCTGATTCCTCGCAAATCTTGTTGACCTCATTATATAGCATGGGCGCGATTGTTAAAAGGCAGATCCTAATCCAGCTAAACACTTGCCCTCAGCTTCTTTAAAATAATGCTGTTGAAGTTAAAATGTAAATTATCATTTACAAAATGCAAAGGATATATTACATTTTAAATATAAAAACAAATATTTCCAAAGGAGCAAACTTGTAAATGCTGAAAAACTCTGTTCGTGAATACCGGGCGAGATTTCGTTTTTCACAGCAAGACTTGGCGGACAAGATCGGCGTGACGAGGCAGACCATCGGACTAATTGAAAAAGGCGACTACGCCCCATCCGTCACCCTTGCATTGAAGATCGCTGTTGCTTTCCAGGTACCAGTGGAAGAATTATTTCGCTTAGAAGGAGAGAATTGACCGTGTTAAAAAGAACCTTTCAATCACCATTATTCAACATTGTCCTGATATTGGGCCTTGGAATCATCATGATTGGCAATTATTATAGCGAGCATGTCCCGGCCTGGCTGACTATTGATCCGATGGTGCTGGGAATTCCGATTCTCATCATGATCGCAATTATCCCGCTCTATAATAAACGCAACCCCGATAATCCGATAAAGCCACGCTTCATTCCGATGGAAATGCGTGAAGAGGACGAAGGAATGCAGTGGCTGACTTTTAAGGCAACGAGAAAGGTTTACATCTTCTTTGCATTGTCCATTCCAGTCGCGATTGCCCTGACCGCTTATTTCAGCCACATTCCGTATTTGCCGATCATTCTATTCATCGTGATGGGAATTGCGCAGTACTTTATTTATTGGTTCCAAATGAAGCGATACTCGTAAAAGGGGAGGGATTTTTATGGAGACGCGCCTGATTGTGACGGCCATCATTCTTGTAGTGCTTCTGGAAGGCTTTCTGGTGTATTTGTTTCTTTTATACCGCAAAGGAAAAATCACTGAGAACCCGTTGCTGCTGATCTACAAAAAAGAAATGAAAATCCTTTTTTACGCTTTTTTCAAATGGAAAATACCGACTCCTGCCCGAGATACTTTTTACTATCATAAAAAGTCGAACTACTTCTGGCTCTATCTCGCCCTTGTCCATGAACAGGTCATCGAGATGATTGTTTTCCATATATATTTAAAAAAAGAAGCGCCCGAAATCGCTCTGGTTATGCTGCTGCTTCATATTTACAGCGTCTTTTACATAATGGGAGATTATAATCTGTTGAGGAATACGCCGATCTTAGTGAAGAAGGATCGGATCAACATTAAAATCGGCGTTAGAAGAGAATTGAATTTTTCCTTGAGCGATATTGAAAAAATTCAGCCAGCTAAATTGAAATACAATAACAGCGGCGGAATCATCCATGAAAAAGGTGTATTCCATGCCACCGCCTTCCCCCGGGCACTCACCAGGATTTTCGGGATGAGCGACGAGGCAAAGTATGAAATTATCTTTAAACAATCCATGATTGCGCGCGGCTATTTCAGCCAGGAAAACGAAGTGCAAAAGGTGCTATTCTACATTGACCAGCCTGATGAATTCGCTGATTTAATAAAAGAAAAACTGGACCATATCAATGATGATCGGTTAGTAACGGTATAACGATGGCCACTTGAACTCTTTCAAGTGGCTAGTCATTTCAATATTTTACGAAAGTGATAATACTCCGTTTCGAGGCAATCGTCTTTCTGGCGAGCTCTTCCTTCCATTCCTTCTCGTCCAGCTGGTACTCACCATAATCGTTTTCAAAGGTCTTTTTCAATGGCTGTTTTCGTAAAGATTGTTGTTAAAATCCTAAAGCCGATTTTAACGTAATTAAGAATGTCATTTTGCTGGTCGGTATTAAGTTTGCATGCTCTTTTCTCACAAAAGAGTCAACTTTGGCAAGAAAAATAGGCAATTCAATCCTTTGTAGTCAATAGCAACAAAGTTTGAGAAAAGAGCCTTTTCAATAGATTGATTGTCCGGGCTTCTTCAGGGAGATTGACAGATAAAGGCCGTCCCCGCTTTCCTTCTTCATAAATATAAAACTCAACAACATCTCCAAATTCCATAAAGTCGTCCAGAAACGAGATAAACTCGGGATTCTCGCCTCCGTATTCATACACATATGGAAGCGAAAGCGGAAGTTCATTTTTATAAGCTTCACCGCTTATAAAGGGGTAATTCTGGCCCTTAACATGGAATTCCTCAACCGGTCTCATTGTTGCGATAAAGTAATGGCAAGTCATTGTGTTCACCGGTTTTTTGTTAAAAAGCAGCCTCATTATTTATGAAATTTATTCTTCATCTGCAGTAAAAACAATAGATAAGTAAAAAAGTAAACCAGCCTGACAAATTTTTATAGCAATAATCCTGATTATAGAGTTAAAGAACTTTTTTATAGCGAGTTTTTCATTTTTATAGCGGAAAATTCTATTTTATAGCGACTTTTTTATTTTTATAGCGAGATTTTCCTTTTTATAGCGAGTTTCTGATTTATATAGCGAATTGGAAAAATGCTCGTTTTTTTCCAGTCTTTCAACTCCAATTTTATAATGAATAATATCTACATGGAAACCTTGGTGAACAAAGCGCCAGTATCTTGCCGAAATTAAACTGAAACATTTCCCTAACCAAATACGTATTACATCCTGCAAGCTTAACAATTGCCACTGAATTCAGTACACTGTTTGTTATTGACACATTTTTTCATGACAGGGAGCTTTTTTAAAATGGATAAACATAAACAGCAAACAAGCTTAAAGCCTTTCCTTTCACTGATTCTCTCGACAAATATTCCGAAGGCTGCTCTTTTCACTGGATTGACTGCCAGTCTCATCACCACGCTGGCTGGTCTGGTAGTCCCGCTCCTGACGAAAAATCTGGTTGATGGTTTTTCTGTTGAGGCGATCAGCGTTCCGCTTGTGATCGCAATCGGGGCCGCTTTCATTATTCAGGCATTGATCAGCGGAATTTCCATCTACCTGCTCAGTTATGTCGGCCAAAAGGTCGTGGCGAGGCTGCGCGAACGGATGTGGTCGAAGCTGATTCGCATGCCAGTCCGCTATTTTGACAAGCAGTCCAGCGGAGAAACAGTCAGCCGGATTGTGAATGATACGAGCATTGTCAAAGAACTTATTACAAGCCATTTTCCGAATTTCGCAACAGGGATTATTTCTATCATTGGTGCAGTCGTGATTTTGCTCGTGATGGACTGGAAAATGACATTGCTCATGCTCATCTCTGTTCCGTTAACACTGGCCATCATGATCCCCCTCGGCAGGAAAATGGCTAAGATCGCGCGCGGACTGCAGGATGAGACAGCCATCTTCACCGGTCATATCACCCAGACTCTCGGTGAAATCCGCTTAATGAAAGCTTCAACCGCTGAAAAGATTGAAGAGGACAATGGGTATAAAGGAATTGATAAGCTTTTCAACTTTGGTTTGAAGGAAGCGCGGATCTTCGCATTGATCGGCCCTGTTATGCAGCTGATGATCATGGTCGTCATCGTCATCATTATTGCGTATGGTGGAATGCGAGTTGTCAACGGAACGATGTCGACAGGGTCTCTTATCGCCTTCCTGCTTTATTTGTTCCAGATCATCATGCCGATCACTTCATTCGCGATGTTCTTTACCCAACTGCAAAAAGCAAAAGGGGCGACCGAACGGATCATCGAAATTCTCGACCAGCCACTTGAAGAAGGCCAGGAAGGAATCGAAACAGATATTGGCAATCTGCCAATCATTATTGATAATGTCAGCTTTGCCTACAGTGAGGAGGAGCCCGTCATTGAGGGGGTCTCACTGGACGCACAGCCTGGGCAGATGGTTGCTTTTGTCGGACCAAGCGGAGGCGGCAAGACGACCATGTTCGGGCTAATTGAACGTTTTTACGAACCGACAAAAGGAGA
The DNA here is from genome assembly GCF_018613295.1 of Bacillus sp. ISL-39. NCBI lineage: Bacteria > Bacillati > Bacillota > Bacilli > Caryophanales > Bacillaceae > Bacillus > Bacillus sp. ISL-39. The sequence continues at coordinate 120,078 of NZ_JAGGQM010000025.1, forward strand.
AATCCGGATTGGTGACACGCCGATTCAGGTACTATCGCTTAACTCATGGCGCAACCAGATCGGCTATGTGTCCCAGGAAAGCGCAATGATGGCCGGAACCATTCGCGAAAATCTGTCCTATGGACTGGAAAACGGTGATATAATTCCCGATGAACGCCTCTGGGAAGTTGCCAAAATGGCCTATGCAGACCAATTCATCGCAGACTTTCCAAAAGGTCTTGATACCGAAGTCGGTGAACGAGGAGTCAAATTATCGGGTGGACAAAGGCAGCGAATCGCAATCGCCCGTGCCTTCCTCCGCGACCCGAAAATCCTGATGATGGACGAAGCCACCGCCAGCCTTGACAGCCAGTCAGAAGGCATTGTCCAGCAAGCACTGACTCGCCTGATGGAAGGCCGGACGACATTCGTCATCGCGCACAGACTCTCCACCATCGTCAATGCGGATAAAATCGTTTTTATCGAAAAAGGAAGAGTGACCGGGACCGGTACTCATCAGGAATTAATACAAACACATGACTTGTATAGGGAGTTTGCTGAGCAGCAGCTCGCATGAGTACAGCAGAAGGAGGTCGACCTTGAATATAAGGTGGACCTCCTTCTATAGTTTCCCGTCACTAATCGGTATTGTCCTAGCTTTCCCTAAACAAAAATAATCTCCTCAGTCGCCCTGTAGTCCCTTGGTGACAGACCAACATATTTTTTAAATGTCCCGCTGAAGTAGTTGGGGGTGTTATACCCCAGTTCTTCGGCGATGGCTTCGACAGTGTGGTCAGTGTGGCGCAGCAGCCAGACAGCGCGCTGCATGCGGACGAATGTGACATATTCGACGAAGCTGCGACCGGTTTCCTGTTTAAAAATTCGGCTGAAATATGGGACGCTGAGATTGATTTGATCGGCAACCTGCTTGATGGACAAGTCCTCCGTACAGTATTGGGCAATATACTCGCTACACTTTTGAATTTGCATGTCTTTCGTTATTTCCTCAAAATAACGGAGCTGCAATCTTTCGTATGGCGAGGTCCGTCTTGCTTTACAAGCTTCTTTGTACGAGTGGTGCAGCATCAGCGGTTCGCGATAAATGGAGCCTACACCAATATAAAGCTGTATCCCGTATTCATTTTCCAAAGACTCGATTGTCTCAAGGATTCGCCCTTCCCCCTCTTTCCAGTGCTTCAATGAACCATGCTCGGACGGCACCTGGAGCAGCATCAGCAAATGTTTCCTATATGACAGGAAGGTGAGCTGGTACCCCTCAAACTGCTTTTTAAAAAATTCCTGGATGACCATCGGCGCCTGCCAGTCTTCTTGCATCCGTTTAGCCGGACAGCGGACGAATCCCTGAATAAAACAGACCACATTCGGAACGGCTTCCCCCCGCAGGAAAAAACGGGATTGCAGAAGCTCCTCCTCTGTCTTCACATCCCCGGAAAGCAATTTCCGCAAAAAGGCTTCCTTAAAAGGCAAGGCATTACTACCGAGAGCCTGCTCTGAATGGAAATGATGGAACACTTCCTCGCTTTCTGCGAATCTGGTATTCTCACTTTCAATCTCGTCGACCGCTCGCTTTAAGGTACGTAAAAAAATCCGTTTTTTCACCGATTTCACCAGAAGGTATGTAAGCTTGAACTCGATTGCCAGCGGCGAGGTGTGCAAAAGTGACGGGTCCAGCAGCGGAATGACCCGGCAGCCTTTATTCCGTTTGCGAAACCGGTGTATTTTTACCCAATCATGCCATTTGTTCACTTCAATGATTGCGATATGTATACCATTCTCTTCGTCTACGAGCTTACAATTATCGGGGCATTCTTCCAGAATCCACGCAGCCAGCTTACCATACTCCCCTTCATCTTCCACTGCAAGCCAAATTGAATGCAACCATACCACCCCCTTGAAATATTCACATCGGTGAATGAAAATTTAAATTATATTAAATATTTGTATATTTCTGATAATTTATTGTAAGGTATTGGACAATTCTCTATCGTACAATCAATTTAATCATATCATGGCTTGCCTAAAGGAGGGAAATCTTGATAACGGGTAAAGCCAAAATATTAACTAGGGGGAATCATAATTGGCAGGGGACTATCGGGAGTATAATTATGTAGCGGCTGATACAATTGACGTCAGCGAGCTAGAGCCGCTTGATCCGGAAACAAAGCAAATCATGAAAAGTGAATTCAGTACTGGCATTAAACTTACGGTCTTTTATTATGTATTCATTCTTTCCATTCCTATTTTAAATTGGTATGCAGGAGAGTTCATGTTCTCCCGGATGTGGGGCGGCATGACCTACAGCTGGTTCTTCACAAGCATTGTCGCGATGGCGATGGCGTTCGTCATAGCCCTCATCCATACAACTTTATATGAAAAACGCCTGAAGAAAAGTCAATCAGAGCAATCCTCAGCCCCTGCTGATGGAAGGAGGATTGGCTGATGTCCACATTCCTCGAGCCTAAATTCCTGTTAACGTTGATCCTGATGGGAACCATTGTTTATATCACTTATCTTACTAAAAGAAGCGCAACTGCTTCCGACTACTTCGTCGGGGGACGCAGCTTCGGCTGGTTCACCAACGGCTCGGCGATAGGCGGCGATTATTTGAGCGCTGCGACTTTCCTCGGGATTGCCGGTCTAACCTATCAGCTAGGCTATGACGGTGCCTACTATGCATTTTGCTTCTCGATCGGCTTGACACTATTGGCGATTTTCGTCGCTGGACCGCTTCGCCGGTTTGGGGCCTATACAGTCGCTGACTTTTTGGCTTACCGCTTCCACAGCCGGCGTGCCCGCCTTGCAGCCGTCGCTGTCGTACTCGCAATATCAGGTTTCTATGCAGCCCCTCAGCTCCTTGGTGCTGCCCAGATTCTAAGCATGTTTTTTGGCACCAGCTATGAATTCGGAATCATTTTTACCTGCTCCGTGATGATTTTCTATGTAGGAATCGGCGGCATGAAGGGGACCACCCTTAACCAGGCGCTTGAATTATGGATTCGCCTTGGCGCGTTCCTCCTCATGGTCGGCGCAGCCATCTGGGGCGGACTTCATTATCAGGATATCCTTGCATCAATCAATGAGTTCAAAGGTACGATTACAGGTACAGCAAGCTTCACTTCTGATGGAAAAGATATTCCGTTTGACGGTTCTGTCTGGACAGGAACAGGCAACTACTTCCCGTCATTCTGGCAGACGATGTCGATGACAATTGGGCTTTCACTTGGTACAATCGGGCTTCCGCACATTCTTTTGCGCTTCTACACAAATCCAAGTGCAAAAGCTGCGCGCAGATCTGCCTTGATGGCAATTGGAATCGCGAGTGCATTCTTCTTGTTCGCTGTTTACCTTGGTGTAGTCGGACGCTCAATCTTCCTGACTGGCAACGCTGATCCAGCGGTCATGAAAGATCTGATCGCAGGCGGCAACAACATGGTTGTCCCGTCAACTGCACAGGCCCTTGGCGGAGAATGGCTGCTTGGCCTCGTCATCGCCGGCGCGTTCGCAGCCGTCTTCTCGAACCTTTCCGGGCTGTTCATCGCAAGCTCCGGTGCCCTGGCCCATGATTTGTACGCAACCTTCTTCCGTAAAAACATTACTGAAAAAGAGCGCGTAATCGCTGGAAAAGCCTCCATCATCGTGCTAGGTGTTTTATACGGAATCCTTGGTCTTATGGTAAAAGAAGCATCCATCGGCCACCTGGTCGCCCTAGCCTTCACCGTTGCGGCCAGTACGTTCACTCCAATCTTCATCCTTGGCATCTGGTGGAGAGGAATGACCGAAAAAGGAGCCATCGCCGGCCTTGTTCTCGGCCTCGTTGCCTCCATGTACATGATTTTCTTCAAGACGACACTGCCAGAGTTCCTGCAGTTCAACGTACCTGGAATCATCACTGTGCCAATCGGATTCCTGTCCGTCTATATCGTTTCAAAACTCGACCGCAAAGTACCATCCGATGTGAACGAATTTATGAAACAAGTTCACTCCAAAGAGTCTGAAGCAGCGTAAAAACTCAAGAATAACTTTCTAATTCAGGTCCATATTCTATAAATGACAATGAAAATGGCGTGTAAAACTGACATCAGTTTTGGCACGCCATTTTTCTGTTTTATGATGTTTTCACATCTAATATAGACAATCCTTATTTTATATAAGCACTCAATAGTTCAAGAAGCAATTCGTGATTATTCAAGAATACCTTTTTTCTGCCCCGCCCAGCCATAAAAGAGCGGACCTTCCCGGACACGGATGAGGGAATCAGCGGCAGGTTGATAAATAAGCGGAGAAATTTCCCTTAATTTCGAAAAAGCTCTAAAAATAGCTCAAATAGCCGGAGAAATTCCGACTATCGACCTAAAAAACAGTCAAATGGACAATTTTGCACCGTTTAATCGGAAATTCTCAGCTTACTTCCACCCAAACGAGCCTTATTCTGCAGTCTAACCGGAGAATCTCCGGTTATTTTAAGTCTTGTTGGTAACTCAAATCAGGAAAAGTCTTCCTACTTTATCAAAAGCCCTTCCTTCACTATCCTGCACCTTTTTTACAATAAGAAAGCTGCATCATATGCTTGTTAAATAGTAAAGCATAGAGTCCACACACCATCTTTTAATGCTCTTCCTTACTTATATTTACTTAAGATTTCTTCTGGAATATGACAATAATCATTTGGACATTTAGCTAACCTATCCTGATGTTCTTCTGCACTTCTTACATAGTTTGTAAGAGGTAATACTTCAACAACTATAAGGTCATAATCATCTCTCTCACTAAGAAACGCCTTCGCCTCTATTAAGTGTTCAGGGTTTTCACTATATACTCCTGTTCTGTATTTTTTGCCAACATCCTGTCCTTGTTTATTCAAACTATAGGGATCAATAATTTCAAAAAAATATCCCATTAATTCCTTCATCGTTACAACCTTTGGATCAAATCCTGTTTTCACGCATTCGGCGTATCCATCATACTCACCATCAAGTGATTGAGTTGTTCCATTCGCTCTTCCCGCTTCTGTAAACTGAACTCCAGGTAAAGTTTTTATAAAAGCTTGGACTCCCCATAAACATCCACCTGCAAAATATACTATTTCCATTATGATTCTCCTCTTTGTTTACACACCAAAATTTTCAACATTACATGATCGTGCTCATTCAAACTACTGTTTTAAACACCTTCGGATTACTTGTAATATTCAATAAAAAGAGCATTAATCCCTTCTAAGATCAATGCTCCTAACAACTGTTTACACAAAGAGAAGCCTGAAATTCTCCCCGGCTTTTCTTTGTGCTATATTGACTCCGCAACCCTCCCAGCAGTCTCTCCCTGTGTCTCCAAATAAAGTGTCCGGCTTGGGAACGCGACGGATACCCCTTCTTCTTCAAGAATTTCCATGATCGCGAAATTGATTTCTTCCTTCACATCCAGGTATTCTGCCCAGACGGTGGTTTTCGTGAAGAAGTAAAGGAAGATGTCGAGGCTGCTGTCATTGTACTCGTCAAACTTCACAAAAATCGTATCCGGATGGATGTCGTCGTTTGATATCAGCATCTCTTCAATTCTGTGGATCGTTCTTTGCAGCTTCATTCTAGGTGTGTCATAGGTTACGCCAAGTTTAAAGGTAATTTGTCTTTTCCCCATCTTGCTCCAATTCGTGATCGATTCATTCGCTAAAATGGCGTTCGGAACAGTGACAACAGCTTGCGCGAAGGTGCGCACCCTCGTGCTTCTGAAGGAAATGTCCTCTACTGTCCCCTCGACACTCGGCGTCTTGATCCAATCACCAATCGTAAAAGGTTTCTCTGTAATGATGATGATGCCGCCAAACAGATTCCCGATCGCGTCCTTTGCTGCCAGCGCAAACGCAAGTCCGCCGAGTCCAAGGCCGGCAATAAATCCATTCACATCGTACTCAAAAACCTGCGCGATAATGCTGATGCTTATCGCGACGATGATGAACCGGATCGCCTTCGAAAAAAACGGAATCAGGATCTGGTCGATTTCCATATTAAAACGATCATTGATTTTCATGAAAAGCAGCGATGATCCTGAAGACAGATTATAGAAGCCCCATGCGATCAGCATGATGATTGAGGCTCTGACAATCTTTAAGAATAGCGGATTCGATTGCTCCATGAACGGGAAATAATCCGCGGCAACATAGATTCCTATAATGATAAACAACCATCGGATTGGCTGCTCAAATGCGACAGTCATACTGGTGAAAAGTTCAGTCGGCGTTTTCTGGCCCAGCTTCAACATCAGCCTGAACACATATTTTGTGAAAAGCTTTCGAAACAAAAGGAACAAGAAGAAGATTCCTATGGAGATCCCCAGGTTTTTCAGCACTTCGTAAGACAAAAGATATTCCCACCAGGTCATTTCGTCATTCCCCTCTCTATTTTTTGCTCGTTTCATCATACCATTGAATTTCTATGAAAAAAACGTCAAGGAATGATTTGTATCACTTCTTTGTGTTTCGATAAGTGTTATTTTTAGCATGAGAAACATTATCAGTTATAACCAATACACACTCTAGGAGGAAAGATTATCATGAGTGAAATGATAAATAATCGTGAATTGAAAGCAATGGACCCAGCAAGGCGAAAGACTACTTTAAAGCAGCTTTTCAAAGATTTGCATGATGGAAAAAACGTGAATGAGGTCAAGGCTCACTTTGATGCTTTTATCGGAAAAATAACCATCAATGAAATCGCCGGCCTGCAGCATGTCGAGCTAATCGAAGGCGATATATCCGTTACGGAAATGCAGAGGATCTATCATGCTCACTCCGAGCTTTTTAAAGGAGCGATCGATGAGAACAACTCAGTGTACGGGCCAGAAAATCAGCCTGGACACCCCGTCCATACATTCGAAATGGAAAACCGTGAGATTGAGCAGCTTTTACAATATCGACTTCGCGTTCACCTTGAGCAATTCGCTATGGAAGATAGTGCTGAAAATATCACTCTGCTCCTGGAGGATTGCAACCTGCTTTATGACATTGACAAGCACTACAGCCGCAAGGAGAACTTGATCTTCCCTTACCTGGAAAAGTACGGGATTTACGGCCCAACAACCAATATGTGGCGCATAGACGATTTCATCCGTGACGGCATCAAACTGGCAAAGAAAAAGCTAACCAACTATGACGGCGATAAAAAAGGCGTCATCGAAGAGGTCCAGTTTGTCCTCAGGGAAGTGAGTGAAATGATTTACAGAGAGGAAAACATCCTCTTCCCGATGGCATTGCAGAATTTTACCGAAGATGAATGGGTAAAAATCGCCCATGAAAGTGATGAGATCGGCTATTGCCTGACGTCGCCAACTGAGGAATGGAAGCCGGCCCGAAGACATCTTGACACAGATGCAATTTCTGAAGGATATATCAAAATGGAGACAGGCATCCTGTCATTGAAGCAGCTCGAATTGCTGTTGAATCACTTGCCAGTCGACATCACCTTCATCGACCAGGACGATGTGGTTCGCTACTTCTCACACGGAAAAGAAAGGATTTTCGCCCGCACAAAAGCCGTCATCGGCCGCACTGTCCAGAATTGCCACCCGCCGAGAAGCGTCCATGTCGTCGAGGATCTTTTGCGCGACTTCAAAGCTGGCAAAAAAGATACCGAAGATTTCTGGATCAAAGTTCGCGACAAATTCGTGTACATCCGCTACTTCGCGGTCCGCGATGAAAACAATCAATATATCGGCACACTCGAATTCACACAGAACATCAACCCGATTCAGGCGCTTGAAGGTGAAAAGAGGATTTTGTCATAAAAAGAAAAGGAGGCCCTTATAAAAAGGACCTCCTTTAACACTTAAACTCCCTTTTCCAGGCTTGCCTTCGGATTCTTTTTCATTAACGGAACCAAAATCACAATCCCGATTAAGAGCAGAACGGCTGATGCTTCATAAATGTAAACAATGGAAAGGTGTGTTTTCAGCCATCCTGCCGCTGACATGGTGATGACCATTGCCCCCATGAAGAGCGGGTTGAGGATGCCATTCACCCTTCCAATGAAGGATTCTTCGGTGTTTTGTAAAATCATCGTGTTGATTCCGATGTGGATGCAGGGCATGAACAAACCAGAGAAAAATTGTGCCGTCAATGTCAGCCAGAATACGGTTGATAATCCCATCCCGATGAACCCGATCGCACTGGCTGCCATACCGATCGCCAGCAACACCTGCGGATGAACCTTTCTCGAAATCGCAACTGTGATCCCTCCGCCTAGAATCATTCCCACTCCGAATGCAGCCATTAGCCACTGAAGCTCTTCCTTAGGGAGTCCCAGCCTCTCGGTAATTAAAAATACGCCGAGTGGCTGGGTCAAGCCGATGGCAAGACCTGCTGCCGCGAAACAGCCGCCCAGCAACGACAACGCCTTGCTATTCAATACATAGCGGAACCCCGCCTTCATCTCTTCCATCAAAGTTGTTTTTTGTTTTTCATGAGATGGTTCCTTGTCTGCCGGCAGCATTAGCAAGACCGCTGCGGAGCAAATGAAGGCAATTCCCATAATACCAATAGCCGCAAGAATGCCGAAACGCTGATATACAAAGGTCCCAAGGATAGGCCCAAGAATCATAAAGAGCGCAAAAACAGTCTGGTACATCGACATCCCCATCTGGACAAGCTCCATTGGTACGTGCTGCTTGAACAGCTTCATTCCCGACGGCTGTGAAAATTGCGACAGGATGGAAGAAACCAAGGTCGCGAAGAAAATCATTTTCCAGCTGCCAAAAAACAACGTCAGCAGTACCACGAAAACAGATACTGCACTTAACAGATCACACCAAATCATCGTCCTCTTCGGCCGCCAGCGATCCGCAAACGTCCCTCCTATAAACGAAAACAAGAAAATCGGCGCAAATTCGGCAACGGATATCAAAGAAACCGCAATCGGGTTCCCATTCGTCTTCTCGATTACATACAACAGGATCGAATAATTCCGGACCCAGATCCCGATTTGCAGAAACAGCACCGACAGCAAAATCGTCCGGATCACCTGATTTTTAAACAATGCACCCATGCCCACTTTTTGATCATCCGTCATTTCAGACATAAAAAAACCCCCTATTCCTGACTGGATAGAGAGCAGCACTTCAACCATAAAAGAAAACAGAACACGCCAAGGCATATTCATATTTAACATTCGGTTATAAGAAGGCAGGCCTAACCCTATCCAGAAAAATCGATGTATTCCAATTCATTCTCAAACAGGATTAGTCAATCATCGCCCCAAGTCACCCTTCCATAAAATAGTAATACCATACTACCTGAAAACAAAATCCAAAACAATACGGTAGGAAGCATGAGGAAGGTGCTCAAGAAGAATTCCTTTTTTGATGATGCAGCTTTTGAACTATCGGACACTTTTCTCCTCTTTTCCTCCGCGTTTGTCCGATAGCGGCCTTCTATTGGACTCTTTTCTCTTTTTTTCCTCCATGTTTGTCCGATAAGGCCCTTCTATCGGACACTTTTCCCTTCTTCCCCCTCCGGTTTGTCCGATAAGGCCCTTCTATCGGACACTTTTCCCTTCTTCCCCCTCCGGTTTGTCCGATAAAGCTCTTCTATCGGAACACTTTTCCCTTCTTCCCCCTCCGGTTTGTCCGATAGAGCTCTTCTATCGGACCATTCCCCCTTCTTTCCCCGCCGTTTTGTCCATAGACCCTTGATCGATTGAATGGCTTCAATAATAATCTCCCCCCACCCTGTCCTTTTTCCTTCCTCACTTGTATATAGAAGGTGAAAGGAGGTGAGGCAAAATGGCAATGGCGATGTTGAAGGATTCTAATATCAGGCTGATGTTTGAGGCTGGTGTTGATGAGAAGGGCGAATCGATTTTCAAGCCTAAGACTTACCGCTATGTGAGAAAGGAAGCTACTGCTGACCAGGTTCAGCAGGCGGCTGTCGCACTTGGTGGCCTTAGCGCAAACTTGTTAAGCTCTGTAGAGCGTAACGACAGCTTCGAAATCATCTAATCTGGCAATCTACTAAATCAATAGGAGGTGAAAAACATGGCAAAAACACTTGAGTTGCAATTCGCTACCGCTCTTGGCAAGTATGCTAAGCTGACAGTCGATAATCCGACGGAGCCGGTTGATCCAGCAGCAGTCAAGCTGGCAATGGAGCAAATCATCGCTTCCAATGCATTCCTGCCAGCAAATGGAACCCTTGTTTCCGTTCACAGCGCACGCGTTGTTGAACGCAATGTAACCGAATACGAACTAGTGTAATAAGCTTGAGCCGGTCTTCTTCCAGAGACCGGCTCTTGTTTTAAAAATTCCAGGAAGGAGGAAGCACACATGGAGCAGCTGATTCCGTTCATTAGTGATGTTGGGTTCCCGATCGTCGTGACATTGTACTTGCTTCACCGAATTGAAGCAAAGCTGGATACAGTCGTCCAATCGATTCAGGGCCTGCCCGCGAGATTGCAGGAAAAGCACGAACCCGAGCCAATTCATTCCACCCATATCACCCAGCAACAAATCCGTGAAATCAATTAACTTTGAAACCATCTCTCTTTTAAAAAGAGGGATGGTTTTTAGTATCATAAGCTGATCTAGCTGCTTCCCTAAAACAAAAAACGATTTAATCAAACGTTTGATTAAATCGTTTAAACATGCGCTCTATCAAGAGTCTTATCAATTTTCCTCTAACGGAAAGCCGTCAATCGACCTTCCTAATGCGAAGACTTTTACTTAACCGGTATCCAAACCTCGGAATAGTAATCCGGGTCGCCCGAGTTCCCTGCTGTATAGACCTCGAGTTCTGGTGTTCCGGCATGTTCGTATCCACTTGAAGGAAACCATTCGGTAAAGATTTGCTTCCACACTTTTTGCATGGCTTCTGGCATTGGGCCGTGGACTTCGAAGATTGCCCATCTCGATGCAGGTATCTCCATTTTCAAATAGCCATCAGGGGTTTCCCCATCGTATGCCGCAGCGACCCAATAATCCATCTGCTTTTCCTGCACTTTGCTTTGATCCACACAGACACCAAGAACTCCTTTTACAGGCCCGTTATTTTTACATAGCAAGAAATCACAGGTTCCATCCTGGTTCGCTCTGTCCCACATATTGGGGATGCCCGCCAGATTTTCTCCATTGGCATAAGAGAATCCCTCTTTAATCCCAACTACTTCAAAACCTTCTTGTTCTACCACTCTGTACTGCATCGGTTCCGCTCCCTTCAGACTCACCTGGATTCCCAGGCGGCTATATGATTTCAGCTTCCCAGTGTACTTTCGCGCTTCACTTGGCGAAATGCCATGCTGCCGGCGGAAAGCCTTTGTAAATGCTTCAGGAGTGTCATAGCCATATTTCAGTGCAAGGTCAATAATCTTGGCATCGCTGCCGCACAGTTCACCTGCTGCCAGCGTAAGCCGTCTGCGCCGCAAGTATTCGCCAACGGAGATATCCGTCAGAATTGCAAACGTACGCTGAAAATGGAATGGAGATGCATTGGCCTGTTTCGCAATGTCCTCCACCGTGATCTCATCCAGCAGATGCTCCTCCATATAGTCAATCGCCTTTTGCAAAGCCTCAATCCACGCCATATCACTCACTCCCTTACAAACATCCTATCAAGTTACCATGGTGCAATCCGGTCATTTTTTGCTCATGTTTGTCAGTATTTTCTATACTAAATGGCCGTTTCCCTTTTTTTTAAAAAAATGATCTTTATCCGCCTTTAAATCGTTAGCTTAGCAAACTCTAAAATTACATCTTTAAATAAATAGGTTATGATGTTACAAAATACATATAGAAGGAGAAAGTGATGAGCGAACATGATATCGAGCTTTATGCACGTTTGCAGGCAAAAGATAAACGGGCACTTGAACTCTTATATGACCGATATGAAAAGCTTCTGTTTTCGTTCGCATACAGGATGACTGGCAGGCGTGATCTGTCAGAGGAAATTGTGCAGGATGTTTTCCTCAAACTGTGGACGAAACCAGGAATGTATGATGAAACGAAAGGGAAATTTTCTTCGTGGATCTTGACCGTAACCAGATATGCTGCGATTGATTGTCTGCGTAAAAAGGATGAGAACCATGTCGAGCTTGAGGATCGCGATGCATTGAAATCCTCTGAACCTTCGGTGGAAGATGTGGCAGAGTGGAAAGAAAAACGCAGTGAGATCAGGGCGGCCATCAATCAATTGGCTGAAGAGCAGCAGCAAATAGTGGAACTTTTCTATTTTAAAGGCCTTTCACAGCAAAAAATCGCAGATACATTTCAGATCCCTCTTGGGACGGTAAAAGGACGAATACGATTGGCTCTTAAGCATCTGCATAAAACAATAGGCGGAATCAGAGAAGGGAGGGATCATAGCTATGACCGATCATAAGACATGTGAATGTTTATTGGATTATTTTAATAACACACTGACCGATGAGGAAAAATCCTTATTTGAAAACCATTTAGCCACCTGCAAAGATTGCCGTGATGAGCTGGAGGAACTGAATATGCTGACAGCTGATCTTCCTTTTTCAGCAGAACTGGCCGAGCCGATTGAAGGAATGAAGGACCGAATCCTTGCCTCCGTTTTTGAAGAGACAGAAAAAGCTGAGGAATTTGAGAAGCCAGTAAAAATTAAGGAATTTGAGAAACCAGTAAAAATTAAGGAATTTGAGAAACCAGTAAAAACTGAGGAAATTGAAGAACCAGTAGAAACTAAAGGAACCAAACGCCGGAGTTACCGATGGCTTCAGCCCCTTCTGGCCGCGTCATTGCTTCTCTCCTTATCGGCGAACGCTTACTTTTATTTGAACCAAAATAGCCAGGAATTTAGGAATCCATCCCGGGAAGGAACGGATGTAATCGTCAAGCAGGTCCAATTGGCAGTTTCTGAAGGATATGAAGGAAACGCGGAAGCAGCCATGATCAAAAAAGAAGAAGGAATGGCCCTTGTTGTCCAGGCAAGCAACCTCAAGCCTTTAACCGGCAATGAAGCCTACCAGGTTTGGCTGATCGATGAAGCCGGCGAAAAGTTCAGGGCAGGGACTTTCCGTACTAATTCGGAAGGCACTGGTGCCGTCTCGTACTCGGTTAATTACGAAGGTGAGCACAATTGGACCACCATTGCGGTCACGCTTGAACCTACTCCTGACAGCAAACAGCCAAAGGGTGATATTGTTTTAGCTTCTCAACTTTAGAAAACATCAGGCCTGAAACGGGCTTAGTTTATCCGTTTCCGGCCTGTTTTTTTGTATAACGCTTGTTTCTTCTTCTAATAATAGCTGTATAATCGGCGTCTTTCTTTGAAAGGGGTAAATATAAAATGAAAGACCGGACAATATTAAATTTATTGACTGTTGCTGGAATTGGAGGAAGCCTATTTTTTTTATCGCGAAAAAAAGGTGATGTAAAAGACTGGTTTCTTATTTTTTTCATTAAAACATTTGTCTCCACCATTTTTGATGGCCCTATTGTAAAGAGAAAATATGTAAAATATCCACATCGTTATTTACCAAAACTCTTTGACTCCAACATCGTATTTTTATACATACTATTTCCTTTAGCTTGTGTGATGTACAATCAATTCACATACAAAATGCAGCCAGTTAAAGAGGTGTTGAGTGTATTTCTTTTTAGCGGCCCAATGACGGTATTGGAGCACTGGCTTGAAAAAAAGACGAATTTAGTCACATACCGAAAGGGCTGGAACAGTTTTATAACATTTTCTGTCCTGTCATTTACTTTTTTTCTTGTAAATAGAACGATTAAACTGATACGAATGATTGATCATAAGTATGATGTTGCTGCAGACACCAATGACAAAGTTCTTTAGGGCCAATTTTATTGGTCTTTTTTTCTGTCCTTTTTATAAAAAAAATTTTTTCAAAAAAAGTGATCCATCCTGAAATTTCTCCCGTTAGCATAGTGAAAACCAAAAACAAAGGAGAGATTTCATAATGAATTTTAAAAAAGCAACGATTGCCGTACCACTCAGCCTATCCCTCTTACTTCCTGTTGCAGCAAACTCAGCAGCAGCACATGATCACGCAAAACCCACGGTATCCGATTCAGCAGTCGATTTAAGAGCTACCCTTGACCAGCTCCTTAGCGAACATGTTTATTTAGCAGTTGAAACAATGAGAAAAGGTGTCGATGGAGCGAAGGACTTTGAACAATCTGCCGCCGCCCTTCAAGGAAACACAGACGATTTAAGCGCTGCGATTGCCTCTGTATACGGTGATGAGGCAGGAGCGAAATTCAAGGATATGTGGTCAGCCCACATTGGTTTCTTTGTGGATTATGTCAAAGGAACAGCAGGGAACGACGAAGCAGCAAAGAAAGCGGCCCTTGATGAACTGGCACAATACAAAGAAGACTTCTCGAACTTCCTTTCCACGGCAACAGAAAAGCGACTGGAAGCCGATGCCCTGGCTGAAGGATTGCAGATGCATGTAGACCAGCTGGTCGGCGCATTCAATGCCTATGTTGAAGGGGATTATGAAAAAGCATATGAATACGAACGGGAAGCAATCCACCATATGTACATGGTGAGCAAGGGACTTTCCAATGCGATCGTCATGCAATTCCCGGATAAATTTGAAAACCACCAGGCCGTCACTCCTGCAGCTGACTTACGCTCTGATTTGAATTACCTGCTATCAGAGCACGCCGGCCTGGCCGTGTCAGCGATGCAAAACGGCATTGACGGCTCAAAGGATTTTGAAGCATCGGCCGCGGCTCTATCCGCCAATACTGAAGACTTAAGCGCAGCCATCGCTTCAGTATATGGAGCCGAAGCCGGCGAACAATTCAAACAGATGTGGGCAGATCACATCGGACATTTTGTCAACTATGTAAAAGCGACTGGAGCAAACGACGAAGAAGGGAAAAAAGCAGCCCTGACGGCACTTTCCCAATACAAGGATTCCTTCGCGAAATTCCTGGAAACAGCAACCGATGGCAGACTGCCGGCAGCTGCCCTGGCAGAAGGCTTGCAAATGCATGTTGACCAATTAGTAACGGCTTTCGATACCTACACTGCTGGTGATTACGCCAGCACCTACCCTTCAGTAAGGGAAGCTTATGGACATATGTTTGAAACATCAAAAGGACTATCGGGAGCAATCGTAGACCAATTCCCTGACAAGTTCAAAGCAGAAATGCCTTCTGAAATGCCTAAGACTGGTTTGGGCGGCACCGCTTCACAAGGACTTCCGTTTAATGCAATCCTGATCTCAGCCATTCTAGCGTTAGTCGCTGCAGGATTCGTAACAGTTTGCCGTCTCGCTGCTGACAAAAAATAATAAGCCAGATTGAGAGAAGGCACTGTCCCTTCTCTCTTCTGCCTTTTTACTGAGGTGATCCACTTGAAAAAAATCTATGTAATGATGGCTGCAATGATACTGGCGGGCTGCTCAAGCCAGCCGGGTGCTGAAACGGCAGAAGGAATCCAGGCTCCTGATAATGAGCAGCAAGAAACTTCTGTAGCTGCTCATTCCTCAGAAACCAAAACTGAAATCATTAAAGATAATCGGACAGGGATCATCCCTGCGACAATTGAAATTCCTGCAATCAATGTCAAAACCCAAATTGAACAAGTAGGCACCTTGAAGGATGGTCGCATGGATGTTCCGAAAGATCCTGACAATGTTGGCTGGTATGAGCCTGGTACCTTGCCCGGAGCCCCAGGAAATGCAGTCGTCGCAGGACATGTAGACGATCTGACAAGCCCTGCTGTTTTCTATGAGCTTCACAAACTTAAAAGTGGCGATAAAATCATGGTAACGGACACGGATGGCCAGACACTGACCTTCGAAGTCTACGACCAAAAAACCTTCCCGCGTCTGGATGCCCCAATCGAAGAAATTTTCGGTTTCACATTTGCCAGCACGCTCAACCTGATTACCTGCAGCGGCGACTATGACCCCGAAACAACCGAACGGGCTGAACGGACCGTAATCTATACCAAATTGGTTGAGGAAAAAAAGGATAGTCTCTGATGCCTAAAACTGCTTTTTTGTAGCCAAAGTGGGTTCGGCTCTAAAATACAAATATCGAATTACCCGTTCCCTTCTCACAGGATTTGCCCTAGAATAAGCAAGCTATTCGGCGAGTAAATTAGCCAAGAAAATTGCTTGGAGAAACTCCAGGCATTTTTTATATACTCCCATCACCGAACGCGTCACACCCAATTTAGTTTGTCCCTTCACCACTCTCTTTCTTTTTTTCGAAAAAAAAAGCACTAAGCAGTCATGCTTAGCGCCTTTCCCTTATTTCTTGAAAATCCCGAATGGCTTGCCAATCGGCAGGACAACTCGTCCAAAGTGGGTATTCAGCACATTTGCTGCTGAGCCGTAGAACGAAAGAATCGCAATACCCAGTTCTGAAACGGCCGCCAGCATATGCGAGGCCTCATGGATGATATCAAATGAACTTAATGAAAGACCAATAAATAAGAAGTCGATTAATACGAAGATGAAAAATAAGACTTTATTGGTTTCAAGTGCTCCAATTGTCATGAAGACACTGAAAATCAGATAGCCGATGAAGGCCATTCCTAATTGCTTCCCATCACCATCTGCTGCGAGGTTTTCACCGAAAAAGCCGAGCTGAATCAGCCAAGTCGTTCCGACACCGAACCAGAAAAGGCCGAACGCACCAAAAGCTGTCATCCCAAAAATATTATTATGTTTTCCATCAAGAATCGCAGCGTAAAGCTGTGCAAGTCCTCCAAGGAAAATCGCCCATGGAATGATGAATGAAACGCCATCTGTGAACCCAAGTTTCTGTGACGACGCCACTAATGTAACCATTGCCAGTCCAAACAAGCCAAGCGCTGATGGATCTGCTGTTGTAATTTTAATCTGTGTTTGATTCTGAGTATCCATTTCTGCCTCCTATAAATAAATGCGCAAGTGCCTTGCTCTAGCACTCCCTGCATTTTTAAAAACATACTTTTGTACTTTATAGGATTCAAGTGTCTGAGTCAATATGATTTATTTGTCAGTTGCTGCAGTTGCTACTTACTTACTTTAAAGTGCCTGCTTCATTCCTTAAGTATTTTCCACTGAATGGAGTGATTTACTGTATCAATCCATTAAAAAATCACCTTATTAAAGTAAGGTGACTAGTCTAAATTTCTGAAGTTAAAAACCCTTCTTAAAAAGAACGCTTCTCTATTTTTGCCGATAAAAAGCCATTAGCCGCTTCCTGTTTTCCATTTTGATCAGCTGCCACATCGGGATATAGGAGACACTGAACACAATGAATGCGGCCACTTCAAGGTTCAGATAGTACATGATGCCGCTACCGAAAAAGGATAGGATCGTTTTGGATTCGGTTGGACTCACCAGATAGAAGAAATTCGTATCAAACAGGAAATTGAAAATGAAGATGGGAACGGCAATCAGGTTCACGACAAGGAAGGTGAACAAAACCGCTTTGCGGGGAACTCTGCAGTCTTCAAAAAGGATGAAATACAATACCGCAATCGGGATGGCTGAGTGATTGAGGAAGTATTCGATATAGTCGAAATGAGGAAAGGTATAAGACATTTCAGGTGTCACCATGGCTAAAATTGCCGGCAAAGTGCCAATGAAGTAGAGCACATAGAATCCTTTCACGCTCTTCCTTAAAAAGAGGTACATTGCCAGGAAGGAGCTGATCGAACACATGTGTAAAGGAAGGTCACCGATTTGCCATTGGCCGGTGAGGATAAGCCAGGATTGATGTGAAACCTGGCATGCCAACAGAGTCCAGAAAATGGCCCATCTCAAGATATTCTTATGGGGCCTGATTCGCCTTCTGAGCAGTACCATCCCAAGATAGACAGCAAAGAAAAGTCCCAGTGTAACCAAGTGCTCTGCAGAAAACAGTTCAAAGCCCTGCATTCCGGTAACAGAAAACATGATGTCATCACCTCGCTGTACATTAAAATGCTGTTAACTATAAATGTATGCGAGAGATCATGAATTGAGACTCTGGAAATCAGGAGATTTTATTTAGATTGACCTTTCGAAGATAAAAAATATACCCTTATGTAGCCGTTTCCATCTATATAAAGGTATCTTTCGGAGTTAATCGTACCCTTATGAAGCTGATTCCCTTACATGAGGATACATTTCGGGGTTAACTGTTCCCTTTTGTGGGCGATTCCTTCTACATAAGGATACCTTTCGGGGGTAATCGTACCCTTATGTTGACTCTTCTTTCTTCATAAGGGTATCTTTCAGGGCTAATCGTACCCTTATGTTGACTCTTCTTTCTTCATAAGGGTATCTTTCGGCGCTAATCGTACCCTTATGTTGACTCTTCCTTCTTCATAAGGGTATCTTTCAGGGCTAATCGTACCCTTATGTTGACTCTTCCTTCTTCATAAGGGTATCTTTCGGCGCTAATCGTACCCTTATGTTGACTCTTCCTTCTTCATAAGGGTATCTTTCGGGACATGGGGATGGTTCTCTCCCCCCACGCAGGGAATTCCAATTGCTTCATGTCATGCAATTCACCCTTTAATGGATTTAATGATCATCGTTGTGGGAAATCTCCTTGCTTTGTATAAAGAATAGTAGCGATCGGATATTTCCTCACTTGCTCCGTCAAACCCAGATGAAACATCGCTTTCAATCACAGACTCAATCGTAAAACCTGCTTTGATTAAATCATTTATGTAAGTTGCCATCTTCCTGTTAGGAATGATTACCGGTGCTTCCTCTCCTTTAAAATTTTGGTACTGCGTGACCCCTTCATTTTGATACGACCCATCAAGATAGATTTCACCATTCCGGCTCTTCAAGTGAGCATATAATGGATGGTCCCAGCTGAAGAGGAAGGAGCCGCCCGGCTTCAAATAGGAATGAATCAGTTCAAAAGTGGCAGCAAGATCTGTACTCCAGCCAATTGCATAAATAGAGTACACCACGTCAAAGTATTGTTTAGGCAGTCCAATATCAGATTCCATCGGTGCACAGAATAAATGGTGTTTTACATCCTTAAGGGTTTCTCGTGCTGTTTTGATTTGGGCTTCTGACAAATCAACTCCCCAAAGCTCCCTTGCACCCTTTTCGGCCATATATGTAAGTGAATGGCCGCTACCACAGCCGATATCAAGGACTTTTTTATTGCTGATTTCGCCAAATAACCCTAACTCCTCTTCAGTCTGGGCAAATGGACCGTAGCTGGGCAAGGCATCCTTACCATCAAAATGATGAGCTACTGTATCCCAGCTTTTTTTGTTTTGTTTAAGAATTTCAATAGACAATATAATCGCTCCAATTTATTTAAGGTAGGATTTACCCTTCAAATTTTAACATATCATCCCACCCGATAATCTCCATTTTCTGAAAATAAAGAAAAAGCGCAGGGTACTTCCCCATGCTTCACGTGCTTCACCCCTGTCTCAGATACAAAGGCAATGCAAATGTAAATTCGCTCCCTATTCCTGATCCGCTTGTAGCCCGGATCTCTCCGCCATGTGCTTCGATGATATATTTTACAATAGCAAGGCCGAGTCCCGTGCCGCCGGATTCTCTCGATCGGGATTTTTCTCCGCGGAAGAATGCATTGAAGATATATGGCAGATCTTCTGCACGAATCCCCTGTCCATTATCCTTTATCCTTACCTCAACAAAACCGACCTGCTGCTCGATTTTCATGACGAGTTTCGTCCCGCCGTACTTGACGGCATTATCAATCAAATTCGCCAAGACCTGCTTGATTCTGCCGCTGTCGATATTCAGACTGACCGACGGCAGAGGCCCAGCCAGCACGAGGTCAACATCGGGGTAGTCCAATTGCGTACTATGAAAGGCTTCCTGGAAAAACTCGGAGCTGTTCACAAGAGTCTTTTCAATCGAGAGCTGCTCAAGCTCGAACTTTGAGAACTCAAACAAGTCCTCAATCAGCCTGTCCAGCTGATCGGTCTTCGATTTTATGACCCGATAATACTTCTTCTGCATCTCTTCATTCCTGGCAATCCCATCTTCCAGCCCTTCTACATAGCCCTTGATCGAAGCAAGCGGAGTGCGCAGGTCATGCGAGATGCTGGCAATCAACTGCTTTCGCGCCCGTTCATATTGCTGCCGCTGCTCAATAGACTTTTTCAGGTGGACACGCATCAGGTTAAATCCCTCAATGAACCGGCCGATTTCATCTTGTTTTTCATATCTAATTTTATAATCCAGGTTACCTTCGATTACTTCCTCAGTCGCATTGTATATTTCCTTTAAGGGATAAAGGACCGTCCTCGAAATATACCATGTCCACAGCAAAATGAGGGCGGCCAGGACGGACAGCCCGATCGCAGCCCCGCCAAGAACTGCATAGATCATCTCTTGAAACTGCCTGAATGGCGGCACTGAAAAGGAATTAGCCTGTATTTCCGCAGACAATTTGCCATGTTCCTGTGTCGGTATGTCCATATTGAACTTCCTGAACCTATCCGGCCATATAGATGCTTCGCCACTTCTTTGGTGGGCTGCAGAATTAAATACCGGATCTCCTTCAGCAGAGAAAACTGTCAGCTCAATATCATATTTTTCCAGGAGCGGCCTTACCTTTTCGTAAAAAAAATCTGGTTCTGCAAGATACCCTGCATTCTCGTCAATCGTACTTTTGACCTCAGACAAGAGAAGATCCAGTTCATCCTCGTTCCCTGCCTGTTGTTCCACATCTGAAGAAAATAATGTTATAAACAAAATCGATGCCACAATCGGGAGTACGATAATACTGATAAAAGCAAAAATCAGCCGCGGCTTCAGCCCCCATCTCATTGGCTTCCACCATCGAACTTATAGCCGATTCCCCAGATTGTCCTTATATATTGTGGTTCTGACGGGTCAGGTTCAATTTTCTCGCGCAGCTTTCTTACATATACGGTGATCGTGTTTGTATCGCCCACATGCTGGTAGCCCCAAACGTTTTCAAGCAGCTGTTCTTTTGTGAATACCTGGCCTTTATTGGCCGCCATAAAAGCGAGCAGCTGGAACTCTTTTGCCGAAAGCTCGACCTGGTTTCCTGCTGAAGACACTGTGTATTCTTTCAAATTAATCTCTAGCCCCGGGAACCTGATAACATTTTCGGGCTCCTTCTTTTGGACGGACAAATGTTTGAATCGCCTAAGCTGGGCCTTAACCCTGGCAACAAGCTCCCCCGGACTGAACGGTTTGGTCACATAATCATCCGCGCCAATACCGAGTCCGATAATCTTGTCGGTATCACTTTTCTTCGCACTCATGATGATAATCGGAATATTCGACTCCGCCCTGATCCTGCGGCAAAGCTCGATTCCGTCCATTTTTGGCAGCATGACATCAAGCACCGCCACCGCAGGCTGATGTTCTATAAATTGGGTCAGCCCGTCAAGCCCATCAAAAGCCAAGGTGCTTCGGTACCCCTCCGCCTCCAGATAATCACGGACAAGCTCGGCAATTTCCCGTTCGTCTTCAACAATCAGAATCAAATCTTCTTCCATGCTCATTACCGCCCTATTTTTAAAAAATTAAGGAAACCACTAAAAGCAGTTTCCTCTTTCATAACATAGTTAAACTTAAGCCGCAACGTCCCGCTTATTAAAAATGTACAGTGACAGAAAAGCGAACAGCGCAAAATAAACCAACAGCATCACAATGGAAAAAGTCATTGTCATTCCTTCAACAAGCGGTGTGCCTGTTGTGTATTGCTGCAAGTCTGTATTCGCGAACAGGATGTATTTAGCCCAGTCGTACTGGCTTAAAAGCTGGACGAGCTGCGGGCCAGTGAACATCAGGAACAGCGAAATCCCAATGGCGAGCGAGCTGCTGCGGAACACAGTCGAAATCATGAAAGCCAAAGTCACCATCATGATAAGGTCGATGCTTCTGAAACCGAACAGCTGGATGATATGTGTGACCATATTCTGTTCGACGACTTTTCCATTGCTGTAGGACAGATAAGGCGTTTCCGCACCGCCGAAGCCGAAAAAGAGAATTCCGAACAAGAAAGATGTGCTGAACAATAACAGAAGCATCAATAGTGAGAACTGCAAGGTTGAAGCATATTTTGCCAGAAGGATTTTCGTCCTGCTGACCGGGCGAATGAGCAGCAGCTTGACTGTCCCCCAGGAAAATTCACTCGCCACCATTCCCGCGGCGATCACGATTGTGAACAAAGCAGCGATACCGGTGAATGTCGTTGCATCCACCATATAGCCCCAGAGTGAATCACGCTCGATTGGTGCCACGTCATTTTCAATCCGGTATTCATTCAAGGCAATCCTTTCTTTCATCATTCTCTTTTGCGCCTCAAGCATTGGGGCCGACTCCAGGCTCTCTGAAAGCTGTGCATTTTCAGCGCTCAGCTCTGCCTTCCAGTCGGCATTGCTGCCAGGGTCCAGGACAAACTTTGTAAAAATGCCAACAAGGGCCACGACGAGAACCAGGATCCCGATCATCACCCATGTTCCCATACGTTTATAAATTTTTATATTTTCATTATGAATCAATCTGAAAAAATGACTCATTTATTTCCCCTCCGTCATTTCCAGGAATTTTTCCTCCAATGTCTTATTCCCGGAAGAGATTTTATAGATGTTAAACTCATTTTCCGCCAGTGCCTTAACAAGTGCAGGCACCTTTTCACGGCTGGCTGAAACCACAAGCTCAGCTCCATTCACCTTTGGATTGAGTTCAGGGAGCGTCTTTTCAACAAATTCCCTGGCTTTCTCAATCGGTTCTACTTCAATCACCGTATTCACCTTATCACCGACAAAGTCGCCGACACTTTCCACGCTCACCAGATGCCCATCCTGGATAATCCCAATCCGGTCGCACATTAGCTGCATTTCAGAAAGCATATGGCTGGATACAAAAACGGCGATTCCTTCTTCATGCGCAATTTTCCTGATATAGGTGCGGATTTCCCTGATA
Organism: Bacillus sp. ISL-39; assembly: GCF_018613295.1. Taxonomy (NCBI): domain Bacteria; kingdom Bacillati; phylum Bacillota; class Bacilli; order Caryophanales; family Bacillaceae; genus Bacillus; species Bacillus sp. ISL-39. The sequence goes on from NZ_JAGGQM010000025.1 coordinate 142,946, forward strand.
CCGGCAGGGTCCAGGCCATTTGTCGGCTCATCGAGAATCAATAAAGAAGGTGAATGCAATAAGGCTTGCGCCAGTCCCAGCCTCTGCCTCATTCCGAGTGAGTAACCCTTGACCTTTTCATGAATCCGTTTCTCCAATCCGACCAGCTTCACGATTTCATTGATCCTTTCCTTTTTTACAGGAACCGGCAGCATCCTCGCATACTGAAGCAAATTATCATAACCAGAAAGGAACTTGTACATCTCGGGGTTTTCAATGATTCCGCCAACATGCGAAATCGCCTTCTCAAAATTCTTTTCGATGCTCAACCCATTGATCAGCACCTGGCCCTCTGTAATGCCCATCAACCCGACCATCATCCGGATCGTCGTCGTCTTCCCCGCACCGTTCGGCCCAAGGAACCCAAACACCTCACCAGGAAACACCTCCATGCTGATTCCATGGATAATCGTTTTATCTCCAATGACTTTCTTTAAATTCTTTATCTCAACAATCGGTTTTTTCATAGCTCATTGCCTCCCTTTCACATTCTCTATTTTTCCATGGAAACCCTAAAATGCTCTTATCAAATTATTAATAAATTATTAAATATGATTACGAAAAAAAGAGCGCCCATTGGGTCACTCTTCATTCTTTACATCATCAGAAGTTTTTAAAAATCCTTAAAGCCACACTTCTTTATAATCCTCGATATATTTCCTGATGCTGGACGGCTTCCTTCCAGTTACTTTTTCAAAATCATCCTTTATGCCTTTTGCCAGACCCAATTTAGTCGGAATGTGGATGCCGGCAACAACATTGATAAAACTTTCATCATTTCCTGTGGAAATCATATAATCTTTGAATTCTTTCACTGAAGGATTTGTGTACTCAACCTTAGTATTCATCACTTCCGATATGATCCTTGCCACTTCATAAAAATCCAGCGCTTCATTTCCGGTAATAACATAATGTTTATTCCTGTGCCCTGCCGGGTTGCTCAGGGCAATCACTGCCACCTCGGCAATATCCCTTGCATCAACAAAGCTCGTTTTGCCTTTTCCGGCAGGCACAAATATGCGTTTCCGCTCTTTCAGCTCTTTATATAAGAAGTCATTTAAATTTTGCATGAAATAGCCTGCGCGCAAAAAGGTATAAGAAATTCCAGCCCTCATTATCAATTTTTCATTTTTAAAATGGTGGATGAATGGCATGAATTGGACGTCCTTCACTGAAAGGTAGACGATATGGCTGACGCCTATCTGCTTAGCCTGTGTGATAAAGGTTTCAAACTCGATACGGGCTCCAGGCGGGTACATTAGGAAAACCCCATTTATTCCTTCCAATGCTTTTCCAAAGGTTTCCGGTTTTGAAAAATCGAGAGCCACAAAATCAAACTCGGAACCATGCCGCTCCCTCGCCCGTTCCACATTCCTAACAGCACATTTCAACGGGATTTGCATTTCCTTTATTTTCACCGCTACCTCATAACCAACCTTACCATTGAAACCAGTCACTAATATCGTCATGTTCCTTCCACCTTATCAAAGTTTTTTGTAGACCAGTCTATATAATTCGCTTTCAAAAAATCCAGCACTACTTACCTTAAGAGTGCCGGAATATTCTTGGCTGCCAATAGCAGGGGTTCATTGTTCCCCGTGGTAAACGACAGCAAAAAGGCTCCTTCAATCATCGAATTAATGACGATTCCAAGCTCCCTTGCCCTGCTTTCTTCAAAGCCTGATTGAAGCAGTTTTTCGGCAAAAGCCTCCTGGAAACCTTCATATCCACTCTGGCATGCTTTCCTGATTGGTTCGCTGAAAAGAGCGGTCTCAAGAGCAACTGCCGCAATTGGAACTCCTTCCTGGCTCCCGTCATTCTGATATTGCTTTGCCATTTCTTCGATAAAACCCTGGATCGCTTCAACAGCATCCTTTTTTTGATCCAGCCCCCGCTTAATGCGGTCCCTGACATGCTGTGCAGTTAACTGAACAGACTCAACAGCAAGCTGTTCCTTTCCATCGGGAAAGTAATAGTACAAAGAACCCTTCGGAGCACCGCTTTCCTTCAAAATGTGATTCAGGCCGGTACCATGGTAACCCTGCAGCTGGAACAGCCGTGATGCTGCACTGATCAATTTATCCCTTGAAGTCTCCTTTACGTCACTCACCCCCCACTTTTAGTTTATAACAATTGGTCTACATATAACACTAGAGATTTAGCCGAGATTATGTCAATTTCGGGAAGCTTCAGTGACATTCTTCTTCTCGTTACTAAACAACTGCCACCAGCTCAATGTCCACATGAAAAGCGAAGCACAGGGGAACGTCCCTGTGCTTGTTTTACTTCAACCTCTTCCACAACACCAAGTTCAATACAAGCAACAGAACTCCATAACCTATAACACCAAATGGCACCTTCAACGCTAAAAAGTGCAGCCCGACAAAAATCGGGATGATCAGGAACAGGAGAAATACTTTGATATCCCCGCTCTGCTTTACAGCGTCAAAAGGCTGTGAAAAGGCGAGTTCCCCTTCTCCTGCCAGGTAGCACAGAAGTGTATAGATCAATGCCGTCACGAATACGGCAATCAGATCATCCAGAATTCTCAGTCCGAACAAGAAGCTGAACATGATCGATACGAGCAGGAATAACGGCAAGAACAGCTGGAACAGGAACGCCTTCAATGCCGCTTTATTGATGAGTCCCAAACTTTTCACCGGAGCGACCTGATAAATCCAGCTTCCTTTATAGGAACCAGAATGAGCGAGCATGATGACCGACATCGGGATGACTAGCATGACCGAATAAATAGTCAAATAAGAACGGCTCGCAGCGAATTCCTCGAAACTCATCATCGAATAGCTGTTGAACATGAACACGAACGGAACCACCACGGCAAAGCCAAGTGAAGGATACACCTTCAGCTTAAAATCTCGCTCGTTTTTCATCATGATCCTCGTGAACCGGAAAAATGGCAGCTCCTCTTTGGAGATGAGGAAAGGCATGGATCGAAACACCTTCCACTTGCTGCTCGCTTTTTTCTTGCCGGTCTGCGCGGTGAGCTTTAGCAAATTGCGTTCGAAGTCTGGAATCATCTTCACATACATCAAAATCGATACAACAGGCCCAAGAACGGCAAAAAGGGTCAGTACGAGATTGCCGAAACTCCTGCTGCCCCCAAGCAGGACATCGAACAGGCCGGCAAACCACATCGGCGGAAGCAGCAGCTGCCACCAGGCAAATTCCAGTTGATAATCGAGATTCACCAATTCAAAAGAACGCGCCACTACCTGGTAGCCAATCATTACCCCAATGGATAAGGCAATCTGGACATAGTTGATAATATCCTTCAGCTTCTCACCGTCAAAATACCGCAAAATAAACAAATAGAGCAAGGCTGTGAAGGCAATGATGAAAATATCCGCAAGCACGAAAGCAACAAACAGCAGCCCCGAGAACAGAATTCCTCTGAAAATCACACTGACCACCAACGGGATCAGCGTCGTGGCAAGGGTAATATACAGCATATAAATCGTAACATGCAGCAATTTAGCCATGCTCACTGTCTTTGACTTGACTGGTTTTGTGTCGAGGACGCTTTTATCCCGCAAGTCGAGCAAGACCGATGAAAAATCCGAAATCAGTGTTGTCATGATGATGAACATGAAGATGCTGAACAAGATGGAAACCTGGAACAGATAATTATCTTTTAAAAATAAAAACGGGATTAGCATCAATCCAAAAAAACCATAGATCCACAATGATTTGAAAAATTCATTTTTCTCCGGCTTATCTTTCTTTTTCATAGACTGGCTGAACACCGTCGGCTTCCGGCGCTGGTCCATCGTCAGCTTGACCTGGAGGATCCGCCGCATTGTTTTGTACTCAACACCCATTTTTAAAAAGACAGGCTTGAACAAATCAAGCAGCCTTAAGATCAAAAAGTTCTCCACCGTCACCCCTCCCTGACAATGGATACAAATTCAGCAGCACGGTCCTCATGCTCATGAAAACCGGTCATCTGGTTAAAAATGCTTTCAAGAGAGCCCTCTTTGCTCTGAGTCTTCAACTCTTCGAAACTGCCATTCGCCACGATATGGCCGCCGTGCAGCAGGACGATCCGGTTGCTGATTTTCTCGACGACATCCATGATATGGGACGAGTAGAAGATGGTTTTTCCTTCAGCCGCAAACCTCGCAAGGATTTCCTTGAAAACCATCACACTGTTTGCATCCAGTCCCGTCAATGGCTCATCAAGGAACAGCAAATCAGGATTATGTAAGAAGCTCGAAACAATCAGCGTTTTCTGCCTCATTCCTTTCGAAAAAGACGAAATGCGAGAATGATAGACATCTCCTAGGCCAAACACCTCAAACAGCTGCTCCGCTTTTCGGTCGGCATCGTCATAATCCATCCCATACAGCTCGGCAACGAAGGTTAAATACTCCTGGGCCGTAAGCGAATCATACATTTCCGACGTCTCGGGAATATAACCGATTCTCTGTTTGTAGCCGCCGCCCTGCCGGACGATATCCTGCCCAAAAATCTCAATCCTGCCAGAATACCCTTCCTCGAGGCCAAGCATCAGTTTCACCGTCGTGCTTTTACCCGCGCCGTTTGGCCCTATGTATCCAATGATTTCTCCTCTATCAACCTTTAAATCTATTCCTTTGAGCACCTCTTTGCTGCCATACGATTTCGTCAGGCCGGTGATCGATAACACTTCAGAAGACATGACTCTCCCCCTTTTAAAAATGGCTTAAAATACCATATTACCATCTTACCACAATAGTAAATTACTGGAATGGCAAGCGGGGTATAACTTAAAAAACCCTTATCCAATATAAGGGCAGCAATTCAGATTTCAATACCAGTTGGCACTAACATTCCGGTTGGGATCTATTTATCTCCAGTTGGGATTTATTTATCGACGGTTGGGATCTATTTATCGACGGTTGGACTCAATTTATCTCGATTTTGCAGAATATGGGCACCAAATAATCCTCCAAAAAACAGGTGTTCCACTCACACTACTTTTTCGAAAAGAATCTGTACGATAAGTGCCACTGTCATCACCCGCAGAATCGGTTTGACATAGTTGGGGTTCAGTTTGCTGGCAATCCTGACGCCAATCTGAGCTCCCGTCACTGACCCCAGCATCAAAGCGATAGTCACTGGCCAGATCACAGCTCCAGTAGATATATAGGTAATCGCTGCACCTAAGCAGCTTGAAAACGTGGCAAGCCGGACATACCCGACCGCCCGGATGTAAGCGATGTTCAGATGAGCAAACAAATAGAGCATGAGCGTTCCCTGTCCCGGCCCAAAAAGTCCATCATAAATCCCGATTGCGTATAACCCCGGGACACTTTTTCCAGAAGGCTTTAATGCCCCATCACCCGACATGCTCCCTTTCCCCAAAAAAGAGGCGAAGAAGGCAAAAATCAGCAAGCCAATCGCCACCACATACATGTCTTCACTTGAAATTTTTGATGCTATGAAGCCGCCGCTGACCCCGCCAATCAGGCTGACAGGGATAATCCAGAATGATTCCTTGAAAGTGATTTTCTTTTCCCTATAAAGGTGATAAAAGCTCGAAAACGAGCTGACCGTATTTGATACTTTATTCGCGGCGATTGCGGAATGAACCGGAATGCCCAAAACAAGCATGGAAGGCAAGTTGATCAAGCCTCCTCCTCCCGCCAAAGTCCCAACCATCGTCGCTATGATTCCAATGAAAAAGAGAATGATATAATCCATATTTTTACACCTCCTTCGTTTATTATATTCGCTTATTTTCAATAAGGAAATTTAATAAAATTAATAATTATCGATAAGAATTAGTTATATAGCAACAAAAAAAGAGCAGCAGAATAGTTCTGCTGACTCTAAAAAACATTGAATTGACTAAGGCAGTCTTACACCTCGGGAACTTACATACAATGAATACCATTCCTCACGGCTGAGGCTGATGTTGACTGCATCACCACAAGCTCGGATCCTTGCGGGATTGACCGTGCCGATGACAGGCTGGATGGCGGCCGGATGCCTCATCAGCCAGGCGAGTACGATGGCTTCTGGTGTGGTTTGTTTCTCTTCTGCAAGCTTTTGCACCAGGGCCGCCGTCTGCTTGACGCTTTCGCCTTCATTCTCGATATTTTTTCCAGAATAAAGCCCTTTGGCAAGCGAACCCCACGATTGAATCTGGATTCCTTCCATCTGCATGAATTCCATGGTCCCATCAGGGAAGGTGTTTTGGCGCGCGGCGTCCTGGTTGACATGGACTCCCGTCTCAAGCCAGCCGATTTTATTCAAGCTCATTTCCAGCTGGTTGACGATGATTTTCTCATCGGTATGTTTCTGCAGCAAGCGGATCTGACCAGCACTCATATTGGAAACACCGAATGAACGCACCTTGCCGGAAGCTTTTAGCTGATGAAAAGCTTCGCCCACCTCGGCCGGTTCCATCAAAGGATCAGGACGGTGCAATAATAGGATGTCCAGATACTCGATGCCGAGCCTCGAAAGGATGCCATTCACACTGTCGAGTATGTATGATTTTGAAAAATCATACCTGCCGGGCAGGCCAGATTCCTGATCAGCGAAACGAATACCGCATTTCGACTGAATGATGATATCCTCACGAAGTCCGGGCTTTTCTTTTAAAACCTGCCCGAAAACTTTCTCTGCTTTTCCCAAAGTATAAATATCAGCATGATCAAACATATTGATTCCAGACTCTAACGCAGCCTCGACCGCCTCATGTGCCTGCTTGACATGTTCCGACTCGATTGGACTGCGGTCCCAGCCCCCGCCAAGCCCCATGCATCCAAACACAAGCTGTGAGGCATTCAATCCATTTTCATTAATAGGCAGCTTTTTCAAATTTCCTTCCTCCTTAAAACTCTTTGCAAGACATTCTACCATATTAAAACAAAAGACTATAATGTAAGGCCGCCAAGCAAAAAAGAAGCGCAGGGTACGCCCCCACGCTTCAGCTCTCCAATATCCCCATGAGTTTGTAAGCTGTCAAACTAGTCAACACCAGTCCAAGCCCCAGCGCGACTCCTCCAGCAACTAAAAAGGCATTGATATAACTTGTGACAATGATATGATAATACCCAGTGTCGGCCCCTCCGCGACTGACCAGCCACGATTCAGCCATCGATGTACCAAAGGTCACACTGTAAAAAGTCAAAATCACACCCAGTAAAATGAGTAAAGCACCAATGACCACAAATCCTTGCAACCTTTCTTTCATCCCCGTCTCACTCCCATCTTTAATCAGCCACCGAATTAATGATTCCATAACAAACAAGGTCTTCAAATCGATCTTCTTTCTTCACCTGTTCAATCAAAACCCCTTCTTCTTTCATGCCCAATTTCTGCATGACTTTTCCGGACGCCGGGTTTGACTGAAAGTAACGGGCATAGACCTTGTGATAGCCCTTAACCTGAAACGCAAAATCGACCACAGCCTGTGCTGCCTCCGTCGCAATTCCTTTGCCCCAGAACTCTTCGCCAATCCAGTAGGCTATTTCCCCGTTGCTGAACCTTTGGTTATTGGAGAGAGCCACTGCTCCATATAACTCTCCGCTTTCCTTATCTGTTACAGCAAACTCAAAAAATCGATCAGCATTAAAATTTTCCTGATGCTGTGAGATCCAGCCTAATGCATCCTCGATAGAGTACGGATAAGGCAGGTTCAAGGTACTTTTATAAAGATTATAGTTATTACACATCCTGGTGACGGCCGGAGCATCCGATTCCTGAAATAATCTTAGGATCAGCCTATCGGTAGTGATATTTTTTTTAGTATCATCATAAATCATCGGAATTCCTCCTCAACTTAATCAACCATCCATGTCGCGGATGTATACCTCGGTAGAAATGTATTCAACAAGAAGGCAGAAAAATCCTTTTTCCACAGAAAGAAGCACAGGGTATGTCCCTGCGCTTCGGTGGCATCATTCATTTGTAGATTTTCATACGATCAAACAGCTTCCTGAGGATTCTTTTCCTTCGTCAGGAACCAGCCGGCTGCTGCTATCGTAATTAATACGCCGTAAAAGAACAGCTTCCATTCCTTCGAATGGGCGAAATCGTAGGATAAAACTCCGATATCAGGGTGTCCCAAAGTTAGCACCGCAAGTTTGACACCTACCCAGCCGACGATCGCAAAAGCAGCAATTTCGAGACCTGGTCTTGAATGAAGCAGCTTTACAAACAGGTTGGCCGCGAAACGCATGATGATCAAACCGATCAACCCTCCTGCAAAAATGACCAGGAACTTACCGCCGTCCATACCGCCAATAGTTGGAAGGTTGGTGTTCGGAAGAGTCATCGCCAGGGCAACAGCGGCCAGGATTGAATCAACTGCGAAAGCAATATCAGCCAGTTCTACTTTGAACACAGTAGCCCAGAAACCTGATTTCTTTTTCTCAGCAGCATTGTTGTTGTCTTCCAATTCTTTGAAATAAAACTTCCTGACAATATGGTTAATCGCGATGAATAACAGGTAAAGCGCTCCGATTGCCTGAACCTGCCAGACATCGACCAAAAACGAAATAATGAATAACGATGCAAATCGGAAGACAAATGCTCCTGCCAAACCATAGAATAGTGCTTTTTTGCGCTCTTCTTCAGGAAGATGCTTTACCATGATCGCCAATACCAATGCATTATCCGCTGCCAGCAGTCCTTCAAGAGCAATCAACAGCAGCAATACCCAACCGTATTCAAATAAAATCGATAGTTCCAATTATTTATCCCCCTTTAAAATTCTGATTATTAAGATGCATTCCCGGATTTATGGACATTGCTCAAACGCCTGGCTTCAATCCGCTCCTCGATTTTTTCCAGCTGCTTTTCATCCTCCATCAGCTCGAGCCTATTAGCCTTCAGCAATTCCTCAAAAGTCACTTTTTTCTTACTCACCTTCACCAGCCCCTTTTCAATAGTTTGCTATTATTGAAAGTTCCTGTTTATGTGCCTGCGGTCCATATATAGAAAAAGACCTTTACCAGACATGGTAAAGGTCTCAAAACAACAAAAAGACCTTTACCAAAACGGTAAAGGTCTTGCTAACAACGTCAAACGCTGCCAACAAAGCCGGGAGATATCAAAACCTCCGAAATGACGACTCTGTTGTAAAAGCTACTCCCCTTTAGGAGAACTATTCAAATAATGTAAATACAATATAATTCATAGCCAGGCATTCTGTCAATAGGTAACATGCGGGCGTAAAACTTGCTTCTTCCATTGCAAGTATGTCCCTATGCTTTAGGACTAGGTTAGCTCGCAAATCCGACGAGTTGGGGCACATAAAGGGTTCTTTAGTATTCACCTTCACCATATTCCCTAGCGATGGTCGCCTCATCCTAATTCCTTTGAATTATCAGTAAAGTTTTATATGATTGAATTACAATACATTCAATTGGAGGGTGTTACGATGGAATTAACGGTTTATTTAGCTGGGCAGATTCACGATGATTGGCGGGATCAGGTGGCCAAAAAGGCGAAGGAGAAGAACCTGCCTTTGGTATTCGTCGGACCGCAGACGAACCATGATCGGTCCGATAATATTGGGGAGGATATTCTCGGGCAGCAGCCAGGCAATGTGTATAAGGACGATGTTGCGTCTGATATCAACAATTTCAGGACACAGGTTTTAATGCAAAAATCCGATATCGTCATCGCCCTGTTCGGCGAAAAATACAAACAATGGAACACAGCGATGGACGCCAGTGCCGCGATCACAATGAACAAACCGACAATTATCGTCAGACCAGAATCCTTGATTCATCCTTTAAAAGAACTATCCAATAAAGCGAATGTAACGGTAGAAACTGTCGACCAGGCATTGGATGTCATCAGTTATATTTATGAATAAGAGTGGAAGCGCAGGGTGCATCCCTGAGCTTCTAGAATATAATTGAAGCATAGGGTCAACCAGCCCTATGCTTCAGCTCCTTTTATACATCAAATTCCACTCCGTCAACTTTCCACTCGCCATTGACTAATTTAAATGTAAGATTCAAGAATGTCGGGGGAATGACTGGCTCACCGTTTGCATCAATGATAAATTCCCTTATATGAACCCTATAGGAATCCTGGTCTGGAAGATACTGAAATCCCTGAATAACCCAGTCATCCAGCTGGCCATTATCGGCAGAGTACAGATTCCATTCATAATTATCTTTGCCCTTGACCAATAATTTATTGTCTCTTTCCACCAGGATCAGTTCATCAGACAGAAGAGCTTGCGCGGCTTCTTTGTCCCCTGTGGTATGTGCCTTTACAAACTCTCTGGATAGGTAGCTTATTTGGGAAAACAGGTCATTTTCTTTTTGATAGGTTTCAAGCTGTTTTTCCAAATCTGACATTTTCTCGTTTGACTTTTCTATTTTTGCATTTAACCTTTCAATTTCCTCTTTATTCTCAGTAAGTTCCATGGCTAATGTCTCTTTCTCACTCATGAGCTGATCGACAGTTTCTGTATCGGTACAAGCTGTGATGATTGGTATGAAACAAACGATCAACAGCAATAATTTTTTCACCCTCTTCATCCCCTTTCCTTCACATATATAGTTCTGCCAAGTCACCCAAAAGTCCTTCGCCATCACTATAGTTTCCCCATATAATTCCTATAACTCTTCAAAGTCTCGATTCTCGGGGATCTCGATTCCATTATTCTTTTGATATTGGGAAAAGGACTATTCTCTTTGAGCTTCTGCCTGTCTGGATTCCCGCATTCACTAATTGTCATAATTTACTATAATCTATACACGGTCAATGGTACCCTTAAAGTAGATAAGGTTAGGAGGATTAAAATGAAGAACTTTGAAGAAGCCCTTCATGAGATTCAGTCCAGGGCAGATTTTTCAGGAGTGGTCATGGTCGTAGATGGGGACGGTGACGCCTCAACTGCAAGCTTTGGCTATGCTAATCGGGCTGATCAATCAAAAAACAATTTGGGAACTCGTTTCGGAATCGCTTCTGGCTGTAAGCTTTTCACGGCAATTGCCATTTGCCAGCTTGTGGAGGATGGTAGGCTCACTTTCAATACAAGATTGAAAGATTGCCTTGATATCGATTTTCCTAGTTTCAGTGGTGAAATCACAATCCATCATTTGCTGACGCATACTTCCGGTGTTCCTGACTATTTTGATGAAGACGTCATGGAGGATTTTGAGGAGCTGTGGATTAAGAGACCGATGTATCACATTAGAAGCCTTAAGGATTTCCTGCCTATGTTCCAGGATGAGCAGATGAAATTCACGCCGGGGGAATCCTTTCACTACAATAACGCTGGGTATATTTTGTTAGGCCTGATCGTGGAACAAACCTCCAAGATTGAATTCACTGAGTATGTACAGGAACAAATTTTTAAAAGAGCAGGGATGATGGATTCTGGTTATTTCTCATTTGATGCTCTGCCTTCAAATACAGCTTTGGGTTATATCGACCTGCCTGACGGGACCTGGAAAACCAATATCTACTCACTGCCGGTAAAGGGCGGCTCGGACGGAGGCGCGTACGTCACCGTAGATGACATGAGCAAACTATGGAAGGCGCTTCTCGGACAGCTTTTACTAAGGGAGGAGACCATAGACACACTGCTGGCTCCTCAAGTACAAGTAAACGAAACAGGCTGTTATGGATACGGAGTCTGGATCAAGAAGCAGGACGAACAAATTTTGAAATACCATGTCATGGGCTATGACCCGGGAGTCAGCTTCCATTCAGCCTACTATCCAGCTTCCAAGGCCATTGCTGTGGTGTGCTCCAATAAATCAAGCGGTGCCTACGATATCCTGCAGACAATTGAAGAGACTTTGCAGGTAAAGGCTTAACGCAAAAGGGACGGTACCTCAGATGGCACCGTCCCTTGTCTGTCTATATGGATCGATCGTGATGTATTCACTACGGGCCCATGCCCCACTGTACTTCAATCTCTTTCTTTCGCTCGCTGAGTATCCCTGATATTCTTCTGAACGGTAATGGCTGCAAATATGCTAAGTATGAAAGACATCCCATAGAATCCCTTTTCACTTAAAATAATGCTTCCCGCGTTGTATAGACCGATTGCCATTAGTGAAATCGATACAATCAGAGCAAACCAGCTGATCCCGTAATAAATATTGGTAACCGGAATGTCCTCCTCCCTATCTCTCACGGCCTTTTGCAAGGATACCGCAGCATAGAGACCGAATACCAATACGGCAAAATAATATCCTTTTTCATTCAATTCCATACGCGCATTGAATAAACCAATCAGATACGCGGAAACCCCAACTAACAAGGCTCCCCAGGAAGCACCTTTAAAAGCCGAGGTAGGTTCTCCCTCTTTCCTTTCCACCTTCACTTTCGGCTTTCTTTCTGCTGCTTTATCCAATGATAAATCATGCTCATTAGACATCATGTCTCTCCTCCAGCCTTTAACGTATATACAAAAATTTAGTTTGCAGTAATATTCCTAAATACATTATATAGAAGTTGTTTACAAATAATAGATAAAATTGTTATTTTTTCTAAAAGTTCGCCTAAGAAGAGGGCAAAAGATAGAACATCCTTTTGTAAAAGGCTGTTGAATTCACTGTCTTAGTAAAATAAACGGAGAAATTCCGCTTAAATTGAAAACACCCCCTATTTCTTTAAAAATAAGGGTCATTTTTCCGCCTATTTCATCAAAATGGTTGAATTTTGTCTTATTTATAGCTGTTAACCGGAATAGCTCCGCTTAATTCTGCTTCCTGAGCGTCCTCTTATTCAATAACCGGAAATTCTCCGCTTATGGGCACTCATACCTGCATAAAACTGAATGAAAAACAGCGCTTTGTAAATAATATGACTGGTAACGAAGGAGGATTTTTATGCAGAAGAATCAACAAGTTAAAGGAAATACAGGCGCTGTGATGCAACCTGGCTATTCCGGAACAGATGCTGAACAAGTAAAGCAGCAGATCCAGAAAGATGTAGCGGCAGGGCAAGGGGCCATGACTTCCCGAGAGGCAGGATCCATGCGCGATTAAAAACCACTTTAAGTGGTTTTTTCTATAGCTAAATTATCTCAGGACGATGACCCTTCCTGTATCCGGGTTGACCATGACCCGTTGCTCTGCATCCATTGTTTTGACCTTAAAGGAGTAGAAGTGTGTATATGCGAAGGGATGAAACCTGGAATCCATCACAGGTATAATCTGCTCTATTTCGTTTATGACTTCATATTTATCCAAAACGATTTCCTTCGCCTGGTTATAGGTAAATTGAGGGATAGAGAAATATAGAACAGTTAAGAAAAGCAATGCAAATACCCAATAAGGAATTCTCCATCTCCTCTTCCCTTCTTCACTAAAATAAAGACCATGTGTAACGAGGAGTATAACTGGCAGAGTCGAAGGCCAAACGCCGATATATACCGTTTGATCAACAACCATAATAACGAGAAAAGAAACCAAAGAAATGCCCCAACCTAGATATGACTTTTCTATCTTCTTCATCATCTGTCCTCTCAATCCGCAGTACATCTACAGGTGCCTATTAAAATTCAAATCTGCGCTCTTCTAATTCCGAATTTGCCTATAAATAACGATTACCACTTCGAAAAACAATGTTACCCCGATAAAGGTAAAAAAGAAGAAAAACGGAGAACCCGTCATGCCGAATGCCACCTCATTCTGAAGCGGATCAACACTTTTCCAGGAACCTTCAATATACGGTGTATAATTCATTGTTTTGATATAGCCAATTCCAAACATACTAAGAAAATAGATGATATGAAGTGTGATGGACCAAGCGGCCGCTTGTATGAATAGCTTCATATTTTTGCCTCCTAACAACTTCTAAATGGGACGGCTCTGCAGGCTTACACAAGAACTGTCCCTTTTGCGCTGATCACTTCAGTGTGATTTTCATAACATCATTCAAATACCTCATTGAATTATATCCATAAATATCAAGTCTTTTAGGAACGACGTTTTCTCCGTCTAATGTGATGGTTTGAACTGTTATAAAATGACGGGGCTGTTCAATTTTTTCATAATCCAACGAACCTGAATACGGATCGTATACGACCCCGTTTTTATCAACGAGTACGCTTTCTTGTTCCATTCCAGTTGACATCGTTTCTTGTTCATTTTCACCGACAATATTCAGATGAAGGGCTTCAAATGCCCGATCGGCAACTTCATGATTGCTTATAACAACGCTTGTCGGCTGTCCCACTTCAATTTTATCAATACTGATCGTGCTTCCTGCATATTCAAAGGTCTGTGGAAGTGGTTGGTTAACATCCAATCCGACGCTTTTATGGTCTTCAAATGTAAAATAGGCAGTTTCTAAATGAATTTTTACCTCTTCAGGCTTCTCACCAAAAAGCGGATCAAATTGCGTTTGATAAGTACGCCAGTCCATATCTTCCTGAGTGTGTGAAAAGACACTGCCATATTGGTCAACTTTCACTTTTTTACCATTCACTTCAAGGTCTCCCAAGTTAAGAGAATCGATCCTCTTCTTTAGCTGTACTTCTCGGATGCCATATTGCAAAATAGTTACTGTTGGCGCGATGGTTAACTTCTCAAAGCGAATCGGAATCCCTTCGATCACTGTTTGTTCAGTTAAAGCTATTTCTGTGGAAGGTTGTTTGGTTGCCGGAATCTCGAAATTCCACTCGCCTGATTTATACCCATTGGTCCTTAAGCCCATTTCCATCCCTGCTTCAATATTATCAGATACCAATTCCTGAAGGTGAGTAATTTTGAGTTTGATTACCGCCTGATCTTCTTCTAGCGGCTTCAGACTGACCTTCCCGTAGAACACATTCTTTTTTTGTTTATTCATCTCGGAATCAAGGTCCGGGAAATAATATCTCGGATACGCTTGATTTTTCATGATTTTATATTCGTTCTCAACACGGAGTCCATCCTCATAGCTCATAAGATATTTATTATCACCCTTGGTATCTTCTATCTGATAAAAAACAAGTGTCTGATAATCATCAGCAACGACACCCTTGATTCCGATTTTCACACCCTCGCTTTCTGCTTCCAGGTTCACCCTTTGGCCAAGGTCCTGTTGCAGGAAGGTGCGCAATTGCTCATCCTCTTCGGTCCAAGTATAGTAGACATTTGCAAAAGCGCCAGTAAAATAACCAATCCCAATCAAGAAGGCAAAAACACTTGTAAAAACCAATGCAACTTTTTTAAGCTTTATAAATTTTTGCTGCCTCTGCTGCTCTTTTTTCGC
Organism: Bacillus sp. ISL-39; assembly: GCF_018613295.1. Lineage (NCBI taxonomy): Bacteria > Bacillati > Bacillota > Bacilli > Caryophanales > Bacillaceae > Bacillus > Bacillus sp. ISL-39. The sequence continues at coordinate 158,174 of NZ_JAGGQM010000025.1, forward strand.
TAACCGCTCTTTGATATTCGCAATCATATGCTCAGGCACTGACAAATCATTCATCCACTCAGCATGATGTAACATCAGGGTGACATCCTGAAAGGCAGCCAAATCCTCCTGACATTCCCGGCATTCGTAAAGATGAATCTCGAACTCTATTTTTTCCGGCCGTTCCATTCTTTTTTCCAGATAATCAATGTAGTTCTTCTGATGTTCCTTACACCCATTGAAGGTTGACCCGTACAATTGTTTTCTGACCGACTGAGTCCCGGAGAACAACAGCTCTTTCATTTTATCCACTGAAACTCGTAAAATATGTGCCGTTTCCTCCTGGGAGAACCCTGTGCCATAGGTAAGGACCATTGCTTCCTTTTCCGCATCTTCAAGTCGATCCAGTGCTTTAAATAAATCATGATGGGATGCATCTTCCTCTGATGCCAGCGTGACTTCATCGTCCGAAAGCTCCCTGCAGATATCAATGAAAATTGAAGCAACCCATAATTCGAATGAAGTCTCCTTTTTATACCGAGGCAATTCCCTGTGCACTTTCATGATCGACCGGTAAAATAACTCTTCCATTTGCTGATGATTGCGGAGATAAAACCAGCCTAGTGCATAAAAGGATTGCTTATGCCGTTCGAACCAATCCACGACAGAACCAATCCCCTTTTCTTGAACAGTGGTGATCGTAATGGCATCCATTTTTGCCGGAATCATATTCATCCCCCCTTTTAACACGCTCTCTCTCTTTAACTCTATTTTACCTTTAATTCCCTATTATGCTAGAGGTCTTTAAAAAATGAAAGCTTTGCCGACATTGCTTTCATTTGGGTGGATTTTAACGAACTGATTCTTTTTAGCCGGGAAGTTTACTAAATAAAAAAGCACAGGATACGTCCCTGTGCTTTATAGTGCGGATACTTTATTTCTTCCTGTCCGTTTTGATTTATATAAGGTGTCATCCGCTTGTTTGATGAACTCTTCTAAGCATTGAGTGGTTTCTAGATAGGTTGAAGCACCAAGGGAGATGGTAATGTTGATTTGTTTGCCATTTGGTATGGAGAATCGATGATTTTCCACTATTCCCCGGAGGCGTTCTGCGATTTCCAGCGCCTGAGAATAGGAACAATTCTTTAATAACAGAGAAAATTCTTCACCGCCATTTCTTGAGACAATATCACTTGGGCGTGAGCAGGTGATTAACAGTCCTCCCAATTGCCTTAATACTTCATCTCCCGCTTGATGACCATATGTATCATTAACCTTTTTGAAGTGATCGATATCAATCATAAGCAACGATAATTTTTCATTAAGCTCCTGGGCACTTTCTATACTTTCATTTAATGAAGAATCGAACTGTCTCACATTATTTAATCCCGTAAGGAAGTCTGTTGCCGACTGGGTTTTCAGATGCAAAAACATTTGGTTCGACTGAACAATATATCCTGCCAAAAAATACACCAGAACTCCCGATATTGTTGTAATCACCCAATAGTTAACCAGGATTTGGTACACTTGATCTGCAAAACCCAATAGATACAATAAGCCGGATGAAATCGTAATTAAGCTAATCAATCCCATCATCGTCCACTTAAAAAAGTCCGGCCCCTTTACCTTTTTTTGGACCAGTGCTGCTAACCCCGCAATAATAAACATTATGAGCACAGTGACCAGAAATGTTTCCATACTTCCATCAAAAAATACTAATCTGCTGATATTGATTATGCTCGCGGCTACGAAAGCCGAAACAAACCCTCCATAAAAAGCCGACAACAGGATTGCCATGTGACGCAAATCCATTATGATCACAGGAGTAATCTGAATACTAAAAGCCATTAACACTGAACCAAGTATTCCCGCTAATGCCCCAAGTTTTAACTTTTGAAGAGTCGTATTCATCTCAGGATTGTTTTTAAATAAACTTCCGCCTATAAACAAAAACGTGATAACAAAACTAGAATGTATTAAAAAATCTTTCAGCAAGATCATACCACCTAAAACGTGAATTTCGACTTCCTTTTATAGAATACGAGATAAAGGACAATTTTGCTAGAAAATTCCTAATTACCTTCCATCCGCTCGCGGATCCAAACAAAGGGACGGTGATGGTTTCTATTTTTACCCGACATAATCTCTTGCGAATGTGGTCTATCCACTGCCAATTTTAAGAGGTGGTAACTACCATCTAGCAGACTGCTTAAGTATGAGCATTGCGATTAGAGGACTGTTGTGAAATAAGCAAAACTGCTTGTCATTTTATAGTGACTTGTTTTACGCAGCTGGGTATAATAAGTCATATAGAAGGAGGTGAAATAAGATGGAGGAAATATTGAATAAGATATTAGATCGGCTCGATTCCATTGACCAGCGCTTTGATTCTGTTGATGAACGGTTTAATTCTGTTGATAAACGGTTTGATTCTATGGAGAATCGTTTAATTAACTTGGAGTATGGCCAACAATCCTTGCAATTAGAACAGAATGCCTTGACTAAAGGCCAGCAATCTTTAC
>NZ_JAGGQM010000025.1:160735-273921 GCF_018613295.1 Bacillus sp. ISL-39
GGCCAGCAATCTTTACTTTCGGAACAAAGTGAGATGCGGAGGGAAATGGGATTTTATTATGGCAGCCTGATGAAGAAACTGGATGAAACGAAATCAGAACTATCCAGTGAGATCAAGCATGTTTCCAATGTTCAGAAGCAGCATCAGGATGTTTTAGAGATACTCAATGAAAAACAGCAGTAAGTTTCGCAACCACACCATCTCTTAAATATCCCACACACAAATGCTTCCCAAGTCCTCAAGACATTTTATCTTTCCTTTTAATACTCCATAACCAAAAAAATCGCCTGCCTCCGGTCTAGCATACTCACCGGAGGGCAGGCGATTTTATTGTCTTTACTCTAACCCTTGTATCACTAACTCTTTCACTGGCAGGAAGGTTTCGCCGGTATCCATATACCTGATATCGACCTGATCGCCTTCTTCTACATAAATCGCCAGCGGGTTGGTTTCTGATGAAATGATGTAGTTCTTTCACTAACCGACCTTATTGGCATAGATATCGAACAGCTAAAAAGCTCGATCGATAAAGCTCCGCCACTCTCTTTTTAAAGAGATTCCCTAATGACTTTCTTTGAATGCACAACCGAGAGTACAGCAAAGATGGAATACAGTGCTGTGTAGAGTGCCATGACGATCAGCATCGGCCACCATAATTCTGTGCCGAAGAAGAACCAGCCGGATTGGACGGCGAAGTAGCTGTGCAGCAGCCCGATTGCTAACGGAATGCCGAAGTTGAACGCCTGCTTTGCCCGGATTCCTTTCAGCAAATCTCCCTGGGTGAATCCCAGTTTCCGTAAAATCGTATAATTCGGTTTTTCATCTTCTGTCTGGTCCATTTGTTTGAAATACAGAATGCAGCCTGATGTGACGAGGAAGGTCAGCCCAAGAAAACCGACGATGAACATGGTCAGACCCATCAGTTTCTTTTGGATATTTTCTCTGTCAAGGCGAGATTCATTCATACCCGCATCATGGTATTTGTTTTCATTGAACAGGTCATTTGCTCTCTCCAATTCACCATCATTTTGAATTTCAATTCCGATATACATTGAAGAGCCTGTTTGAATGGCAGGATCTGCGTCTGCCTTTAACTTCTTGAATACAGACTCATCCACCACGGCCACAGGAGATCCCCCAAAATACCGGGAAACCGGATAATCCTTTTCCATTCCCTGATACTGCAGCGGAATGGCTTGATTTTTCCCGATGATCTCAATCGGGCCTGAGTCATCCATTGAGATGAATTTCATCATGATATCACTGTAGCCTGTCATGTAGGCTTCATCCTTGCTTACTTCCCTTTGGCCATCCGTCTTCTCGCTAATGACCGACACACTCATGGATCGCGGATCCTGTGTGAAACCCTCCATTTTCAGTCCAATGATTTCTTCCGCGTTCATCACCGCCTGCAGAACCTCAATCCTTTTTTCCGTAAAATCAATATCCTTCGCCTTCAACTTCTCCATAAAATCAGCAGCAGAATCAGCATCAACAAAGGCAAAGTTGTCTGGGACCATATTTTTCGCCGTCTGCTCAGCAGAATAATAGGAAATATAGCTTAACGACAACAACCCGATTGCCAATGCCGATACTGTCGTGATAATCGTCAACAGCAGCGCATTCGACTTCATCCTGAACATGATCGAGGACAGCGAAAGCACCTCATTGATATTCAGATAACCATCCTTCTTCTTCCGGATAAGATTGGCGATGAAGCTGACAGACCCCTTGTAAAAAAGATAGGTTCCGAAGATGACCGCAGCTAAAATAAACACCATGGCCGAAAAGAGATCGTTCACGGTCGTGAAATCCCCTTCGAACAGCTTGGATGACAAATAATAGCCAATCCCAATCAGACCGATGCCAAGGACACCGATCAACATCTCCCAGAAAGAGATCTTTTTTACCCGGCCTTCCGTTTTTGATACCACCCTGAATAAAGACAGTATGCTTTGTCTTTTTATGAAAATAAAGTTCAGCACCAGCAGCAATACGTAGATCAGTGAAAAAACAATCAGTGTCTGGACCAGGGCTGTGCCCGAAAGTTGCAGTGTCGCAATCCCGTCGACTTGTGTGATTTTGAACAGAATCATCATGATCAGCTTAGAAACGGAGAACCCGAGTAAAACGCCAGCCAGCAAAGAGCCATAGTACAGCAGAAAGTTCTCAACACTCAGGATCCGAAATATCCTGCCCTTCGTCATCCCCACGAGCTGGAATAACCCGATTTCCTTGCTTCTCCTTTTGATAAAAATCCGATTGGCGTACGTCAGAAAAATCGCGACGATTCCGACAAGCAGGACTGAAGCAGACTTAACCGCGGCCGCCCCTTTAATCGAACCCTTTGCTTCATCCATAGAAGGGTCATATTGAAGAGTGACGAATGCGAAATATAGCGCGACACTGAACATCAGCGCAAACACATACAAGTAATAATTTTTCAGGTTCTTTTTCAGATTGCGAAGAATGAGTTGATTAACGCTCATGATGCACACCGCCCAATACACTCTGGGTTTTCATGATATCCTTGAAAAATTCCTGTCTCGTCTGGTCGCCTTTATTCAATTCTGTGTAAATCAGGCCATCCTTAATAAAAATAACCCTACTGCAATAGCTTGCCGCAACGGGGTCGTGAGTGACCATCAGGATCGTCGCCTGCCGTTTTTGATTCAAGTCACTCAGTTTGTTTAACAAGTCTGAAGCCGATTTCGAATCAAGAGCACCGGTTGGTTCATCTGCAAAAATGATACTTGGATCATGGATAAAAGCGCGCGCAGCAGACGTCCGCTGCTTTTGCCCGCCGGAAATTTCATTCGGATACTTATCCTTCAGCTCGGAAATCCCCAGTTCGCTGGCAATCTTCTCGAACCTTTGATTGGCTTCCTTCCTGGGCGTCTTGCTGACCGAGAGAGGCAAGAGGATATTTTCCTTCACCGTCAGCGTATCGAGCAGATTGTAATCCTGGAACAAAAAGCCCAAATGCTGCTTGCGGAATTCCGCCAGCTGCTTCTCCTTCATTCCGGTAATGTCTTTTCCTTCAATCATAATTGACCCGTTGGACACCCGATCAATCGAGGAAAGCACATTCAGCAGCGTCGTTTTTCCCGAGCCAGAGGCACCCATGATGCTCACGAACTCCCCTTTGAAAATTTTCAGGTCCAGCCCTTTTAACACTTCTTGTTTATTGAATTTATTTCCATATGTTTTATGAAGTTTGGCAGCTTCCAGTAAAATCATGTTTTTGCACATCCTTTCTTTGATAATTTCATTATAAAATCCCAGCCATATGCCTTCCTTCGATTCAGCTAACAAATGAACACAGGCATGTGACATTTTTGTCACATGCCTGTTATTTGGAGAAATTCATTGCTTTTCGGAAAGGTAAGAGTGAATGTGCTTCCCTTTCCTGGTGCGGATTTTACATCAATCCTGATTTTCAGCGGCTGTGCCGCTTTTTTTGCCAGATATAAGCCCATTCCAGTTGCAGCATGATCCTGGTGATGGGCAGTGGACGTAAAACCTTTTTCAAAAATGCGCGGGAGATCCCTGGAAGCAATCCCTCTGCCCTCGTCCGCAATCACAAGGATAATCTGCCTATCCCGCTGTTCACTTCTAATCTGAACATCAGATGCATCGCTGTATTTAACAGCATTCGTCAACAGCTGCCGCAGGATAAACGCCAGCCATTTGGCATCTGTCATCACCTCGTTGTATTTCAGGTCGATATCGAAGCCGATGCCTTTTTGGATGCACCAAGACTGCAGGGTCTTCACCTCGCTGAAAATCACGCTTTCCAAATCGGTCTGTTCAATATATAAGTCGTTCTCCATAAACGGAATTCGTTTCTGATGGAGCTGCTGGTCCAATAAAAGATGGATGCGCAGCCACTCATAGGTCAATTCCCTTTTCAGCGTCTGATCCTCCAGCCGGTCAATCATCAACCTCAAAGCTGTCAGCGGCGTTTTCACTTCATGAATCCAGGAAAGCAACTCATCCCTTTCCTGGTCCAGCCTGCGCTCATTCTCGGAAACTGCTTTTTTCAGCGCTTCAAAATGATGGGTGATGCTCTCTGCTACCATCCCTTCAAAAGGACTCAGGAGTTCTCTGTCTGAAAAATCAAGAAGATCCTCCGCTTCCTCCAACTCCTGATAAAATTTCATTTCTCTCTGGTAACGTATCAGGATAAAAATCACAAAAATAATAGCAGACAGAAAAACATAATAAAGAGCCGAATCAATCGAAACAGCGGAATCTATATAAGCAATAAAAACGAGTAGAAACTGAAGCAGCAGAAATAACAGAATCCAGCTCCGCCGTTCCTTTAGATAGGTAATTAACATCACGCATGTTCCTCTTCAACGGCCATGTATCCCTGTCCAACCTTCGTTTCAATTCTCCGGCCCAGCCCAAGCTCATCCAGCTTTTTCCGCAGGCGATTGACATTGACCGTCAGCGTATTGTCGCTGATGAACCGCTTATCATCCCACAAGCTGTTCATTACCTCATCACGGCTGACAATCCTGTTTTTCTGCTCAATCAGCAGCTTTAAAATGAAGATTTCATTCTTCGTTAATTCAATCCGACCCATCTCATTTTCAACCGTATTTTTATCATAATCAATCGTTGCCCCGCACCACGTCTTCAACTGGTTCTGGGTCGCATTATAATTATAGGCACGGCGCAGGATCGCCTGGATTTTTGCAATCAGTACCTCAAAGTGGAACGGCTTTTGGACAAAATCATCCGCCCCCAGCTGCATCGACATGACCATATCCGTAGGGTGGTCCCGTGAAGACAGGAAAATGATCGGGACATTCGAATGCGACCGGATCATCCGGCACCAATGAAACCCATCAAACCTCGGCAATTGAATATCGATGATCACCAAATCAGGTTTCACCCTCGTAAAATCACCCATAACATCACCAAAATCCGTCACCCCATACACCTCATACGACCACTGAGTCAGACGCTCCCGAATCTCTTGGAACAAAGAAGCATCATCCTCAATCAGCAAAAGCTTCAACACTATAACCACCACACTTCCACTTCTATCTTCTCTATTTTAAAGGAAGTATTTTCTATATACCAGAATTAGTAGGGGCAGGACAGGAGCAGAGAGTTTAGGACCAGGCTTATTGGTTACCTCTTTTTCTAGTTTCTGGATTTTCCGGGCACCAATCGGGCTTATTGGTGTCCTCTTTTTCCTGTTTCTGGGTTTTTTGCGCACCAATCGGCTTTCGTATATAAAAAAATAAGCCAAATTAATTCGAACAATGTGATCAGCGACGAAAACAATGTGGAGTAATTAATTTGGCTCATTTACATTACGGCAAAAATTCACGTATGGAAAACTTCGTGCAAAACGCAACTTTTACGATTGTGTAAAACTCTGGCTGAAATAGGAAGCTGCAATGTTCAAGCAATAGTGGGCATGGTTTTTTTTTCTGAAAAAAGGATTTCGAATGCTCTTTGAAGAATTTCAGTGTAGCGCTTAATTTCATTTTTTGTTGGAGGTTCTTGTTATGTTTACAGTCGAGCAATATATTGGTTCTATCAAAGCCAACCTTGAGAAACAATCGGGTTCATTAGTGAGAAATCTTAAAAATATCACTGCATACAACTTCTCATCAGATATAGATTTATTGGATTTCTCCGCTTCTATTGAACCAACAAGGTTCGAGCTATCAATTATAATGTTCTCAATGGATAAAGAAGGCAATGAAGTTTTCTATGAAGGAATTGACCCAACGGTTTTTGCTGGCAGTGAGGAGATTCTTCCAGAGGTCGAATATCATCAGATAAACGACAGTCAGTTAGATGGTTTTTTTGAGTTCTATGAGCAAAATGAAGAGACATTAGTTCCACAAGAGCAAGAGGTTTTTACAGACTGGTTTAGGCAATGCTGGGAAGAAGCAGGCGGAACTTCAATGAACCTGCCATCGTATTTTGTTTTTCACGATGATTATAAATCATATGATTTGAAGAATAAACAATGGATTGATGATGAAGAAAAATGGTCATAAACATCGAAGGATGCCTATATTTTAAGGCATTCTTTTTTATCAGTTGCAAGTTAAAGAAAGTAACGACCTAAAGTTCTAGAATAGTTATATTAAACCAAATGTTTTGGAGGGGCAATTTTGAAAAATCTGCTTTTATACTGCCTGACGTCCGATTACTCCATTCCTGCACACCAGATTGAATAGCTGCTTCGTTATCATCGATTGGATATTGAATAAAGTAATAGATACCATACCCAATCGCCATAACCGCAATGGATAAAGCCAACTACACTGCTTTTTTCAAAATATCCCCCCTTCAATAAGACTAACTTTCATCTTAACAAAGTGGAGACAATGGAAGTAATCTTGCTTCGTTTCATAACAGGCACCTTTCTTGACTAATCGTACTCTTATGAAACCCAATCCAGCTATATAAGGGTACCTTTCTTGACTAATCGTACCCTTATGAAGCCCAATCCAGCTATATAAGGGTACCTTTCTTGACTAATCGTACCCTTATGAACTCCAATCCAGCTACATAAGGATTCCTTTCTTGACCAATCGTACCCTTATGAACTCCAATCCAACTATAAAAGGGTATCTTTCTTGACTAATCGTACCCTTATGAACTCCAATCCAGCTACATAAGGATACCTTTCTTGACTAATCGTACCCTTATGAACTCCAATCCAGTAACATAAGGGTACCTTTCTTGACTAATCGTACCCTTATGAAGCCCAATCCAGCTACATAAGGGTACCTTTCTTGACTAATCGTACCCTTATGAAACCCAATCCAGCTACATAAGGGTATCTTTCTTGACTAATCGTATCCTTATGAACTCCAATCCAGCTACAAAAGGGTATCTTTCTTGACTAATCGTACCCTTATGAAGGCCATTCTCGTTACATAAGGGTACCTTTCTCGCTTAATCACGCCTTATACTCTCGGTTTCTCCCGATCATCCACAATCTTCTATTAACCCTTACACTTTTAAAAATCCAGTCACAGCGTGTTGATCCACTGTCTCACTGAACATCCGCTACTCGCTCTTTTCTCCATTTTAAAAGAAAGATTAGACCACTTACTGCCAGCAGCATGCCTAGTGACACAGGCAGGAATGCTTTTGGCAGCTGGAAACTGGTCAGATCCTTGACCCAATACTCAATTCCAATGGCAATGAAGATAGCAGCCAAAGGAATTTGCAGTCCGATGTTGGTCATGTAGTTAGGGGCTGCGCTTGAGATGAAGGCAACCAGCAGTAAGATGGCGATTCCCATTATGTACATGCTCATAACTGTCAGCAGGATATATTGCAGGAATGTCAGGTCCCACCATGAAATAAAAAAGCTGAAGATCGAGCTGACTTTTTTGTCCAAGAATTGCGCCGTATCATTCCCCCTGTACAGATAGAAAAACACCGCTAATTGCACGGTAATGACCGTAACAACAGCAATAAAGGCTGCTACAAATTTTTTGTAAAAAAGCCTACGTCCCACTTTCGTTGAATACTGCAGCAGATTCATTTTATTCCTACGGTCAGCCATATACAATGGCGTCACGATTATCATTACACTGATCAAAATAAGGATGGCCAGGTTGCCGGAAAGAGTTTTATAATTCTCAAAAACTTCCTGAAGAAATATCGCACTGGCATTTCGGCTCGTAAGCAACTCTTCCACACGGTCTGACTGTTCATCCGTCAATTCGATGCCATAAGAACCAAACCACTCAGGCCGTTCATACAAATCAATCAAATATTCCCTCGCCTGCAGCTCCCACATGACGTCCACTCCGTCCTCAAACATCACTTTGGCGTGAAGCTCAGACTTCTTCTGATCCTGCTCCAAGTCAGCATTCTTAAATTCCTCATAGCTGCCCATACCCGCCGCTTTCATTTCCGGCTCGGATTGAAGATAGGCCGTCGCATCCTCCACCCTTTGCTCATACACCTTTTTGAAATCCTCAAATTCTTTTTCATCCATGAACTGACCATACTTCGCCATCATTTCCTCGCCGACTTTGAAAGTATCCCCTGCAGGCCTTCCATTCGGGAAATATTCAAAGTCGAACATAATAAAAAGCTGATAGAAAATCGCACTGACAAGCACCAGCAACAGGATAATTTTCAACGTCAAGATTTTCTTCAGTTCATTCCAGATAATCCTCATGTATTTTCTCCTATCTATAAATTCCTAGTGTGAAATTTCTTCATGCTAAACCATCCCGCTAAAATAAACCCTGCCATCCACCCGCCAGCTGTGATGATTTCATAGTATTTGAAGGTCGTGAATGCGCCGCTCTCCATCCACCATTTCTTTGACCCCAATACCAGAGACGAGGGATTAAAAGTCGTATAAAGAGAAAGCATCGAGTCTTTCGGCATTTCGCCATGCACAAGCAACCCCAATCCAAACAGGATCGCGAAAACAATGAACACGACATAGCTGTTTTTCATCCAAAGTGACAGAACAAACGTAATCAAAGTAAAAAGAACTTGCAGTACAAAAATCATCAGGATCCCCAGCCAGAAATACTGAATAAAGCTCAAATCCCACCAGCTGATAAAGGGATTGCCATCCGGCTCAATCATGAATCCAGTGCTGATCGGCAAATTCCACAGCCGCGAATAATCAACCGCCAGAAAATAGGTGCCAAAGGTGGCGATCAGAATGAATGCCGTCACCATTCCCGTCGCACACAAGGCTGCCAATAGCTTATCCCACATCAGCCCTCTTCCCCTCCTGGTTGAAAAAGCAACAAGATGTGACCCCTGATCAAATTCATAATTCGTCGAAAACGCTGTGAACAGCACAACAAGCAGCATGATCTGGAAAAGGACGACACCAAATAATGTTTTAAATAATAGTGAATGGGTTCTGAAGATTTTCCCCGGGAGGAAAACATGCAAATGCTCCTGGTTGGATTTGATTTCCTCAAATCTAGGAATCAGAGATTGATACTGCTCCCTTACCATATCAGCGGCTTCACCCTTAATCCCGTATAATTCAATCTGGGCCTCTGCACTTTTTAAAAGATCCCATTTCTGGTATTGCTGCTCAATTTCCTCTGCTGTTAAAAGGATCGATTCTTTTACATTCAAGTCAACTATTTTCTCAAGCTCTTTATCCGAAATCTCACCTGAATCAATCGCAGGATAATAGTTTTCAGCACGGAAAAATTCAGAGGCTGATTCAAACTCTTTGCCATTCCGGGCATTCCAGCTCCCCAGTCCGATTTCATATGAATCTTTTAAAAGATAGCGTCCATCCTTGTCCATCAATGAACCATACTCATCGATAACCTCATTGATTTTCACAACATCCTCACTCTTAGGCGCATTCACATAAATCAGATATAAATTAAAAGCTGTAAAAAGCAGCAGCAACGCGATCACTATCGGCGAGCTTACAATCTTTTTTAACTCCAGTCTCGTAATCATACTAAACCTGCTTCATCTTGATAGGTGTGCAAAAAGACATCCTCAAGATTCGGCCTGGCCACTCTCCATTCCGAACGGGCCGGCTCCTCTGTCAGAAAGCGGATATACATCCTCCCGCTCTCCTGTTTTTCCGATAATGAAAAATACTTCTTCCGAAACGCAGCAGCCGCCTCGTACTCGACTTCGGTTTCATAGACGAGTCCGTCCAGTTTGTTGCAAATATTCGACACGCTGTCTTGATAGAGAACCTGCTGGTCTTTGATCATGATGATTTCATTCGCGATCGATTCGACATCCGAGACGATATGCGTTGATAGAATGACAATCCGATCCCTCGCCAGGTCCGTCAGCAGATTGCGGAAACGGACGCGTTCCTTGGGATCAAGTCCCGCTGTCGGCTCATCCAAAATCAGGATCTTCGGATCATTCAGCATCGCCTGGGCAATCCCGACACGCTGAATCATCCCTCCAGAAAACTTCTTCATCTTCTTATCCGCCACATCCTCGAGCGCGACCAGCTTCAGCAGCTCCTTCACTCTTTCTTTTGCCGACTTGCGCTCGATTCCTTTTAAGGCAGCCAGGTAAAGCAGATAAGCTGTCGGACTATAATTCTTGTAATAGCCAAACTCCTGGGGAAGAAATCCGAGTATCTCCCTGTACTCTTCATCGAGCTTGATAATGTCCTTGCCGTTATATAAAATCGAACCGCTTGTCGGGAACAGCAGGGTGGTGAGCATTTTAATCAGCGTTGTCTTCCCGGCTCCATTTGGCGCAAGCAGCCCATAGACACCATTATGGAATTCCAGATTGATTTCTTTCAGCGCATTGAACTTCCCAAAGTTCTTCGATACATTTTGAACGATTAACATTTACATGACTCCTTCGACATTACGGAATGTAATGAAATATTTTAACCGGCGTACGTAGAGATACAGACAGCCCGCAATCACGCTCATATACACATAAAGCGGGACCTGGCTCAACACTGCGGCGTATAACTCCTTGCTGAAATATGCAAGCGCTGCGTTCACGAGCAGCCAGCCCGCCATCACTGCATAAGAGGTTATCTTCGATTTCACCTTTTGTATGATGTATAAATAGCCCGTGGAGAAAATGCTCAATGAGCTGACCGAGATCAGCATTGCCTCCGCAATATTGAAATTTTGGTAAAACATGAACAAAATCATGATATAAGCCAAGTTCAGCAGCACCGTCAAGATACTGAACACAAGCATCCTGAACGCCGCCAGCTGGTAAACATGGTATTTGCACGTCATCTCTACTGAAAAAGTATACCTGTTACGCAGATTCACCAGAAAGATCGACGCAATCAGCATGTACAGGATGGGGGACATCGTGAAAAGATAGGAGTACAGCCCGCCATCATCCTTCCCGCTATCCATGACCTGGAAAAGGCCGAACACCATCGCAAAGGAAACCAGCAGCACGGTGAAGAGAACCTCCGTTGCATCACGGAACAGATACCTGAACCCCAGCTGCCTATACATTTCCATAAGATACTCATGAAAAGGCTTTGGTTTAACAAGACCCTTGTTAACAATGAATTGAATCTCACCATCCATTTCGGAATCATCCGGATAGTCCACAGACCATTTGTCATCCTTCAATGCGCTCAGCCTCCATCCATTCTTTTAATTTTTTCATCACCGAATAATATCTCGTCTTAACGGATGATTCCGGTCTCTCAAGCAAACTGGCAATCTCGTGAAAAGTATGTTCAGCAAAAAGCTTCAAACGCATGACCTGCTGTGAGAAGGCATCCAGCTCATTCACAAATACGCCCGCCTTCTCAATCACTTCCCTGTATTCAAGCTCGAGGGTAAAATCATGCTGATCCAGCACATCCACTTCCTCCATCGAATCCACGATCTTCTTATACTTGTAGCTCCGCGACCGGAAATAATCCACGACATGATTCGTCGCAATTCTGTACAGCCAGGACTTGAACGAACCTCTGGCCGGATCAAAGCCTTGAATCGACTTCAGCATCCCTATGAAAATTTCCTGAGTCAAATCCAGAGACAGCTCCTTGTCAAACGTCTGCCTGTACACAAACGCATAAATCTGCTGATAATAGAACTTCACCAGCTCATTCGCAGCCCGTTCATCGCCTTTCCTCTGGACCTTCCTAATCAACGCTTTTTCCATCATCATGTCTAGCCTCATCCTGTTAAATTATCCTTTCACACATATATTCGTAAACGTGAGAAAAATAGTTTTGAAAGTTTATAACTTTTTTTGTGACATAGGAACGGTTCGGTTCTTCTGTCTCAAGAAATCCCTGTAATCTGTAAAACCGACCAGAATCTGCTTCCCCACTTTTTCTATTATATCGAATTGAGTTTTTTTTAAGAGAATGCCTTGATCACTTAGGAACACTTCTCTTGTACGGTTTTGCTGATAAAGAAGGAAATGAATTCCATATAATAGAATCAATATATAGCAGGAGGTGAAGGGATTGAAAAAGATAACCCCATTTATCGCATTTTCGTTCTTAGGTTTATTCCTGATAGCTTCCTTTCCAGCTGTAACAAGTGCGTGTTCTTGTGCGGAATTACCGACCGCAGCTGAAGAACTTGAGCAGTTTGAAGCTATTTTCAGCGGGAAGGTCATGGAGATAAAAGAAGAGAAGGTAAAAGGATACATGACGAAAAAAGTGGTGTTTGAGGTCGCGAACATATGGAAAGGCATGAAGGAATCCCAAATCACCATCACGACTGGATTGGGCGGCGGGGACTGTGGTTTCCGGTTTATCGAGGGCCAGGAATACCTGGTCTACGCAAACGAATCGGACATGTATGGAGCAAAATCGCTTACAACCATCATGTGTGACCGAACCAATACATTAAGTACTTTACAGGATGACCTGAAGCTATTAGGTGCAGGAGAAGCACCAACGAAAAAAGTGGATTTGAGCAGCAGCAACGAAAACCGAAAGCCGTTTGATCTATGGATCGCAGGAGCCTTAGCAATCGTTGCACTCGCAGCTTTCTTATTTATGAAACGCACTAAAAATTAGCCGCATCATTCTTGTTCCAGTTCGCGGTCTGGTGCAAGTTAACAACCAAAGGACGTGAATATCGATGATGACTATCTATATATTTTTATTAGGAATTTTATTCGTAGGCATTGGCGCTGTTTCTTTTTTCCGTCCCTACCGATATCCTTGGATGGCAAGATTCCTGATTATCCTCTTTGGCACAGGATTCCTGACCTATTCCTTTGCGAATTGGTTTGGGTTGGTTAACTAGTGAGTATATAAGCCTGGGGAACATTCTCCTGTATCCGATCGGCCCGTTCAGTGGGCTCTCCCCATTATGTTACAATGCTGAAAAGGGATCATCCACAAAGGAGGAAAGGTAATATGGCATTTTTCATATCACTTATTTTCATTGTGATTTCAGCATTCATTTCCCTCTTTTTTAAAAATGAACTGGAGCGGATGTTTCGAAGAGGAAAGGAGTTTTTCCCTTTTCACATCTGCAATGTGCTGATCATTTTAATGGTGGCTTTTGCATCCCAGGCTGTGATGACGAGATATGTTTTCGAGCAGCAATTTCATTTAATCCGGGACGTACTGATCCTGATCGCCCTCATCTTACCTGTTTATATTTCCGGTCACTTAGCCTTTGAAAAATATAAATCCGTCTACCGCAAATTTTCAGCTGCCGAGAATGGGAAAGTCCTCGTCCTGAACGAAAAGTACATGAAAAAGAAAAAGCGGTTTAAAAGTCTCAAGCATTATAATGCCATGTCCAGGGAAGAGTGAATATTCCTTTAGTGCCTGGTTCCCTTTTACTTCAAAACAGTGTAAATAAGACAGCGAATCGATTTTCGCTGTCTTAGAAGTATACTTATGATTTTTGAGCAAAGAAACCATCGCTATGCCCCCGTTTCACCAACCATTGAAAAAATCTGTAATGTAAAACGAGAAGATAAATGAGAAATGGGTAGGACAGAGCTGAATACCAAATTTTCCACTCATTATATTTAATAAATCCAAAGTGAAAAGATAGCAATTCAAATCCTACAGTTAGTAAAGCAAAAGTGATGATGTAAGCTAATCGCCATTTGATCGGCCTTTCATAAGGGTATAAATTCAAGAGTATTATACTGGCCGCGGAATATAAAATTACTTGCCCGGCTAATGGCGGAATTTGTACTCCTGGCTGGTCGAGTACATAAAGCTTATACTTTATAGCTAAAACTGTATCCACAAGAAGCCCAAACAATGCTGCAAATAGTGAAGTTGCATAAATTTCAAATTGCTTCATTTTTTTTGGAATCACATAAGCCACTATTGAAAAAATCAAGCTAGAAATCAACACAAAAATCGTTTGTGATTCCAACAGTAAATCCCCCAAAATAGTTACTTCTCGTTAGTTATTTAAATATTGTTCTTTAACTATTCTGCCCAATGAATCATGGGAATTATTAAGGGATAACCCGATGTTTGTAAAAACTCAGTCTCAAGGCGGTCAATCATTCTATTTCGAATCAAAAAGACCGTGTGCAGCAGATGCTTAAACAGTGCCTGTTCCCGATGAACAGCACTCTATAAATCATACTCCCACAGCCCAAGCCTTCCTTTTGCCGGGATGAAGCTGTCCAGCATCTTCATATCCCGTACTTCCCAGGCATAGTCTCCCACTTTATAGCCACCGAGGAAATAGTCATTGCCGGATACGATTCTTCCATCCTCCAAGACTGCCCATGTCTCGTTGTTTTCCATCACCCTCAGACAATTTTCAAGCTGGCAGACCGCAATGATCACGCCAGTTGGAAGATCATCTGACTTGTACCCATGCTTTAAAAGCAGTGACTTAATGGCCACATGGCTGCAGACTGCCTTATCGACCTTTTTGCTGGTATGAATCGCAAGAGGGCCGCGATACTTTGTACTCCATGACCTCGTTTCAAATTGAGCCTCACGCAAGACAAACAGACTCGCCCAAGGCTGAATCATCGACAACACCTTCACATCAACACCCTCTGACTTAACAACTATTTTATCAATAGCATCTCCTGGGCATCCCTCAAATAACATGGGACCGGATATCCTGTCTCTTATGATTACAGATGTTTAGCCCCCGCAATCAAAATGGTCGCGCAAAAAAGTGATTGATTAGCCTTCCGGTTTGTCAGTTATTTTTTTGCTTCATGTTCAATAAAAATCTGTATAAACCGTGAAAAAAAACGCCGAAGTCTTAAAACAAAAAAAGCAGCTGTCCCGTTTCAGGACACCTGCTTCTAATATTATCCGCTATTAATAAACGGCTTCATCCAGCCAAAACACACTAGCTTCGACGGTCATAACCCGCCGCAGTTTGGTGAATTCTTTTGATCGCCCTCCATGTAGTCAGTACCTTCTGTAACGGATTCCAATCCGTATCCTGTTTGGCTGATTTCCAGTAACTCTTCATTCTGAGCATTGTTGCTCATTTGGCTAACCTTCTGATTATGCTTATTATCTCTCATCGTTTTTCCTCCAAAGTTTATTCTGTATTTTTCTCCTGGAGGTATTTTCTTATTCGCAATGAGAAAAACACTGAGACCCCTTCTAATCATCAGCCTTAGGTCCTACCAATATTTCAAACCTTAGCGCGTCGAATCCAATCCATGCCTTTCCTATAATGTACATACAAACAAAAAACAGAACAGCATTGGCATAAAGGAGAATGTACTTGGTCACACATAGAGAAAAAAGCAATGAAGTGCAGGAATGGATTTTGCACCTAGCTATAAGCATAGTGTCCATATTTTTTGTATTTGGTCTATTGCCCACAGTACTCCCCATTTTTAAATGGCTATTTTTAAGCGCTTTGCTCCTGGTTTTATTAATCGATGGATTTTTCATCATGACGAAGCGGAACAACCTTTTAAAAATCAATCGGATGCTCCTTTTATATTTAGGGGCGATTTTACTTCTGGTATTGGCAATCTTCTATGTAACAAAAGTGGTTGTTTTTACCGATGCGTACGGTTTTGAAGGTTTGTTAAAAGAACATCTGCAAACAGCCAAATATATTTTCTTTTTCATCAGCTTTGCCCAGCCTATCATCCTTCCGATCCCCGAAGCTGTTACAGTTCCAGGTGCAAGTGCAGTATTCGGTCCAGCTGTTGCTGCAGCTATTGCCTTCTTGGGAACACTGTTGGGGATAACAGCCATGTTTTTCGCAGCCAGATATGGAGGCAGGAAATTCATTTCGAGGTTCATCAAGGAAGAGCAGCTAAGAAAGTACCAACATTATGTCTCTAAAAATGAAACAATGATCATGTTCCTGCTATTCATCATTCCCATCCTTCCTGACGAAATCATCTGTGTAGGAGCCGGTATAGGGCAAGTATCACCAAAAAGGTTCTTACTGATTGCCTCCATCTCGAAACTCTTCACTGCAACACTGCTCGCCTACTCAGCGGAACTGGCCAAGACACTATCTTTAACACCATCTCAATTGATGTTCGGATTCTCAGCTATTGTATTTACTCTCTTTGGGATCACCGTTTTAACAAAGAAGTTATTAAGCAAGGAACACGGGTATTAAGTGGGGTTTATGGGTATATGAAATGCCCTTTTAATGATTTAGTACTGTTTTCGTGTCAAATTTGTGTTTCTGCATTTGATTTTCATCAATCTTTGGTAAAAAGTGAAGGTGAATGCGATCAATATGTCTGTGATGATTCAATATTCACCCTCCTGAAAAATTTATTGGCGGTTTTCACAACTTTATTGGCGATTTTCAAGTTTTATTGGCGAAAAAATGTTTTTATTGGCGAAAATCAACGATTTATTGGCGAAAATCAAAATTTATTCGCGAACTGGAAATTTCGGCTGTTTTTTTCCAGTTGAAATGAGATAGTTTTGCTGTTTCAATTTGGGACTCCAACTAAAACGAGAGCGTGCTTCAGTTAAATAATTATGGGGACACCGCAAGCCGCTAGCGTCCCCATGTCCATCCATTACTCAAAGTGATATTTTAACCCCCACTGTCCGCGAATTTCATCCATCAGTTTCATAATCTTCAATGATTCATCCAGCGGAACGACAGGGCTTTCTAAAAGTCCTTGCCTCAGGCATCTGCCTACCTCTTCTATCTCAAACGCATAACCTGCTGATTTCCTGTCATCATGGAATGTCCCTGCTTCCTCTCCGTCCTTATATAAGGTTGCGGATTTTGCACTAAAGAACGATGGAATCCGTATGTATCCTTCCGTTCCATGGATGTAGGCTTCATTCGTTAAACCAACCCGGAAGGAACCATTGAGCGTGGCGGTTTTTCCAGAAGGATAGGACATGATGATGGAAAACTGTTCATCCACACCCGTTTCACCAATATGGGCAGTGCTCAAAATCTTCTCCGGGTTTGTTCCGAAAATCATCGATGCAAGGGTGACAGGATAAATCCCCACATCAAGTAATGCTCCTCCTCCTAAGGCCGGATTAAACAATCTGCGCTCGGGCTCCCATGGCGCATGAAAACCAAAATCCGCTTTCACAAGAAGGACTTCGCCAATTTTCCCGCTGTCAATCCATTCCCTCACTTTAACAATCGGAGGCAGGAACTTTGTCCACATCGCCTCCATCAAGAAAAGCTTTTGATCCCTGGCAAACTGAATGATTTCTTCTAGTTCCCCGCTATTCATCGTAAATGGCTTCTCGCAGAGCACAGCCTTGCCAGCACGAAGACATGCCAATACATTTTCTTTATGAAAAGGGTGTGGCGTCGCAACATAAATGGCATCCACATCCGGATCCTGCACTAGTTCTTCATAGCTTCCATATGAACGGGAAACTCCATGCTCCTCCGCAAACTTTTCTGCACTCTCTTTTGTCCGCGAACCAACAGCCGTCTTTTCCGTATTTCCAGCAAAATTTAAATCCCTCGCGAAAGCACTTGCGATTCCACCCGTTCCTAATATCCCCCACCTGATTATTCTTTCGCCCATCGTTCAATCAACTCCTTAATTACATAGTAGCACTATAAAGAACAAACCTTGTTTGTCCATTATACTATTAAAATTTTTCGGCCAGTGACGGTTTTACTGTGACCCCCGTGTCTCTTGGGTCTATGGAACGGCCTTTTTGGAGAGAATTTTAGTAAAAGTTGTTGAATGAGGTTTTCAGACATGTATCTATTAGTCGTAATTGTTGTATATATTATTTTTGCAAAAAAATTCGTCAATTGGAAAAGGTGGAAAGAGTACTACCCTACAATTCAGTTCTACATAATATGCAATCTTCTGTATAACTTCCTCTTTTATCAACATACTTTATGGAAGTATAAAGCTGTTACAGTAGATTGGTTAAATCATACTCTGATCGAGATTGCCTTCACATTTTTCATTGTCCCTGTCGTCTTGATGATATACCTGGAATATTTTCCGAAAGAAAAGTTAAGAGGATTTTTGTATCTGCTGATCTGGGTGGCATATTTCTCGCTGATTGAATATCTATTTGAGGCAAAGGGATTGTTTGTTTATGAAAATGGCTGGAATGCATGGTGGTCTGTCTTGTTTAATATCATTACTTTTACTGTAATCAGAATCCACTACAAGAATGCTCTGGCAGCATTCCTGGTATCGGCACCAATCATTGCGGTTCTCCTAATGTTTTTTCATCCGGCGTTACACGATATGAAATAGAAGGTGATCCGATGGATTCTCTCTCCACTCCATTATTCATGTTTTTACTCTTTAGCATATACATAGGGATGGCTCTCTACATAGAGAAACTAAGGAGAAGAAAATAAAAAGGAACGGCTTGAGAGCCGTTCCGCTGTACCTTTCCCTGGTAAATGAATCGAGTACAGCAGAGCCCGAGGAACGACCATGCCTCACTTCAGTTCATATCGATAACAGACGACCCCTTCTGTCTGCTCGAAGCCTTCCTGCAGGTATAGCGCTTTAGCTTGTTGATTGTCTGCATTTACACACAGCACGCATCGATCGTATCCTTTTTCCTTAGCAAACTTGATCGAAGTTTTTAAGAGGGCCCTTCCCAATCCTTTTCCCTGGTATTCCGGCAAAATGGCCAGTGGCCCGATGTTCATGATTGGTGAATCTTCATATTCATCGTCAGCACCTCTTACGACCCCAACTGGCTGGTCGTTCTCATAAAGAATCATCATGCCGCCATCCAGGTAATCAGAATCTGACGGCATTTTTGCGACCATCTCGGGTGTAATTGCCGTCTCACTTCCCTTCAGCGTCGAGAACGCGGCATTCCTAACCTTGCACCAGGCTTCCTCATCCAAGCCAGGCCTGAAACTCCTAATCTCAAAACCTTTTGGAAGAGACAGTTCCTTTATCTCCAAACCCTCCCTGACGAGCAGAAAGGTATATCTCTCTACAGCAAAATCCAGCTTCTCCATGGCATCCTTCAGCTTCTGATTGAGCAAGGGGACAAATAAAAACACATGATCTAATGACTCTGTATGCTTCAATATCTGCTCGAACAGCCTTTTATAGTCCTGGTCATCATGTGACTCACAGTGAAAAATCCGGAATCTTGCCCTTTTCCCTCTGCGATGATAGTCATCGAGAATCAGCGAGGCAGCACCATTTATCTGCGCTTTTGAGTCAGTCACAATATAAGTAGGATTTTCTGCATCCACCTTAAAACTCTGGAAGTCTTCATCATACAAAAAAGAATCATCCAGCTCCTTTCGATGTTTTTTACAGTATTCGAAAAAATCTCCCTGCCGCTCTGTTTTTAGTGCTTCCACCTTCATGATGATTCATCCCTTCAAAAAAAGACGTTTTTCAGCTTCACATGATAGGAAAACTGCTCCCTTATCCCGCCCTGCTTCAATACCAAATCTATATTCTTTATTCCGCGGAAATATCCTGCTTTTAAGGTTTAGAATTTACCTCAGCCTGGTCGGAAAAATACTGTTTCTCAGACTAATATAAGCAAGGGTCAAAGCCAAATATTGCACGCGCAATCCTGCGCATACAATAAATTGATTTTATAGCACATCTTCTATATATTTAACTTAAAATAGCCATTCGGAAATCAGACTAAAATTAAGGAGAAATTATGAATTCTATTAATAATAAGAAACTCTATGATTTTATTACTGAAGACCCTTCCATCCTCACGAATAAATGGTTAAGCAAGAGATCCAACAACCCAGCAAGCGTATACTCTTGTGACAACCATCAAGCAGAGGCACGCTTAAGGGAACAGAACGGCCTTTTTATTAAAACATTAGCCAAAGTACTCATAGTTGCACATAAAGATGTAAATGAAGAGATTAAATCATGGGCACAAACCGTTGCGATGGACCGTGTGGAAACGAGGACCCCCATCCATGAGGTCATTCATCAATTCGGGGTGTTCAGAGGTATTTTCTGGGAACATATTCACCAATTTATTATAGTAAACAGAGGGGACATTACCGATTCAGAAATTCTGCAGTGGAGCAAATTGATCCATTCTACATTCGATACAATTATTGAAACCTTTGCTGAAAAATATTATGGCTATTACCATGATCGACTTTCAGTGCAAAGTGAATTGATCAATGAATTGAGTGCCCCGGTTATACCACTCTCTGATTCTATCGGGGTATTGCCGCTTGTGGGAGAAATCGATACCCAGCGTGCAAAGTACATTACGGAATCTATACTGATGCAAAGCAAAAATTATAGTTTAACCCATCTGTTCATCGATTTATCAGGTGTTTCCATTATCGATACAATGGTAGCAAACCAGTTATTCCAAATTATCGACATCTTGAAGTTAATCGGAGTAAAGGTACATATCAGCGGCATCCGCCCAGAAATAGCACAGACAGCAGTCCAGCTAGGAATCAACTTTCATAAAGTGCCAACACAGGCAACCTTAAAGCAAGCATTGAAGGCGAATAAAATCCTTATGTCGGATACTCATATGGCATAAAAGTAAAAGCAATGGGACATCCCTTTGCTTTTACTTTTATGAAGCATAGTTGGGCACAGCGGAGGTTCTCGCTTCTCAGCCGGGCACCGGAATCGTTATGAGAAGATTGTTTTTGTTTGAGACATAGAACTGTGCCTGCACCTATTTATATCCATGGTCATTCCTCTATTTTCAGCTGAAAGCCCTGGCCTCTTAAATTCTTATAAAGCTGCTCGATATGTGCATGATCCTTCGTTTCTACTGAGATCTCCAGCAGCGCATTGCCTGGATAGATATGCTTGCCGATCCGGTGAAGATTGACAAATTGCACGTTCGCATTCAGATCAGTTACAGAGCTTAAAACCCTTTGCAGTTCCCCCGGCTTATCTTTTACATTAATCGTAAAATGGGCAAACCTTCCCGATTCAACCAAGCCGCGTTCAATGATCCGGGAAATGAAATTGACATCCACATTTCCCCCGCTTAAAACAGCAGCAACCTTCTTGCCGCTAAGATTCACTTTGTCATACAGCAGGGCAGCCAGCGGACTTGCCCCCGATCCTTCAACCAGCAGCTTATTTCTCTCCAGGACAAGGAGCATGGTCCTGGCGATTTCCATCTCATCCACACAAAAAATGCCATCAACATATTCCCTGATGATTTCAAAAGTCTTCTGCCCGGGTTTCTGGACAGCAATTCCATCTGCCATCGTCGGGGCTGCTTCAACCGCAACTGGCTGGTTCTCTTTTAACGACTGTTTCATGCTCGGACATGCAAGCGTCTGGACACCGTATACTTTAATGTCTGGTTTCTTCTCTTTCACCGCCATTGCTACACCCGCAATCAGGCCTCCCCCGCCAACTGGACAGATAATTGCCTCGACATCCGGAAGCTGATCAAGGATTTCAAGTCCAACCGTCCCTTGTCCAGCGATGACGGCTTCATCATCAAAAGCATGGATAAAAGTGGCACCTAGCTTGTCTTTCAGCTCCAGTGCATATGCCAGTGCATCATCAAAAACGGCACCTTCGAGGATGACTTCAGCTCCGTATTGCCGCGTTGCCAGAACCTTGCTGAGGGGGGCACCTTTCGGCATGACAATTGTACATGGAATGCCAAGCATCTGGCTCGAATACGCCACACCCTGAGCATGGTTTCCGGCAGAAGCTGCCACTACTCCCTTCTGAAGCTCTTCAGGAGACAAAGAGATCATTTTGTTATAAGAGCCCCTGACCTTGAAGGAACCTGTCTTTTGCAGGTTCTCAAGCTTCAAAAACACTTCATTATTCGAAAGGGTGCTGAACGTTTTAGAATAATCAAGAGGGGTCGAATGCACAATCCCCTTCATTTTTTCACGTGCTAAAATCACATCATCCAAATTCATTGTGAAGCCCCCTGATTTCCATTCATTTCTTTTTATGTTGCTCAGGATGAGGAAAAGTATGTAAAATGCAATCTGAATGGGACTTCTCAGCGAGTGATAGATGCTGCCATGACCTATACATTTATTTTAGTACTGATTAACTTCTTTATTGTTTTTTTGATGTGGAGAATAGTTCAAAAATCTATTTTTACTCAATTCGATTCTTTACTTGTATTTTATTTATTATCAGTTTGGAGATTTAGGCCTTGGTAAATTCAGATAGATTACAAGCGGGACATCCTCATGTAAGGGACTGCCTGTTCTCTTGTCCAGCCAGATAGCAAAGTTCATGCTGCCGATAATTCAGATCCCTGTTTTCGTCTATAAACGATCTTCGATAATAGAACGCTGCATTCGTACAAAAACAGCAGCGGGATAATGACAAGTATGTCTGACAGAAGATCAGGGGGCGTGATGAGAACAGCTGTGACAATCAGCATAAAATAAGAATACTTCCTGGCTTTTTGTAAACGGTATGGATTCAACACACCAAGGCTTGTCAAAAACATGATAATGACAGGAAGTTCAAATAGGAAACCAAAGGGCAGGATCATATGAATTAAAAAACGAAAGTATTTCTCTGTTGTGAAAAATTCCATGAACATGTCTTTTGATAGCGACAGCAGGAATTGAAACACCAGCGGAAAAATAACAAAATAACCAAAACTAATGCCCGCTATAAAAAGCATGAAGAGTGCTGGTATGTAGGCTAATGTAACTTTTTTCTCTTTTTCTGATAAAGCAGGTCTTACAAAAAGCCAAATCTGATGGGCTGCAATGGGAATTGTACCTGCTAAGGCAATAACAGCGGCAAGCATCAAATACACCCACAAAATATCACTTGGACCGAGAACGGCTAATTTAATGGATAAGTCCTGGACCAGCCAATGGTAAATATCCTGTACATAGATCAATGCCAGCATGACAATCAACATAAAGCTTCCAACGATGATCATCACTCGTTTTCGCAATTCACTCAAGTGGTCTACAAGATTCATCTGTTTTCCATCCATGAAATCACCTCTAAAAAAAGAAGATGAAAGTATGGTAGATACCTGCATCTCCTTCTCTTTCTTATTGAGTTACACTGCTTTTGTTTTCGTCTTTTTTCAGCTCGTCATCTGAAACCAGCTCACGAGTTGATTTTTTAAACTCTTTTAAAGTCGATCCAAACGCACGGCCAATTTCGGGCAGCTTGGATGGACCAAAAATAATCAATGCAATGACAAGAACAAGAATCAAACCAGGTATTCCTATATTCTGTAACATTTATATAACCTCCATTACTTAAAGGTTCTCTCCTGGTCACGCGCCCACCAACAAATAACCGGAATGTTAAAAAAGATGTAAACCATACAAAGTGTTCAGCTTACATCTTTTTATGGTATCAACTAACGATTTAAATCATTTTTATTCCATGACGCTCAAATGCTGCTGCTTCCAGGATGGACATACCCTGCGCCTTGGCAGCCTTGGCCATTTTTTCAGAAACCTGCGGTGCAAGATTAGCTGGTGCAGCAAAGGACATTTCCCTTGCGCGCGCAGCATTACGGCGCTGGAATGGTCCCCAAATCGCAAACGTTTTGCCAGGGCTTTGGATATTGACAAATAAGGTATTCCCGTCTGGCGAGAAGGTTGGTCCTGCCAATTCCGCACCGCTTAAACGGTTGGCAGCAAAAGGATAAACCTTGCCTTCTGGTGTAATTCCCATAATGCGGTCCTGTCCAGAACCATCTTCTGCATACCAGAGGTCGCCCCAAGGGGTACAGCAGATATTGTCCGGATATTCCATGTATCGCGCATCATTTCCCTCGTAGAAAAGCTCCAATGTATTCGTGTGAGGAACATAACGATAAACTCGTCCAAGTTTTTTATCACCTGCAGAGGTATCATCGAACCAGAAGACCCCTTCTTGGAAGAAGGCTCCCTCAAGTCTGGAGAACACAATGCATTTTTGTGCAGCTGCTTCTTCTCGGCACCAATGCGGATCTACTTCCTTCCAAACAATTTTGAAAGTTTGTCCTGTTTTAAATGTGCTGGCTGATGGGTCAGCGACTTCTTCAATCGCAGCCGCATACAGCTTGCCGCCTTTCTGCAGCGCACCTGGCTTTTGGCTCAGGTCATTTGGGATAAAACGATACAGGAAGCTCGGGCTTGCATCTTCGGTTAAGTAGACATATCCTGTCGCTGGGTCAATCGCACATGCTTCGTGTGAAAAACGGCCCATTTCCTTGATTGGCGTTTTGGACATATCGTTTTCAGGCTGCGATGGATCGACTTCAAATACATATCCATGTCCCTCGGAACGGTTTTCTTCGCAAGTTAACCAAGTGCCCCAAGGTGTTGCCCCACCTGCACAATTTCTGATTGTTCCTGAAGATGTCACATATTCCTTGATCACTTCCCGATTTGCTCCTACAACAAGAGCTGTTGTTCCACCCTGAGCATTTGCATCATAAGGATTTCTTCCAAATGCCGGACCGGATGATAATTCATGATTACGAACAAGAACCGTCGTATTGTTCGGCCCTTCAAAAGCTGCCATACCATCAAAAGCTCCCGGAATCTTGGTGCCGTCTGTCATCAGGTCGCCTTCCTTGGAGATGATTTTGTAATGGAAACCTTTTGGAAGATCGAGGATACCATTAGGATCTGGAGTCAAATCTCCATACCCGCCAAATCCGCTGGCTGGATTATCAGCGGAAGCCGCAAGTGCAGTTGAACCAATTCCCATGACTCCAGTGGAACCAAGAGTAAGAGCAAGCGCGCCCATCCCTCCCGCTTTTAAGAAATCCCTTCGATTCAAGCCATTATTAGACATTTGCTCAGTCATACCTTATCTCTCCTCATCTATGTATATTTGAACCTAGTAATAGATTAATGGGAAATCATTAAGGTAAAAGCATAGTTTTGTAAATATTCAGTATAAAGATGGTAAAGGAAAATTAACAATAACGATAAACTAAACAAAAGACCCTTTGTATTAAAACTCTTTTTAAGAGTCTAATACAAAGGGCACATTTACTTGTCTGTCAGGCTTTTTCTCTTCTATCAATCTAAGATCCGATATCTCTTAAGGTCTTCCTATAAAACGGCAGGTCTTCGCACAAGTCAGAAAATAACTTCCGCTGATTAATGTTTAATCTTCTTCTAAACCTGGATGCATACTTTTTTAGCACTTTAAACCTCATGGCCTCAAGTAACGATAGTAAAGTTTTTTAGCCTGAAGAACGTCAGCCGCTCCATGAACAAGCACTCTCCCATCATTAAAGATAACCAACCGGGTTTGGTCCATTGAAAATGTGAGCAAATAGGGATTCCGCTCGACAGGAATACCTTGAGTTAGGAGGGATCTTTCCAATAATGAAAGGTCTGGATGCTGAATGCCTGATGGCCTGATTTGGACCGTTTCCCTGCCACATAGAAGAACAGTCTTTGTCTGATTTTCATAGTTCAGGAAGGGATAGACTGGAGCCTGTCCGCATGATAGGCATTCGGGATTTTTCAAGGCCATTACCTCAATGGAACTATATTGATTTTTCCAAAGATCGAAAGACACAAGAGTTCCGCGCAGGGATTCGAAGTCTTCAACCAAAATTTTCAATGCCTCAGCGGACTGATGGGATGCGACCATTTGAATAGCAGGCTGGATGACTCCAACTGTATCACAGGTGACTCCTCCCAATGGCAATTTATCCATAAGGCAATTTAGGCAAGGTGACACCCCTGGCAATAACGTAAAGCTTAATCCATAGCTGCCAACACAGCCTCCATAGACCCATGGGATCTTGTGCTTTTGCGCAAGGTCATTGATGATAAAACGAATATCAAAATTATCTGTTGCGTCAATGACCATATCGATTCCACATACCAATTCCTCTAATTCCTGCACTCCTATGTCCAGAATTTGCGGGATTATATTCACCTCGGAATTTATTGCCGACAATCGGTTTGCGGCCGCAATGGCTTTGGGCGTTTTTTGGATAGCATCTTCTTCACAATAAAGCTGCTGACGCTGAAGATTGCTCCACTCCACATAATCACGGTCAGCAATCGTAATCGTTCCGACACCCGCCCTCGTGAGCGTTTCCGCATTAGCAGCCCCTAGCGCACCGGCTCCAATAATCAGGACATGTTTGTCCCTGAGCTTTTTCTGTCCTTCTATTCCAATCGGTGAAAATAAGATCTGTCGGGAGTAACGTTCATTCAATGAATAACCATCCCTTCCTCCGGGCTGCTTGCTGTGGCATATCGTTTTCTCGGCATCCGTCCCGCTTCATACCCCAACCGGCCTGCTTCAACGGCCAGTTTCATGGCTTTGGCCATTTTGACCGGATCTTTCGCAGCCGAAACTGCTGTATTTAATAAAATGCCATCAGCACCTAGCTCCATGGCCAGTGCTACATCTGCCGGGCTTCCAATTCCGGCATCCACAATGACTGGCACCTTCGCCTGCTCCGTAATGAATTGAAGATTGAGAGGGTTGATGATTCCCTGTCCCGAACCAATTGGCGAAGCACAAGGCATCACAGCATGGCACCCGAGTTCTTCCATTCTTCTTGCCAGCACCACATCATCAGAAATATACGGCAATACAATGAATCCTTCATTTAAAAGGATTTCCGCAGCTTTAATCGTTTCAACGGGATCAGGTAAAAGAGTTATGCTGCACCCGATCACCTCCACCTTAATCATGTCACAAAGGCCCGAAGCTTTGGAGAGTCTGGCAATCCGAACCGCTTCCTCCGCTGTCTTTGCTCCTGCCGTATTGGGCAAAAGTTTAAATGTATTCAGATCCAAATTTTCTAAAAAGTTAGGCTGATCCGGTTCAAAAATATTCATCCGGCGGACAGCAAAGGTTAGTACTTCTGCCTCAGATGCTTCTACTGCTGCCTTTTGAACATCTAAGCTTGGATATTTCCCTGTTCCGAGCAACAAACGGGATTTAAATTGATAAGGTCCAATATTCAACATCTCATCCGCCTCCTACAAAATGTACGATTTCGATTCGGTCCCCATCCGACAGCAAGGTATCCTCATGCAAGGATTTTTCGATAATCTGCTGGTTTTGCTCAATAATGACGACCTTCTCCTCTAAATTGAAATGCTGAAGCAGCAAGGAAAGCCGATTGACTGAATCCGGAAGCTCCACTGCATTTCCATTAATTACTACCTTCATAAATGCACCCCTTTTTCTGTCTGGTCTATAGCAAGCCGGCTCAGCTCGAATGGATTGGACTGGTCTCTTTTTCCTTCCAGGAGATCTGCCATCCATTCTCCTGTGATTGGTGCAAGAAGGATTCCGTTACGATAATGACCAGTGGCAATAAATAATCCCTTATAAACAGGATGTTCTCCTAGAAATGGCTGCCCATCAGCCGATTGCGGACGAATTCCTGCCCATCCTCGATCCCATTCTGCCTTCCCGATATCCGGAACCAGGTCTGTTGCTATAGCCATCAGCGATGATAAGCCTTCAATGGTCACTCTCTCATCAAAGGAGTTCGCCTTAACGGTTGCTCCGACCAGCAATCTTCCAGAACGCTTTGGAACGATGTAGCATCCATGTGAAAAAATTGTCCCTTTTATAAGCGGTCTTTCAGGAATAACCGTGAAGCACTCTCCTTTTACCGGAATGATCGGCAGGGAAAGACCCGATCTTCCAATCAGCTCCCTGCTCCAGGCACCGGAAGCGACAATAACTGAAGCTGCCTGGAAATCCCCCATCATAGTTTTTACTCCCAGAACCTTTCCACCTTCTAAAATAAAATCTATTACACTGGTATACTCATAAAATTCAGCTCCAAGAACACATGAAGCTTTCGCAAAGGCAAGAGACAATTCCTTCGCCTCAAGCTGTCCATCTTTTGGGATAAACATAGCGCCCCGCAATTCACTTGATACAGAGGGCTCCCGTTTGAGCAGTTCTTCAATTGAAAGCCATTCAGCCTGCTCTCCTATATCCGCCTGTCTTTCTGTCAATCTTTTCAGTTCTCGCTCCTGGTCTTGATTGACGGCCACTTTATACGTTCCTTTATTTTGGTAGCCTATATGCATCCTGGATAAGTCTTCGAGTTCAGGAATCAGACCTAGATACATCGCCCTGCTTTTGCATGCAAGACTGAAAAGCGGACTATTCTCTGTCAGCTCCGTTTGGGTTCCTAACATACCAGCCGCTGCCCCTGACGCCTTTCCTGCAATCTTTCCCTTTTCTAAAACAGCCACTTTGTATCCTCTTTTCGCCAGCTGAAAAGCGATCGAACTGCCGATGATTCCCCCTCCGATTATTAAGGAGTCAAAATGCTTTCTCATTCCTTATGCCTCCCATGCAGTTTCTTAAAAAATATCTTTGCTGCCTCACGAGGATCTGCAGCCTGTAAAACCCCCGACATCACCGCGATTCCATCTGCTCCAGCTTCTAGTACCTGCTGAACATTTTCTGGTTTTATACCGCCAATTGCTATGACCGGGATCGCCAACCCCTTTTTGACATCCCTAAGAGCTTCGGTCCCCTTTGGCGGAATTCCATCCTTTAAATGCGTGTTGAACAGATGGCCAAATAGGAGATAATCTGCCCCCTGTTTTGCCGCTGCCTGGGCTTCTTCAGGCGAATGCACGGAGCAGCCAAGCGGCAGGCTAGGAAAATGCTCTTTGACCACCTGCACAGGTAGGCTGTGAAAAGCAAGCTGCACACCAGTTTTACATGCCCATGCCACATCCACTCGATCATTGACCACAATTTTTTGAAGAGGGATACCCTCCTTAAGAAGCAGTTCGACACCTTGATAAATCTCTCTTGAAGTCCGATGTTTTTCCCTTAAGTGGAACTTGTCGGCAAAAGCCTCCACCTCACCTGCTATTTCGGCAAAAGCTTTTAGAGAAAGCTTTCCATCTGAAATGACATGCAGCTGCTTCCTCATCCAGATTCCCCCCCATTAAAAGCAGGGACCGCTTTCCTGAATAAAAAGCGGCTCCCGCATTCTACTTTCAACGTCTGTATATCCTCAAATTATCTATAAAGCTTTCCTCCGGTTTTTTTAAATTCCTCGGCTTTTTCGACCAGCCCTCTCTCAATTGCTTCCTCCGTGTCCAGCTGGTGCTCTTTTGAATAATTCCGGATATCCTGGGAAATTCTCATGCTGCAAAATTTTGGTCCGCACATGGAACAGAAGTGGGCAGTTTTAGCCCCTTCAGCCGGCAGCGTTTCATCATGGTATTCCAATGCGCGCTCAGGATCCAAAGAAAGGTTGAATTGATCTTTCCAGCGAAATTCAAAACGGGCTTTTGACAGGGCGTCGTCCCTTTTTTGTGCTCCTGGATGGCCTTTTGCCAGATCGGCGGCATGAGCGGCAATTTTATAAGTGATGACTCCCTCGCGCACATCGTCCTTATTTGGCAAGCCCAAATGTTCTTTTGGCGTCACGTAACAGAGCATGGCTGTACCATACCAGCCAATCATCGCAGCTCCAATTGCAGAGGTGATATGATCATATCCCGGCGCGATATCTGTCGTAAGCGGGCCAAGCGTATAAAAAGGTGCTTCCTGGCAAATCTCCAATTGCTTATCCATGTTTTCCTTGATCAGGTGCATCGGTACATGACCAGGGCCTTCCACCATCACCTGTACGTCATGTTCCCACGCGACCTTCGTCAGCTCCCCAAGTGTTTCGAGCTCAGCAAATTGAGCCTCATCATTGGCATCCGCGATCGATCCCGGCCGCAAACCATCTCCCAGAGAGAACGCCACATCGTAGGTTTTCATGATTTCGCAGATTTCTTCAAAGTGTGTATATAAGAAGTTTTCTTTATGATGATGCAGGCACCATTGAGCCATGATCGAGCCGCCACGCGATACAATACCGGTCAATCGTTTCGCTGTAAGCGGCACATACCTTAAGAGTACGCCGGCATGAATGGTGAAATAATCAACCCCTTGCTCCGCTTGTTCGATAAGGGTATCTCTGTACACTTCCCACGTAAGGTCCTCGGCAATGCCATTGACCTTTTCAAGCGCCTGGTAAATTGGAACGGTCCCCACCGGAACAGCGGAGTTTCGGATAATCCATTCGCGTGTCGTATGAATATTTTTTCCTGTCGACAGATCCATGATTGTATCTGCACCCCATCGGGTAGCCCAAGCCATTTTTTCCACT
Organism: Bacillus sp. ISL-39; assembly: GCF_018613295.1. Taxonomy (NCBI): domain Bacteria; kingdom Bacillati; phylum Bacillota; class Bacilli; order Caryophanales; family Bacillaceae; genus Bacillus; species Bacillus sp. ISL-39. The sequence goes on from NZ_JAGGQM010000025.1 coordinate 190,665, forward strand.
TCCTCCTCAATCGAGGAGGAAACGGCCGAGTTCCCAATGTTCGCATTTATTTTTACGTGGAAATTCCGGCCGATAATCATTGGCTCCGTCTCAGGATGATTGATATTGGCTGGAATGATGGCCCTGCCTCTTGCCACTTCAGCACGGACAAATTCGGGATCCATATGTTCCCTAATCGCGATAAACTCCATCTCTGGCGTAATGATTCCCTTCTTTGCATAGTGAAGCTGGGTAACATTCTTTCCCTTTTTTGCCCTCAATGGCTTGCGGGATAAGCCTGGAAACACCTTATGATTGGCACGCGGATCTTGCTCATTGCGGTAGCCGTTATCCTCGGGTTTTATTTTTCGGCCATCATACTCTTCTGCATCATCCCGTTCCTGAATCCACCGCCTTCTCAACAAAGGAAGACCTTTTCTAAGATCAGAGGTAAACAAAGGATCCGTATATGGGCCGCTTGTATCATACACACGAACCGGCTCATTGTTTTCCTCTCCAAAGCTGCTGCTGGTCGGGCTTAATCCAATCTCCCGCATCGGAACTCTTATATCCGGCCTAGACCCCTCCACATACACTTTTTTGCTTCCAGAAAAGCTTGACATAATTGAAATGCTGTCCTGGTTTAAAGAATTAGCTGTTGTCATTGATCATCTCTCCCTCTTTAAAATTAAGGGACAAGACCTGGCACCAAGGAAGTTCTCTAGTATGTAAAAAAGCCGGTCCACATAAAGATGGACCGGCTTAACCGCGAATGTTTTTTGCACAAAAAATACTTTGCACATCTTAACTTCCCCACGCTGGTATGATCCAGATCAGGTCCAAAGAGTCAAGAAACTTAGCGCGTTCCTTTCTCAGCCCAAGCCATTGGGCACCCCTAGTTATTGCTATTCAGTTCTTTATTATTATACACAATTTGGAAAACAAACAAAAGTTTTTTAATTCGTATAATCTATGTTCGTTGAAAAATAGCTTTATAATCTACTAAATAAAGTCAACTTAAATCTTTACTCTAGAATACCAAAATAATGCCTGAAGGCTGTCTTCCTCTACGTTCTATCCATTGTTTAATCTATTCATTAGGAAAATTCTCTTTAGTTCCATTCTTCTTTCGCAGGGAAGATTCATTTAAGAAAAAACTATGCCTGCCAAAGACTGGCCAATGCATCGTGACTATCACGTGTAATTCAGCTGCGTTTTCCACTGTCTTGTATACTTTTTTCTGGCACCCGAATTCGTCCCCATGTCACCCATAGCAGCTTGTAAACTGCTCACACTTCCCCACTGATTGGCAGGACGGTCGAGTCTTTGATTTCCCTTAGTGCCAGACTTGTCTGGATTTTGGTGATTCCTAGTTCATTCAGCCTCCTGATAAACATCTCCAGCCCCTTGCGATCTTTGCAGGCTACCTTTAACAGATAATCATACTCCCCAGTGAGGCAATGGCACTCTAACACCTCTTCCATTGTTTCTAGTGTTTCTTCCAATGATTCCAACTTTTCTAACTGATGCATATTGGTGCTCATAAAAACAAAGCACAGTAAATCAAAGCCAAGCTTCTCGTGATTCAAAATTGCGACCTGCTTTTTAATATATCCTTCACCTTCCAGTCGCTTGATTCTGGCGTGAACTGCGGGCGCAGATAAATTCACTCGCTTAGAGAGTTCCAGGTTGCTTAACTGAGCATCCTTTTGCAAGAAGTCCAGGATTTTAATATCCACATTATCCAAAACCTTGCTTACAACAGATTCCAAGATTCAACCCCCTTTTTAAAAATTCCGAATACCAGCGAAATAACCGCCAATATTTGAATTTATTAAACTATATTTACATTATATTTTTAATAATTTTGAATTAAATTAATTATACAAAATTATCTTTTGTATTTTAAGGGAAATGTTAAAATAATTCATATAACTTAAGTCGTTGTGCACAATGGTACTGATCAGGGGGGCCAAATGACGTGAAATATCATTTCCTATTACTTTTAACGAGCTTTCTTTGGGGCGGAAATTTTATCGTGGGGAAGACGCTTGTAGACCATGCTTCTCCAATCACCTTGACCATTTTAAGATGGGCCATCGCGATCATCTGTCTCATTCCGCTTGTATGGTGGAAAGAGAAAAAGCTGATCCCCCCAAAAGAATCCATTATGCCTCTTTTCATAATGGGAGTCACCGGGGTCGCCTTATTCCAGGCATTGCAATTCATGGCACTTGAAAAGACTTCGGCAACGAACGTTGGCTTAATCTCGACATTGAATATGTTTTCGATTGCGGCATTCTCATCTCTTTTCCTAAAAGAAAAGCTAAATAAATTTCAGTTCCTCGCCATGATCATCTCTTTATTTGGTGTTTTGCTCGTCCTTTCAAAAGGGAATATAAATTCATTATTTTCCTTACAGTTCAATAAAGGCGATCTTTATATGACGACAGCTGTGGGAATGTGGGGGATTTATTCGGTCAGCAGCAAGTGGGCGATGGCGACCGTCACACCGTTGATGTCCATACTCTACTCTGGTATTTTCGGCCTACTCGTTTTGCTCCCTTTTTCCATCAGGGATTTCACGGTAACCAACTTGAATTCCTCCTTTATGCAAGGCATTTTATATACAGGCCTGGTCTCGACCGTGCTTTGTATGGTTCTCTGGAATATCGGAGTCAATAAACTAGGACCAAGCATTTCCGGGTTGTTCCTTAATTTCAACCCCATTTTTACAGCTCTCTTGGCATTTACTTTTTTAGGAGAGAAGATGACATGGATTCAAGCCGCTGGCAGTTTCATTGTTATTGCAGGCTGCTTTTTATTTACGATTCTGAAAAACAAGCCTATCAGGTTTAGGATTCCGATTTCTGTCCGTATTTTAGAGGGTGAAGATAGCAAAGCAGAAAAAATGCCTGTTCCCCGTTGAACAGGCATTTATAATTCATACTCCCATAGCCCGACCCTTCCTTTAGCCGGAATGAAGCTGTCCCGCGTTCTCTTGGTGAAAATAAATCTCCTGCTGCAGCAAAAGAAATCGACATCAGCAATCCGCCGCCAAAACTTAAATCCAGTTCTCTTTATAATCCTCTACATACTGCTTCATTTTTGTCGGCTTTCGTCCTGCAGCTTTTTCAAAATCGTATTTGATCCCCTTGGCCATCATAAGCTTTGTTGGAAAATGAATCCCCACGACCACATTTATAAAAGCTTCATCGACACCGGAAGCCAGCATATGCTCCTTGAATTCCTTTACCGAAGGGTTGATATATTCAACCTCCATCCCCATCGCTTCAGACATGATGGCAGCCACTTAAGGCTTTCCCTCATCTCCAAATGGATTCACTAGCCCGAGACTTCAGCCCGTCTCCTGGTCGCTCCTTAATTGTGTATATATTTGCTGATAGGCTGACGCCTCGTTTACCATGCCTTTTTGCTGATACATTTTGCACAGCTGCCTGACCGGAGCTGGGTCAGCCGGATTGAGCTCCATTTCCCAGAAGAAACATTCGATTGCCTGATCATATTGATTGAAATCTGCGTAAAATTGCCCCAATTCCATCATTCTGTCAGGATTCTCCGTAAGGGCGGCCATTTCATTGATTTTTCGGATGGCAATAGAATGTGGAAAGCTTTTCTGAATCGGCTTCAGTTTTTCACAGACTACCTTCAAATCATGCCCCTCCATTAGCTTTGCTGTCAGCTGCAGAATTCTTTGTTCAACTTGCCTCGGGTCATTTTCCTGAGCAACCTGCTGATGAAGCAGCAGAAACTCATCCAAGTGAGAAGAAACAAATTCAGCATCAACCTGCTTCCAAATTTCATTAAGGAGCAGATGAAACTCTGCCGGCAGATCCTCTATAAAAGGGAATAAATAAACGGCTGCTTTCTCATATTGCCCCGCTCTCATCAATCCTTCAATAAAAGTTCGAGCTTCCGGTACCCATTTATATGGATTGATTTCAGCATAGGATAAGACTAGAATCCAGTTTTCGAGCGGGATGTACTTCAAAGCCAACTCTGTTTGCCGCTTAACGGATTCAGAAGTAAGATTTCCTTTGTCATCCATCCAAACCAGCAGCCATTCTGCATATCGTTCTTCGTTTTTTAATATCTTTTCGAACATTTGAAAATGTTCGTTGTTTTTTCGATTCATAAAGCAATGAAACTCTGCAAATAAGGGGTCTTTCTTTTGGATTGCTGGTAAAGATGAAGTAGTGTAGAAACTGGAATATGAGCTGTATTCCCGGGAATGGAGGAGATTGCTGAGTTTTTCCAGTGAGGGAGATATGTCGGACAAAAGACGAATCGATTGATAGGCTTTGGAAAAACTGCCGTTTCTTCTGTAGTCGAAGAAGATATTTTCGATGAGTTTGGTGAGCTGTTCTGGTGTGAAAAACGAGTCGAGTGCTGCGGCAATACATGGTATTTCAAGGAGAGAATAATGGCGCTGGAGATGATGGAAGAGCTTGTTTTTAGCTGGTATGGTTAAAGCCGTGGCGGGAATGAGTACAGGCAGAAGCGGATGCTTTTGATCTATGACGATCCCTTCATTCAGCACTTTATCAATAAATGAACCTTTTTGAACCTTTTCAATTTGATCACCATAGATAAGGGCATTTTTGTAGAAAATCAGATAGTATTTTTCGGTTAATTCAGTTTGGACCTCGGCAACCATAAACCTCGCGAAGATCGCTGTCCGCACAACTTCTCCATTAACCATAACCCTATTAGATTTGAACGATATTTTTGTCGGCATTGTCAGTTCACTATTCATGAAACATTGAGCCTCCTAAGGAATCGTATTTATGTCTATAGTTTCATTATACGTTACCCTTATTAAAAAAGCGACGACACTCCTTGTTCCACTGAAAACGACTTAACCAGGCAGAGGGACGGTTCTTACCCTCTCTAACGTTTACATCATTACACTTTTTGTTAGACACGAGAACCATCCGCCTGGTCGACAATTGTCTCACCTATCGCCTGGAACTATTCCGATAGTGAATAGCTCAAGTCCAAAATCCCCTTTAACTGTTCAACGCTATCGACAATATAAGTAGGCTGGGAATTCTTTAACTCTTCAAGAGACCCATATCCATACGTCACCCCTATTGAGTCAATACCATTATTACCCGCACCCTCAATATCATGCTTCCTGTCGCCAACCATAATAAATTCTTCCGGCTTATACTGATTGTACTCATTTAGTATGAACTCAATAATTTCAGTTTTTGATGTTCTAGTTCCATTTAGGTTACTTCCAACCACAAGGTCAAAATAATGGTCTATCTTAAAATGCTTTACTATATGGTCAGCAAATACGGTAGGTTTGGAAGTAGCTATAACTAAACTGAAATTCTGTTCTCTTAGAAATTTTAATAGATCAGGAATGTTTGGATATAACTCATTTTCGAGTATCCCTTTTTCCTTAAACCTTTCTCTGTAAAAACCAATTGCTTTCTCAGTTTGGCGTTCATCAAAATCGAAGTACTCAGCGAATGAAACCTGAAGCGGAGGCCCAATAAAACCCTCAAGTTGATCGGCATCAGGTGCGGCTATATTCATTTTTTCCAGGGCGTATTGAACCGATCTGGTAATTCCGGCTTTCGGGTCTGTAATCGTGCCGTCTAAATCCAATAAAATCACTTTATATGCAGCCATGTAAATCTCCCTTCCCATACCATAAACTGTTCCAACTAAAATCCCCCGACAATTAATAGTTCTCCATGCATTCTATTCTTCCTTCACGTGAAGCAGAGGGACGGACCTTTTGCTTCAAAAATCAAGGTCCCCTTTCTATCTTTAATGTCTCTTGAGGTGACGCCAGGAGTTATCTTCGGGCTTACTCATTTGAGTGGTAACCATTAAAAATAAAATGGCCAGTATAGGCAATCCGGCTAGAACCCCACATACCAGGCCGTCAACCGACATGATATATTCATACTCCTTCGTGTAATTGTTCATATTAAGTAACATGATCAGAGATAATTTACGGTTTAATCTATTTTACACTTAACTACTTGAGGAATTTAGTCATGCACTGGACTTATTCAGTTTAGATGCTGACGAAAATCATTGACAGGGACTAGTCCGAGGGCCTCGTTTGGCTGCTTCAAGAGGTGGTATATAGAAAAGGTACTTCTAATATAAAGGGGGAACAAAAATGACAGAACATAAAGAAATGCCGAAAGAGACAGGATTGATTGAAAACTACCGCCTCCTCAGGGAAGGCTATCAATACATAATGAACCGGAGTGATAAGTACGGCACTCCAGTTTTCGAAACCAACCTTTTAGGGGAAACCGGCATTTGTATGATTGGAAAAGATGCGGCGGAGATTTTTTATGACAATAGCCGTTTCAAACGGGAAAATGCAGCTCCTAAACTCGCGCAAAAAACACTATTTGGCGAAGGTGGCGTTCAAGGTCTGGACGGTGAGCGTCATTTGAACAGAAAAGCCATGTTCATGTCTTTGATGACGAAAGAGTCTCTTGATGAAGTTCAGACAATCTTTGCAGAAAAGTGGGAGCGTTATAGCAAGAAGTGGGAAGCTGAGAAGGAAATCATCCTTTATGATGAAGTGAAAAAAATGTTGACGGAAACAGCCTTCGAATGGACAGGGATTCCTCTTCAAAATGACGAATTGAAGGAGTGGACAGACGAGCTCAGCGACATGTTTGAAGGCGCGGCAAGTATTGGTTGGAAACATTGGCAGGCTCGTCGATCGCGCTCAAAAGCAGAAGAATGGCTCGAAGCATTAGTGGCAAAGGTTCGTGACAAAGAAATTCATCTGAATGAGCAACGAGCGCTTTATCAATTTTCTTTTCACAAAAATCCAAATGGAGAATTACTAGATTCATCTATTGTGGCGGTTGAACTATTAAATTTAGTGCGGCCGATTGTAGCGATCTCTGTCTATGTGGATTTCACTGCCCTGGCTGTTTATGAATACCCAGAGGAAGCCTCGAAAGTGAAAAATGGAGGCAAGGAAGAACAACAGCGATTTATTCAGGAAGTGCGGCGTTTTTATCCGTTTTTTCCGTTTGCAGCTGCTCGAGTGAAGCAGGATTTCGATTGGAAGGGCTATACGTTTAAAAAAGACACCCTTACTCTCCTGGATTTATACGGTACCAACCATCATCCTGAAGTATGGGAGCAGCCGGAAGTATTTGCTCCTGACCGGTTTCTCTCATGGTCTGGCAGTCCGTTTGACTTTATCCCTCAAGGCGGTGGAGAATATGATATCGGCCACCGCTGTGCTGGAGAGTGGATGACACTGGACCTTCTCAGGGTGTCGGTTGATTACTTGGTAAATCGTTTAAGGTTTACGGTCCCGAAGCAGGACTTAAGCTACAGCATGAATGATATTCCAAGTCTGCCTGAGAGTAAAATGAAGCTGACAAACGTAAAGAGAATATAATATGTTTTGAGACAGAGGGAGACATGGAGCAAAGCAGAAGCAGAGGGACGGAGCTTTTGTTTCCAAAAACAATTCCGAAAAAGGAGCAAAAGGTACGTCCCCATGCTCCCCCTTAATTTGATCCACCTTATTCGTTAAGTCATAATTCTCCATAATGTCTTTTCCGATAGTTTCATTAACAATCGTATTCAGCGTTGTTTTCTTTTTTTCTCTTTAATGACTTTTCAAAATAAATGTAATATCTATCTAGAACTTCAAAAATTTCTTCTAAAGCTGAGTTAGCACTTTTATATTTTTCCTCCAAGATAGATAACTTGATTTTGTCCTCGTCCGTTAATCTCTTTTCTAATTCTTGGGCAAAAGCAGTTAACCCTTCTCCTGTGATACCTATTGCAGCCGTTAATATGATCTGTTTACTCGCTCAGGATAGGAAGTGGCATAAAGTAAAGCAAGAATCGAACCCCATGATTCATAAGAAGCTATTTTTTTCTGTAATTGTTTCTCTATCCCTGTTTAAATCACTTTTTTTCATATCTGATTGTGATCGCTAAAGCTCCCCACTGCTTCTCCTGTTCTGGAGTATAAATTTCATATGTACCGTCTACCATCTCTTCCATTTTCCAACCTTCACAATCAAAGTCATGAAACGGGATGTTTTGATACATCTCTTTGAAGGTGTCAAAGCCTCTTAGTTCTATCACCTTCACGACTAATGTTTCATCTTCTTCAGGCACCTTAACAAATTCAATCAGATCGCCAACTTTAATTTTCCTTCTCTTTTCATCGTTCAAACGAACTTCTACTCTCTTCTTCCCCTCAATGATTGATTGAAAGTATTTTCCATATAAACTCATTCGGTGCTGCACGTTTTTACTCCTCTAATGTTTCAAATTAGTTCTTCAAAGCACATTTTAATCCATACATATCACAGGAACTAGTTCATCATTTCGGCTTTTCCGTTATGAGAAAGTACCGTCCAGGTCATCTCCCCGTCAATATAGTGACCAGATAACTCCGTTAATCGATCTTTTGCCCATATTTGTTGCTCCAGAGTCAGCCATGAGTCATCTTCTATGCATTCGTACTCCGCCTCATGGATAAAAGCTAAATAGTATTGAGTAGTAGCGGAAGGTGCGGCATCTATATAGTTCTTTATTTTTAGTACATCATCTTCGAAAAACTTCATAGTACCGCATGATTTATACTTCAATTCAATGATTGCCAGAACATTTTCGATGTCATCTTTCAAATGATCCTTGTTACCAGGATCATCATTTAATTTTGCAATGGCAAGATCCGCAATAAATCCACCATAATAAAATTCAGTAAAAATCCTTAAATTATGCTTTTCTAGCAAACTAGCAAGTTCCGTTCGCAAATGATAATACAGGGCATTTTTTAATGTATCTTCTTTTAATAGATAAAACGACGCATGGTCTTTTGAAATCTTGTCCACCCAAATACTTCGGATAGCCAGGTCAATTGTTTTTTGTATATGCCTCAAATCCATTTAAATCACCCTTCAATAATAAAATACTAACTGAAAATTAGTTATTTTTTCCATTATATCAAATAACAGCTTAAATAAAGCAGGTATTAGAACGATAGTATTAGGGAGGATACTTAACAGCAAGGAGAGAGGATCATGTTATTATTTCTGAATTTCTTGAAGAAGCAAAAGACAGAGGCACCTCCTGTAAAAGCGAAGACTTCCGCTACAAAACAGATTGCCGTAAGAAAAGGGGAAATTGGAGAATACAAGATTGATATACAGCTAGACCAGCTGCCAAAGGACTGTCGCTACTTGAGTGACCTCCTCATCAAGAATCCAAAGGCAAAGTCAGGTTATTCACAAATCGACCATGCGGTGCTAACGCCATACGGCATCTTTGTGATTGAAACGAAAAACTACCAAGGAACGATATACGGCGGGAAAGACAGAAAAACCTGGTCAGTCAATGGGAAATTCAGCATGATGAATCCTTTTGTCCAAAACTATGGGCATATAAAAGCACTAGCTTCTTTGATTGATCACAAGTGCCAGAATTTCTTTATATCAATCGTCTCTTTTACTAAGCGCTCCACGTTTAATGTCGGCCTTGATTACCGTAAAATTGCCTCTAACGAACTCATTGTCTATGATATCGAGCTATCAGAATTCATTCATCGGAAATTATCTGTATTAAAAATCCAAAACAAAAAACCTCTCTTCAGCGAAAGAGAGATTTCAGAGATTTACGAGGTTTTTTCTAGTGCAGATATAAAAGACCCTGCAATTAGACGAGAGCACGAACAGTCATTGAAAGCTAGCGAAAATAGCACAGAACAAAATTCAACCTGTTCAATCTGCAATAAGCCCGTGTCAGATAAAGTAAAATCATATTGTTTATCAAACCCAAAATTCAATGGGAAGATTTTTTGTTATGATCATCAAAGGAATGCGAAGTAAGGAAGGTTCTCCTGCACACCGGCAACTTTTAGTTAGATGATGGGAAGGTTCTGAAAAAAACAGAAGCAATAGGTACGTCTGTAATTACATAGAAATTACCTTTTTGTTTATTGAGCCAGATAACTTTTCAATCCATCTTGTACAGACCTTGTAGGCAGCCTGGAAAATAGGACTCTGGATGAATGTATAAATAAAGGTAAAAATAAAGACCGGACCGCCCAGCAATAGGGCAACCACCAGCACAATACTCTCAACAATCATTCGCACTCTGCTGATTGAATACCCGAGCGTAACCGAAATCGCCAGCATAAATCCGTCTCTTGGCCCTGATCCAATTCGAGCAGCATTATACATTCCTCCTCCAATCCCCATGATCATAATACCAATCAGCAACACCAAAACATCAACCATGAGCGTGGAAGCCTGGGGCAAAGCATCCAGCCAGAGAAAAAAGTCAACCATTGGACCAACCATCAGCGCATTAATAAAGGTGCCAATATTAACATAAGTTCGATCAATCAAAAGAGTTACAAGAACTAAAATGATACCAAAAATCAAGTTCCACGTTCCGATAGTTAAACCAAACTTATCATAAAGTGCAATATTCAATACATCCCACGGGTGGACCCCTAAGTACTTAACCTTGATGGCCACCGCTATACCGTAACTAAAAAGGATAAGTCCGACTATAAAAAAAGGAACTTGTATTTTCAGTTTCATTTTATCACTTCATTTCTTTCAACTTGGTTAATGGACTAGTTTTAAAACAACACGGAAAATTTAAAGAAGAAATTTCTAGCAGTTAGAAAACGAGGTTAAAGTACAAGTATCTTAGAGTACGTCCCAAGCTCTGGGCAAGATAGTAAAGTGAAAGAGTGGCTGTTGCCCGGCGTCTCACAAATTCACTTCATTTCAAGAAGCATAGGGTCATACGTCCCCATGCTTCGATTTATGGCCATTCCACACAGGGCAGTTGCTGTCGGGACACAAAAAAAACTTTCCTCATGTCCTCTATCTTACAAAAAACTTAACGAGTACTCTAGTTGAAAATCCCTTGGATCACTTTCGTAAAATTCCTGTTGAATTTCTTCGGCCACTTTACACCCGATTCCAAAGTAAAAGGCGACTGTTTCTTCTGCAGATCCGGCACAAATAAAGAGCTTATCAGCCTGCCACTCTTTCGCTTGCATTGCTGAAAGGAAAAATAGCTTCTTTCCAATCCCTTTATTCCTGTGCTCAAGTGTGATGAAAAGCTGATCAAGTAATACATAGTTAAAGTTCTCGCCAAAAAAGCCACGATTGACTGTGGCAAATCCTATCAATCTACCATCTTGCCCAAATGCACCAATCGCACTCCCTCCCTGGCTGATCGTTTGTTTCAAATTATTGAAATGATGTTCATATCCATTCGGCCAATCAGGGTCCTGGTAATTGATCTCGACCAGTTGACGTTTGCCATCAACTTCCCTCCACGCTTTCCCAATATACTGAGAAGCGTCCATATCCTTCATCAGTTCACACTCATCCGCCGTTAACTGTCTAAACGTTAGATTTGTCACTCGATTGCCTCCATCTGTTCATTGAAAAATTAATACTCCTGCCTTCTTAATAAATCCTGTTTATATTGAATCACGCTAAGCAGCTTGGCTCCCCTCAAATTCGGAATCATATCCTCCAATTCATTGAGCACCTTTTCCTTCTTCCCATCATGTACCAACTCATCCAATTCCAATAACCTGCGATAAAAAGGATTCCTCACTTTTTCTTTGTATTTCCTATATGATTCACGATCTCCCTGCTCAATCGCAATTCCAGCAAGAGAATACCATTTATACATATTATCCTTTAACCCTTTCGCCATCTCCTCCGCGAGATCATACTGCTTCCTTTTAACAAGCAGATTCACATGATTCAGCTTTTGTTGAAAAGGTGATTTCATTTTTTGCAGTTTGTCCTCCGCTTCTTCCAACTCATCATTGAAAAAATAATAATAAAATTGAAATTGCGGATGCTTTGATTTCTTCATAAAGTCCATGATTTTTTCCGGATTCTTTTCAAAAAGGACCGGATAGAAACTTTTCAACATAAAGACGACGATAAATACCAGATTAACCAAAATAAATAGCCATACTGGCGCTTGCAGGAAACCTAATAATAAATCAGCTAAAAATATTCCAATAAAGAACCACAACATCGATTACTACCTCTTTTGCAAATAAAATTAATCTTATATTACAATGAGTATGTCTATCCCAAACGTGACCAAAGAACTTCCTTTTTCCCATCTTACATCCGATTCATCGTAATGCTGTTTCTCTTCAAATTCTGATCGTAATAGACTAGCTCAAAACTATCTTTGCTAGTGACATAGAGAATGAAGTTCCGTTTCGCAGGCTCCAGCGATGTGGTATAACCGCCATCATGCCCTGTACCGGTCACCGGATACAGATATAGTTTATACGCATTTTCATCCAACTGTTCAAACTTGTACTGCATGTTGTCCGGAATCTCATTTGAATTGATAATGCGATTCTCCATTGACAGGAACCCATCTTCGAAGAAATTCAACTTCGCTAATAGCTTTGGGCCATCCATGATGGTGTCTTCAAAAGAAGCCCACTCTCCTATTAGGAGTGGAACATCGACCAGCTTCTCTTCCTGTGGAAATTGGACTGGCATGAACTTATAGACAAAGTCATAAAGCTGCATGTCCATGCTGCTGTACTGCTCTGTTTTATCCGGAGTGAATCCTTTAAAATATGGAGCTGCTGCTTCCCTTGATTCATACTTAAAAGTACCCTCGGAAACTTCAAAGTGATAGGAACCTTTGTAATAATAGTACCCTTTATAGTAAGCGAAGCCGTCATTATTGGGATTATCAACCGGAGATGCAACTAGCGCAACCGTAATATCACTGAATCCCATCATCACACCATCAGGATTGATCATTGTCATATTTTTATAGACTGTTCCATCAGCATCCTGATACTCTTTATATCCACTGTATTCAGCTTCATAAATCACCTTAGGATAAGCAAGCTTTATCTGTTTGAATTCCGTAATTTTCTTCACATCACTAGTATCAGGCTTCACTTTTTCATCCGTTTGTTCTCCAGCCTGCTCCTCAGCCTGTCCCTCAAATTCAGCATCCACCTCTTGTTCCGCGGTTAAGCCTAGAACTCTCTCTTTCAACTCTGGAATCATCAACCCGACTCCAGAGAATATACAAATAACCCCTATTAGCATTACTGATAAGGTCACTGCGGATATCTGATAATTCCCTTTTGCCATTCTCATGATTAAAAAGATAAAAGAAATGCCTAAACTCACTAAACCAATGATTAGTAAAATCATACTCACATTTGCCAAACTTCCAAACCCCATTCTATGTTGTTCTAAATCCCTTCTTACCTACAGGATTAATACACAAATAATATCTCGATATACATATCGGACAAATGGGATTATTCTTAAGAAAACATACGCCAGGGACCGGGGATAATCAAAACTAATCGCATAGCGATCACTTCAGACGGCCAGCCAATTGTCATCAATGCCCTTCTCCCCTTTTTATGGAGAAAGCGCCTGTTCAACTTGCTCATTTAACTAACCCGTTCAATATACAACAAGAAATGCAGCCAGAGTGTTAAGTTAGTTAAACACAAAGGGTTTAATCCTTCCTAACGACCCTCCACGCCTCGTCTACTTGGATTCTGTCAGAAAGTCTGTTTACTGGCGGTCCACTCATACCACTGGCATTGGCTGTTAGGATTGTCTCTTCATTGCTGTTTCCTCTTGAAATCCTCAGAGTTGAATCAAGTAATTCTGCTTCAAGGACATCAGCCTTTTCCACCAAAGAAGCCAACTGTTGTGGCTGATATTCCACTTCAAAAAAATCAATGGAGATGGCATCATACGTTTTTCCTTGCCCTGAATCTATGAATATCCGATCATGCTCTTCCTTCATGAACTGCTGATAAGCTGAAGGGTTTTCCCAGAAAGCAATAATCCATGCCAGGTTTGAATCTTTTTCACACCAGCCACCCAGCTGTCCAAGAAATCCTTTCATATGGCTGAGTGGCTCCCACTGTGTTTGTCCCTTAGAAAAGAATTCTTTCTTTCGTTCTGCCACCTGACACCTGATTGACTTTATGAGCATGTTTTTTCTCCCAACACCACCACAACTGAATCTGCAACCCATTCATATCCGATTTCCTGATAGATTTTATTGGAAGTAGGATTACTGAGATCGGTATACAGACTCGTTGTTTGATAGCCCTGATCCAGCAACATTTGAGAGAGTGCCGCAACACAATCGGATGCATAGCCTTTCTTTCTATGCTTGATGGGTGTATAGACAAAATTGATGTTGATATTTTTCTCCGTAGGCCTTGTTGCATTTGCCATGGAAACAATCTCCCCTTCTATCTCCCATCCCATCAATTTCCCTTTCCGAATCAACTCGTCCGCTTTGGTATCCGCTTCATCCATGGTGATCGGCAGGTTCACATCTTCACAAAATTGATACACCCACTCTTTTGCAAGACCATGTTCCTGTTCTGTAAGTGCCCGAAGCTTTCCTTTTGATACAACTTTCTTCTTCACCTTTTCGAGTTTGTATAATCCCTGATCCATTTCCACGGTTGCTGTCACATCTCTCATTTTAGAAAGATAGCCAGAGAGTTCGATAAGCAGCTTCCTGTCACCAATAAGACCTGGAATACTCTCAATCTCGTGATGCATCTGTTCTGCGATCTGTCGACGTTCTTCAGTTGAAAAAGAAGCAGCTTTTGAAAAAATGATCTTATCCGGCTGAGTCTGAATCATAGCCCATGCAATTTCTTCATCCTTCCGCACGACAGCCATTAACAGCGGAGTTCTTTCTGCAGATTTCAGCACTCCCAGAGGCAAATTATTCACCACTTCATCCTGTTCCAAAAAATTCGTTACCTCATCTTTAAACTGCAACAGATTTTCATATTTCTGCAGCTTTATCATACTGTCATCCTCATTTCTTTGCCTTGTTCAATGTCTTGAATAACAGAACTATATTCGCTATTACACAGTTTTATCCTGCTTTTACGGTTGAGATCTTCCTCATTCATAAGGAGATTTCAGAGATTTACGATATTTTTTCAAATGCAAATATAAAAGACCCTGCAATCAGACCAAACACGAACAGGCATTGAAGACTAGCGGAATTAGCGAAGAGCCAAATTGAACCTTTTCAAACTGCAATAAACCCGTGTCAGATAAAGTTAATTCATATTATTTATCAAACCACAAATTCAATGGGAAGATTTATTGTTATGAGCATCAGAAGAGTATCCATTAAGGTTTTTAAGATTTGGAGAATATAGCACCCTTAATGGCATCTTGACAATAGAAATTGTTATTTGAGTTTATGAGGGTGCTATTTTTACTTGTTATTTGATATGTCAATTTTAATCTTTTTCGATTAAATCCAATTTATAGCATTATCTGGTAAAATAGATTTTAAAAATTAAGTACTTCAACAAACGAGCAAAATTATCGGGGGTAGAAAAAAGTATGCAAGTATTTATTAGAAACGGTAAACAAAGCGATTACGAGTCATTGCTGCCTTTATTTAGACAGGTTCATGATTACCACGTTTTTGTAAGACCAGATGTATACAAAGAGAATTCCACTCCAGTCGAACAAGAGTTTTTTGAAAGCCAATTAATTGATAACAAACAGCATATTTTTGTGGCTACCATAGGCGATGATCTAGTTGGCGTTGTAGTGACAAAGGAAGAAGAAGTAACCGAAAATACTTTTGTTAAAGCGAGGAAAGTATTATATATAAAGAGTTTATGCGTTGCTGAAACACATAGAAAGAAAGGGATCGGCAAAAAACTAACTAATTACGTTTTTGATTTTGGAAGAAGCATCGAGGTTAATAGTATTGAATTAGGAGTAACCGAGGAAAATACATCTGCCATTGAATTTTATAGGTCAATTGGGATGACAACGAAAAGTAGAAAAATGGAGATAATATTGAAATAACAAAGTAAAGGCTTGGAATGTTCCCAAGCCTTTTGCTAGCTATTTGAATCAAAATAAAATTCACTGTCGGCAAACTCGATAAAAATCGAATTTGTCGATAGAACTTACTCCACTCTCCTAGCCGCCTGTTGAATAGGATCCCACACCCCATTATACGGGGGAGCATACGCCAGATCTAAATCAAGCAGCTCTTCGGTCGTCATGGAATGAAAAATGGCGGTCGCTAGTACATCGATTCGTTTATCGACTCCATTTTCCCCAATAATTTGCCCGCCAAGGACCTTATGTGTCTCTTTATGATAGACAAGTTTCAATTTCATTTTTTTATCATCCGGATAATAACCAGCGATATCATTTGCTGTGATGGTTACAGAGCCACAGGGGATATTCAGCCTGTTTGCCTCTGTTTCTGATAGCCCTGTTCTCCCCAGGGTTAAATCGAAAAACTTAATTATGGAAGTGCCGACAATTCCTTTAAAGGTTTTATGTACATCAACCATGTTCAATCCGGCGATTTGCCCTTGCTTATTGGCATGTGTTCCCAATGGGACATGATCATCCTTTTCTTTTACCCGGTGATATTGTGTGGCACAATCTCCTGCCGCGTAGATATCCTCCACACTTGTTTGCATATAGGCATTTACTTGGATTGCACCATTCAAACTGGTTTTGATTCCTGTTCCTTCTAAAAAGGAAGTATTGGGCTTCACACCTACAGCGACCAGCACTAAATCTGTTTCATACTCTCCTTTATCGGTTTTCACCGATTCCACATGGTCACTTCCGCCGAATGCTTCCACGGATTCACCCATTTTTAACACAATGTTTTGCTTTACTGCTTCTTCATGAATCAGTTCTGCCATGTCTGTATCAAATATTTTGGCTAATTGCTCATTTCTTTCAATAATCGTTACCTTCTTGCCGAGCTCCGCAAAACTTTCGGCCATTTCAAGCCCAATGTAGCCGCCGCCAATCACCGTCACATTATTTATATCTTTTTCCAGATAATCCATGATTGCTTTTGCATCAGGGATGGTTTTTAGTGAGAAAATACCTGGAAGCGTCACACCCTCCCACTTCGGAACGACCGAACTTACACCAGTCGCAATCAGAAGGCGGTCATACGGCAGGCTGAACGTCTCACCATTACTATGGTTTATTCCACTGACCATTTTATTTCCCACGTCTACCTTTTGGGCTTCATGAAATACCCGTGCATCAATGCCATACTTCTCTTTAAAAGTAGACTGAGTGCGTGCGATTAACCGATCTGTGGACTCAATCTTCCCACTGATCACATAAGGCAGGCCACATTGTCCGTACGAATACTCGCCTCCCTTTTCCAATACAGTGATTTCATGTCCAGAGCTGTTTCGTACCATTTGCATCGTAGCACTCATACCTGCCGCATCGCCACCAATAATAAGTATTTTCATCTTCATCCCTCCATTCCTTGTGTATCCATTTATGATTGAGTTTTAAACATTTATATCTATATATAGGTAACTTTAGAAAAATGCTGGTTAACATCCTATTTATTTCTAATAGTTGGGGAAACCGTTACAACAGAAATTATTCAAGATGATGAAAATTATAGAGTTGTAAAAAGTTCAGATAGTCCAGGAACATATACTACAGAGTTTAATACAAAGACGAACGAGGTAAAAGTTTATCAAAATGGCGAATTGCAGAGCTCTACAGTAATTACTCCTAAGGAAGCTCAGCAGGTAACAGAGCCTAGTTATAGTAAAGACTCGCCTTCCTATAGTATGACCAACTCCTGCCTAGCCGGTAAGAGGCATATGATGCAAATGAAAATGCAACATACTTTTATTATGAATTGAAAGGGAGGCTTTGTTTTGACGTTTAACTTACACCTAATTTTCTTGTTTAGTGCAATAATATTTCTAATCATATTTCCTTACTACATAGCTAAGAAATTTCCTGCACTAAGAATCTTTTGTTATTTTACATCCCTCTATAAATATTGATATATCAACGGTTTGACCCGTTGGTGGGATGTCAAAAAAAATATTTTTCGACATACTCCCTAACAGATATTAATAAATATGTGATTCTCTTACAATTGGTGGGTGCGCTACGCGGTCACTACTGGATAATGATGGTAAAGTAGTGATCATTAAATATCCGATGCACTATGGATCTCTGCGTAGCTTATGATGACGTACCCTCCCATGTCTCTGGGCATCTAAGTGCCTACATTCCTTCGTTCGGTCTAGTCATAAGGCAGAGGCTAGCGAAGCTCCTTTATGGACTCGAGGTCGGATGGAAAAAATAGTGCCAGCTTCTCCGTGTCATCCTTTTGTCTAGGTCTTTAAAGGGGATGCAGGACGTTACATAGCCTCTGCGAGACTTGGAATATCCTTCATCATTCGCTTTGCGTCAAACGCTTTGTGCTTCGTGCTAATCCCATGGAGAACTTTTAAGAGTTTCCCGCATAGGACCACAATGGATTGCTTCTTGCGTAACGGATTATCCTTACGATTTGTATAATACTCATGCAGCCTTCTAAAGGCATCATTATGGCGAACCATCGGCATCATCACTCGGAATAGGATGGCTCGAAGCTTTCTTCTGCCCCTTTTGGAGATTCTTTTTTGTCCTTTGTGCTGGCCAGAGGAATTCTCCCGTAATGTCAATCCCGCGAGTTTGATTAATTGGCGTGGATCTTCATAGTGGGAAAAGCTTCCGATTTCAGCTAATAAATCGACAATAGTGGTATCTCCAAGGCCAGGGACAGTTGAGAGCCAATCGTATTCTACTGATGTTTTAACAAGCTCGACCAGGTGCTGCGTAATGCTTTCAATTTCCTCTTCCAACTGGTGATAACGGCGAACAAGTGTGGCGATTTCAATACGGGCCATCTCCCGTCCTTCTGTTACCCCAATCGAGTCTGAAGCGAGTTCTATGAGTCGTATGGCTTTCGGCCTTTGGGGGGATTTGAGCCCCTCAACCTGACGGTAAAGTGCCAATACTTCATCCGGTTGTTTCTGATGAAGATCGGCCGGAAATGGTGTGCACTCCAGGACAGCCATTGCCATCTTCCCGAATGACGGAAAGACCTGGGTGAACTCAGGAAAGTAGCGATCGATCCAGCGAATGATCATGTTCTTGGCGGACCCAAGTTCCTCTGTCAACTTGCTTCGGAACGTTGAACCCACACGGAGTTCAGCCTCCATATCCTTTAGGATGCGAGGATAACTGAAGCGTCCATCCTTGATCAAGCGAGCGATGACCAGCGCATCTTTGCGGTCATGTTTGGTTGGCAGGTTATCATCCAACTCCTTTGATCGCTTGACGTGCATAGGGTTGGTCATCGCCAAGGGTATGCCCCGTTCCTCAAGGAAATAGGCCAGATTGAGCCAGTAATGGCCAGTTGGTTCAATCCCGACAATGACCTCCGTCTTTTCGTATTCTTTCATGGCGGTCAAAATGCGCTGGTAAAAACTCTCGAAACCCTGGCTGGACTGTAAAACCGAGAAAGACTTTCGGAGCACACGTCCACGGTCATCGACAAAGCAGGCAAAATGTTTTCGCTTTGCAATATCGATCCCGACTACGAGTGTATTTTCGGTGACTTGATTTATTTTCTGATTTTGTTTAAAATCCACTATGGAGTCCTCCTTGGTTAACTAAGTTAGGGGTCATCTCGGTCCACGATTTGACACCCCGTATCATACCAAGAGGGCTCTTTTTTGTTCAAGTCCCCGAAAATCCTTCTAACAGGAATGCTCCTTTAGTATATTAATAGCTTTTGCCTATTTCTTATATTCAACTTAGGGAAAAATACAAAAAGGTATTTAAGAAAACGACATTAATCAGTAATAACCACTTTTTAACATTACTAATTAAAAGTAAAGTTGACTAATAACAAAGCTGTTCCAAATATAATTTTTTGATTCAAGTTCAGATAATGCTTGGTGTAACCCAGCATAATTTGTTTTGTAAATCTCTTCTAATAAAACTTTTTTACTTTTTAGACTGAGACAGATACGGCGGCGCTGCTCAAACAAAATGACTCCCGTGTGAATTGGTCAACGTGGTTCAACAGGCCTCCATCTCATAAAGCTCCCCAAAATAACGCTCCTGGAACTTCTTATTCAGGATCCCGGTAAAATAAGCAATAGGATTATTCACTCCCACCTTCGACTTCAGCTTCCGAACGAGCTGCTTGAAGGAGTCAAGGGATACGGATAACAGGAGATCAGTTTCTTCTTCATAGTTGTTCCGGTAGGCAGCGACCTTGCTCATCCGCCAGAATTCCTCGATTGACTTTGCGGCTGGGTAGAAGTATTTAACAAGATTGACGAAATCACTAGGAACCCGGTCACTGACAAAAAGATGCTCTTCCAGTGCTTTACCAGCAACTGTTTTTACCTTCTGGATTTCGGATGATTGTTCTTCAGCAGCCTTTTCTTCACGTTTATTATTCTTTTTTATGTTAGTTTCAGAAGGAATGATAGTTTTATATTGGTGGCTCAATTGATCGCCATCTGGTAGTTCATTCATCGGGAAACGATTGAATACATAAAGGTTGCTAGACTGCGAGCCGTTCTTGCGCGCAGTTTCATAAACAGTAAAAATACCAATTTCACTAGCCTTCAGGATCATTCTTTTAAAAGTAGAACGGGAAATCCCCATCTCCCCATACTCCTCATAAATCGCCTTCAGGACCGTCCCGATCTTGGCATTGGCCACCCCAGGAACCTTCGCAGCAAAACGAGCCAGCCGCTTCAACCCAATCAACTCACCCTTACTGAAAAAACGCTTCTTATCCCCCATCCACATCTCAAAATGATTATTAAACTCCTTCAGTGAACCAAACTGTGAATACTCCGCAAAACTCTCAACAACCGCCGATTTAATTGTCATGCTAATGCACCACCCTTTCACCCTTTATATATGGATGAAAGAGTGGAAAGGACAGGGTGGGTAGGGAAAGATTGTGGCGGTTTTGTGAACGGTTAAATAGAAGCTTTTATAAAAGAGATGGCCAGTTCGGGCAAAAAAATATGATAAGCAGTGTGGACTGCTTATCGTTTTATTTGGATTTCTGAGGATTTATTCAAACTCTGGAGGTATGCTAATTACTAACTTATAATTTTTAACGGCTAATTCAACCTCAAGTCCGTTTGGCAACTCAATATATTATTTCGTCTTCTGACTGAGATGTTGGAACCAACCCTAAGTCTCAAGTTTAAAGAATTAATTGTTGTTACATTGTTCACACCTTAGAAACAGAGTTTGCTACCATTTTTTCATTTCCAACAGGTGTAGTATAGTACCGTTGTTCAATCCCCCAAAGTAAATGTTTTAATTCGTCTTCGTTCTTTATCTTAAATTTTGATTCTTCCTCATCAAAAGAGAGCTTTTCACTACAATAGTCTTTAATGTAAGAATAGATTGCACTCTTCTCCTTTGTTGAAAATCCCTTAAATGTTTCCATAGCTAATGCTATTCTTTTTCTATTTGCAGTTTTTACTTTTAAGGCATCATAACCTTCATCAAGTTTAATATAGTCACTTCTTAGAAATTCTTCTGTTTCTTGTTGTGTGGCTTCCTTGTAAAGTTCTATTATGCCCTTAAAAATCGAAGTGAGCGATGAAATATTCTTAAAATAAAGCGTATCCTCTGACTGCACATAAATAGCATCAGGTATTTCTTTAATAACTATAATAGGAGATTGATTTTCAATTACTGGCTCACCAATTTTAAACCACTTTTTATTAACAATTGTTGATGGTGTGATTTTTTGAAAAAAATATATCCCTTCTTGGTAAGAACATAAAAAAAGTAATTTATTGATATCAATGGTCCCTATCTGATCATAGTCGGTAGAAATAAATTCTTTTTTTAGAAACTCTATACAATAATCCTCACTTGAGAAATTTGGTATGTGAAACCATTCATCATCCTCTAATTTATAATCTGAATTATATGCTTTTGGGTTATCCAAGTCTTCTGGCAGATCAAAAACTTTTTCTGATAGGATCTTATAAATTTGTCCTTCTTTTCCTTTGGTACTAGCAACTAAGTAATTCATATATATCATCTCCCTAAGTCAATAAAAGTAAAATCATTAATTCTCCTCAATTCTGGCAAGTTAATATCATCAGGATTTTTAAGAGATTTTCGAGTTATTATAAAAACTTTTGTCTTGTTAACAGTAGTTAAATAATAGAAGTGATATCCAAACAACAAAAATAAAGGATTAAAGTAGAGGGTTTGAGAATAAAACGTAAATAAAAATAATATTAAGAAAATAAAAATCAAGGTTTCAAAATAATTTATGCTAAGCGCTACAAAGAAATAACCCAAATAACTTGGTAAAAAAGCATTATTTGCTTGCTCCACTTCAATTACTTTAGACATTTTAATAGTTTGTATTTGGCCATTTTCTTTTTTTATATTTCTTTCGGTTTTCTCCAAACTATCCTTAGATAATAAATTAGCTAAAAGAAGACTTATCTGAGTAAAAATTATTGGTAAACAAAAATAGAGGATATACGAAAAAAAATCCGGTACAAAGGATAGCTTATTATCCCATTGTATTGCTGCTTGTTCTTTCACAAGAAATATTACAATTATTATTGATGTAGCGTTGAAAGTAAGAAATAATCTATACAAAAAGTTTATGACTAACGACCTCCTTTTTACAATAAATTATAGTTTGGGAATTTCACTGTTTTTTATTAAATTTTAATTGCTTCTTTATCTGTTGTAAAAAAATAAGTATCTCCATCTTTAGAATACGAATCACCATACCATATCCCCTTATTAATTGCAGACCAATTGAAACGTTTAGAAACGTTTCTTTTTAGAAGAATTTTGCCGCCACCTGTATACTCGGACATTCAGCGATTAATTCTTCTCCTTTGAGAATATTTACGGGGATTTCGGCTTTGTTTTGTATTGTTGGTCTTCTTCTCTCCATAGGACACCTGTCTTTAAATTATTTTAGTAGTTTAAAACCTTGATTTTATCCAAAAACTTTAAATTCCAAACTTAGTTTTATAGTATAATATTACCATATATCTAGGGGAGAAAGGTGAGTTGAATTGTGTAAAACAAAAGCTTTAACACACGACTCAATGATGAAGGCATTAGATTGGTCTTTTGATAAAGCAATTTACGGTGGTGTACCTGGAATGGGCACCGCTATAGAGGAACAACAGAATAGACAAAAGCGACTGGATATGGATTGAATTTTGATTGAAAATGGGATTGGATTTCGATAGGATCTCCCCAGATTATTGCATTAAAAAACCGAAGATCCGCCGGGAGAAGTACCGGAAGAACCTTCGGATTAGGAAAATTAATTTCATTTAAGGAACGCTTATTTTATATAAGAAACCTTAATTTTATATAGAGACATAGTAGATAAAAATACCAACATGCTTTCATTAACGCAATGACTCCTATTACTTGCTACTTTACCCTTCTTAAGGACTTTCTTCTTACCTCATTATCCATTCCAGTCATGATTTTAACATATACTTCCTCAGTAGTTTGTTCTATAACTTTGCGATGATGCTGCTCCCAGCCTCCATTTTCTTTTATTATATGCTGTTGGAGAGCCCCACCTGAAATCCATTTTCCTGTTTTTTCGTTATAAACTTTACCTTTCATAAATACCAATCCTCCAATATTTTTAATCATCATCTTCTTCATCTAAATCAAAAATTAATGGCTTCACACCTAACCAAATATCTTCATCTTCACTTTCTAGTTTTTCTTGAGTAAGTCCAATAATTATTATTTTCTTCATATTTGAAAATGTATCTAACTGTAATTCCCAAAACTCCAAAAATATTTCAACATTTTCTGAATTTGAAATTAAACCATCATACTTATCTTTTAGTAAGGCAATATTCCTTTGAACATGATCCATCTCGAAATCAACAAATTCTAAAACGTTTACTACTTTTGCCCCTGAAAAGATTTTCTTATTAAATTCCTTTTTACCATATTGTACTCTCTGAAATACCTTTTCTACATAGTTATTAACTTTTTCAACAGCCAAATTAACTCCATAAAATGACACTTCCATTTTTCTCTTTTCACTTTTAAGATCATCGGAAATATCTTTTATCGGAAAGTTTGGCTCCCCAAAAACCCGCTGATAACTTTGTAAAAATTTTAAAACCTTTCTAACCTTCGCTCCCCTCAATGTAGTTTTTTTAATATTGTTGTAACTAGTCATATGTTGCACTCCTTATGCAATCATTGTAAATCATCTCACTCGAATTGTAAATAATTTATTTACAAACAATATGATTTTATTTACAAATCATGTGGTAATGATAAAATTCCCGTTTGTTTAAACAATATACATCCATTGAAATGCAACAAGCCCTCTTTATAAAGAGAGCTTGTTATTGAAGGTTTTATCTTACATACTTTTAACAAGGGTATCAATAAAATCATTATCATCTACTAATTCATACGTTGAACTTGCCCACACTTTTCAATAGCTACTGGATCGATAAAAACCTTTATGCTTTCAATTTTACAAATATGCCTAAAGTGACACAGGGACGGTTCTTGTGTCCCGAAAACCCATGCTTCTTGATTATTAATCAGATAAAAAACCCCACTTGCATGTTTCGGTCTTACTAAATTTAAAGGGACAGTAATTAACTTCCCTTTATTAATATGGCAATTAAGATTCTACAAGCTTTTATTTCGACTCCCGTATGGGACAAGAGAACCGTCCCTACGTCTCCGTGTTAACCATAGCACTTCTCTAACTTCTCTTTGATTTCAGAGAAGGATACTATAGGAAATTTCACCTTCTTCTTTCTTGATGTAAAAACCTTATTAGTAACCATATAAGAGCGAATCTCATACTTATCATTTATCTCTAGCATTAAGGACTTTAACAATTTTTTATAATTTTCTTCAAGATAAGTTATTCTTCTTTGAAACTTTTCATCAAATTTATGCTTTTCAAAGAAACTTCTTTGCTGCATTGCATCCTCAAAAACAGAACCGACTTTTTGCAAGACTTTACTTTCTAAGTTCCAGATAACCTTATTTTTATCATCTATTACTAATAAATCATAATCACCTAAATTTCTTGGATGGTTCCCCTTTTTATCCAATTTATAAAGTTCTATTTCTGAAAAGACATTATTAACACCAAGTGTTCGAAAGATATCACTTAAATCCTGTACCATTAAATCTTCATACCTTTTTTTCCACTTGTCCAATACTTCTAATGTTTTATCCATGCCTATTTCAAAGGGTGGATAAAAATTAGGTAAGCCGTGCATCCATAGCAAATGTAAAGAGTGAAGAACTGAAGGAGAATATAGATAAGAATTATTCCTTAAAACAAGTGGTTTCTGGTCAAATCTATTTTCTCGTCTTTCTCTCTCCCATATAGGTAATAAATCTGTTGGTATTCCATTATACATTTTTAACTTTTCTTCTTTGATAGTTAAATAATCTAGTATCTTCATTACTTCCTCTACTGAGATATCATCACTTAATTCAAATATTCCAGCCAATATATCTTCTTTTTTTACAGAAATTACATTATTAGCTACATTATCTTCTATTCCTGTAAATGCGATATCAAACTTTAGATAGGTCAAAACATCAAAAAATAGTGCAAGAGAGAATCCCATATCCTCCTGGAACGCATCAGAAACCTTTAATAAAAATTCCTTATCTGTCATATCACCCTTTATTGGATAATCAGGTGAATTATACTTCCTTTTTACTAGTTCGTTACTCTGGACCTGAACCTCTTCACTTAAAATTGTATTCACATTATAAAGAGAAGATATCTCTATCACAGCAGAGTCCATTTCAAAATGAGCTACGTCTGAATTGTCTTGTAATACTACTAACCAATCAGCATATGCCAATAAATACTCATAATCCTCTTTATCTACGTCTTTTTCAACATTTTCCCTATTAACTGCAAAATTGGATTCAATTAAATATTGTACTGAACGGATATTTTTTTTCGCAGCTTCACGAGTTTCAATCGTTTTTTCTCTGAATTCATCCAGTAAATCCTGGTCTAAATTCGTAAAATTTGAATATCTCATTTGTGATACTTGACGTTCGTGTAACAAATAAGAGTAATGAGCTAGTGCTTCCTTATGAAGTTCGTCTTGGGAAAAACCTTTTATCTTTTCCTCAAAACTTTGTACAAGAGCAACCTGCATCCTTCTAACTATGTTTTTTGCCTCTTGCTTTTCATAAGTACCAGGCTCTATTCCACTTTCCTTGCAGATTACAGCTATATTCTTTCTGACCAACTTAAAGGCTTTCTCTTTTGGCATTGAATAAAAAACATTTGGATTATAATAATAATCAATTGTTGCAGCAAAAATATCTATTGTTTTCTTTCTTGAGTTATCAGTTCTTATGGCTTTATATAACAGTTCCTTTTTACTGCTTAGAACCTCTTCAAATATACTTAACAATTCTATAAAGTATTGGTTTTCCACACTTCTATCATTGGCATATATAATGTCTTCAAACAACTGATCAATATTAACAGTAAACCTACAAACAATATGATCCAAATGAGAGTGGTTGCAATCACCAAATACATACTTATTGTTAGAGTTAAATTGAAATCCTCTGACTTTATATTTTGCATAATTATATGGCATAAATAATAATTGTAGACAAGTACTATTAAAAGGTTCAATTTGTTCTAATAATTCCTGATATCTTTCGATCATTCGCTGATTTAGTTCATCTAAAGTCCTTATTTTTTCGTAAAAATTTTCTTCCAGTTCTTGTGAACTAACAAAGCTCGCATTATGTGTGAAAAAAATAAAACCTTTTTTAGTTATTTGTTTTCCATACCCGAAAAATCCATATTCTGATTTATTTGCATAGCCCTTAAACCCAAAGTCCATTTCCCTGATTTTCCATTGATGTGGATGTTCAAACATTTCAGATTTGCAGTAATATGGGTAATTGTTATACTCGTTACTAAAAATCTCATATGTGTGGCTACTTGGAAACTCATAAGAAACATTTATCATATTAAAATTAATAGCCCCTTCTGAAATTACTCCCTTCATATCGTTAAATAAAAGATACAATCCAGAGGTGCCTGATAATGTATATATTGACGACATTTCTTCATTATTTTTATTCCACTCAAGAAATTCGGCTAACTCACTAAAGTTTTCTATGTTATTTAAAATTAATAATAAATCCAATGCTGACATATAGGTATAGTCGAGGTGGTCAATTCCTTCAAACTTGACTTCAGTAACATCTGTGTAATTATCATAACCTATTGTATAAATATTCCATTCTTTCGGCACTTTTATTGCAAGTCCCTTACCTCTAGTTATTTCAGCCAGGATTAACTCACCCATTTGATGTAGTTCGTGTATCTTTTTTAGGTCCCGTTTTATTATATGATTTGGAAAAGCTTCTTTGTTGAAGACTATTATCAAACCATTCTCTACTGGTGCGATAAATGTAAAATACATTTGGTCTTTTACATTATTATTTAAAATTTGAACAGGAAATATAATATTGGGATTCTTAGAATTAAAAAAATTGAAGTTATTCCTTAATATTTTATATATGGTGGTTTGCACTTTACTTTCAAGACTAACTGTATCTAAAGATTTTACTAAATGATGATAAACATCCACCATTAAAGAGGCATTAAATAATGGGTAAACATTATTATCTTTTCTTATAAAATGTGCTTTTTCTATTGTTGACGTATCTGTAAGAAGGCATTTAATAAACTCTTTTGAATATCTGTTTAAATTTAAATTAAGTATATACTCCTTAACAGAAATAAAATATTGTTCACTTGGTAAATCAAATGCTATTTCCGGGTTTTCATATTTAGAAATGTTAGATTCTTGCAGTTCCTCTATCATATGTTTTGAATACTCAAGAGCATCTTTTAATATTTGGGTTTGTGAAGTTTCTATTGCAAATTGTGTAACCTCATAAGTGAACTCATAACCATTGCCTATTAGAATTGGGTATACATTATTATTAGCTCTGATTTTTACTTCTCCAAAGTCATTAACAGTTAAGTCATCAAAAACTGTAACTGGAAAATATTTTTTTAATTTCTCGTAGAAATGTGTTAACTCTTTGTAATTTCTAATACTTTTTGTGCCTTCTCTTTTATAAAGTGAAAGACTTTGATTTAAAGTTAATGATGTTTTCAAAACTGACCTATTATCTCTCCAAGATAAAATACAAAAAATAGCAATTACTAAATCCTGAAATTTATATTCTTCTAAAAACTCAACTATTTTTTCGTCTATATAACTACCTTCCAACTAAACTCAACCCTTTCACTACAGATATAATAATTTATTCCAATTATACCAAATTGTACTAATATCCTTAAATAGTTATAAAATTAACTTAAGAGCAAAGAAAAATATCAAAATATTGAAGGTGTTGATGTAGTGGAAGTATATAAAGGCGTTAATTGTAAAAATATGAATAATGCTTGTACTGCTTTGAATGCAAATGATAAAACATGTATAAAATCCAGAAAGAATGATGGTCCAAATCAATTAAGAAAGCTAATAGGAAGAGTTAATGCGGACTGGGAATATTGGTTTGAACATAGTAGCGGACAATCATGTTTTTTAGTGCCAAGAATTCAGAAAAATATCTGACGAAGGCAGGATTTCTACATTTAATGAAATTATTCGCCGCTTTTACTACTTCTTTGGGAAAACCTCCATAATCCCGTAGGCTCTTTGAAAAAAAGAAATATAGATTAATAATACTTATAGTATTTTTAGTATATCACCGAGACGGTATTGCTGTTTTCCCACAAAATTATCTACACTGACTTCTTCGGAGAACCTGAATTTAGTCCAATATTTTTATATACCCCTGGATATTTACTGTATTTTACCAATTAATCATTTCTACCATAGGATCTTTTTGGCTTTGCAAACTCTAATTTCAACAGCCTGTCTGTTTCCAGGATAATTTTATTGATTATTGGTAATGATTCCTTTGTAGATTCTTCGATGGATTTTTTATACATAACTTCTAGTCCTGCTGCAACTTTCTCTACTTGAGTCTTACCATTTATCAATTTCATTAGCTTAGAATTAGCAAGGGTCATTAATGGATTCCCAGTTGACAGATTACTTAGATAACCACCTAGAATTGCAGAATGAAGAGCCGTTGAAGTATTAAGTACAATATCAAGGTTTTGATTTATTCTTTCCATTTCTAAAGCTAGTTCTATCAACTCAGCATGTTCTTCTACGTTAAATACAGGGCTACTAATAATTAGATTTGTACTAAGAAATTCTTTAGACCTATGCATATTGTTAGTGAGTCGATAATCCTTGTACATTTCAGCTTCCTTCTTTAGTAAAGTAAGCAATTTAATACGTTGAGTTTGCTGACTTTTCACCATTTCCTTCTCATTCTGTTTTTTTGTAATTATAGAAGCTACATAAATTGATATAAATGGAATAAATATTGGAATTAAAAGTGTAGTAACTAATGAGATATTCATAGACAACCTCCTAGCTACTTTACGTTTGAAAAATGAATTTGTTTCAATAAATGTAATTTATTTCAATAAATTTAAACTACTTATGAGAAAAAAAGACTCTCTAGAGGAATACTCTAAAGAGCCTTAGGCTATTAAAAACTAATCTAAAGTCTAACTAATTTCTATATTCCTCTTTATCCTCAGCAACCCTGGGCATCTCCCTAAAAAACTCATTCTCCTCATAGCTCTGCTGAATATCCTTAACCCGTTCGATAAAATAACCCTCTAACTCCTTATCCGTACAATAAACAAAGCAGCCCTTCTGTCCACGGGTCATCAATGTCCGATAAGTATTACGGATAATCTCATCAGCAAGCTGTTTAGCTTCTTCTGGTTTCTCCTTGAGCATTTTCTTCAAGCCTTTTAATGAGTTGTCAGTTTTAGCGCGTTTGGTATAATCGGTGATTACTTCTCCATCATTAAATACGAGGTCGTCTCCTATAACAACACCCACATAATCAAACTCTAGTCCCTGGCAGGTGTGAATGCAGCCGATTTCATTTACTGATTTTTCGTCAATTGCCCATGTTGCAGAGTTATCGAGATTCCAGCTCATGCTAAACTTGTGTTCCGGTAACTCAATATCATGGAAATTGGTGTTGGACTTTCCTTCCTTGATCCAATTCCAGCAATAGCCGGCCACCATCCGCGACTTATTATTCTTTTTGTTCAGCCTTTGAATTTCCTGGCGCATTTCGTTCGGGTCTTTATAGATGCGGAAATCATAGTTTGTACCGATGTAATTCGAGTTAGCCGTTTCCCGAATCTGCAGCACGTCGTCAATCCAGCTCAGATAACCATCCGAGCCATTGCAGCGGAACTGTGATTCCAGCTTGACCGTCGACACTTCTGCTCCAAGTTCTCCAGCAAACTTTCTAATCATGCCGATACTTCCGATATCCTTCAGAGTCACCCGCTGTCGCTCATCGATAAAAAAGACTGCCAGCTTTGAAGCATTGATAATTTCCTTGACTTGATTTTCACCAAGGTTGCTGAAAAGTCCGGACTTCTCATTCAGGCGATGGGCTTCATCAACAACCAAAACATCAAATTCATTTGCCGGTGCATTGATATAGCTGCCTGATCCAACAAATAAGTTATCAATATGGCCTTTACGGAAGTTTTGCTTTAGCTTGGTCGCATAAATGTTTCTTGGGGCTGCATTTTTAGTGACATATTGAGCGACTAATTTACGATTCGTAGCCTCTACCAACAAGTTAATCGCCAGTACAGACTTCCCAGTACCCGGACCGCCTTCAACCACTAATACCTGCTTAGTGTTTGTCCGTACTGCTTCACTTGCCAGTTGCATCGCCGTCTCATAAACGACTTTCTGGTCATCAATCATAACAAATTCCCTATTACCCTGGAGCATGCTGTTCAATGAATCCTGCAGTGATTTAGACGGCCTAATCCTCCCTTTATCGATCGTATATAATATTTCTTTATTATCACCGTGTTTGATATACCTTTTTATAAAATCGCGCAGCTTGCCGGAATCACCTTTTACAAAAACCGGAGCTTCCTCAATATAATAATCATAAACAGGGTCAGTCAGCGGATCCTGTTCACCCTGGTTTATATAATTATGAAGGTATGCACACGGATAAAGTTGAATTTCCTCTTTTTGCGCATTCTCATTATAGTCTTTGATCAAAACAGCATATGACCAAGCCTGATAAGACGGATGAGTCGTTTCACGCACTCCCCTGTTGATGACCGTTTTAACGATTGCCTCTTTGCCCTCAATCTTTTCAACACTTTCCCACTGCTTTAACTCAACAATAACAATCGATTGCTTGGCATCCTGATCGGAACCGGAGATAAGGAAATCCACACGCTTCGAGGTGTGAGGAATCTTAAACTCAATTGCAACGCCAGCATCCTTAGGAATCTCGCTGTCACTCAACACCCTATACATATACTGCATAGAGTTGTCCCAAGACCGAACCTCACGCTCATTAATGCGGCCAATCTTGCTGTTATAATTGCTGACAATATTATTTACTAGTTCATCATCAAAAACATCCTTCAAGAACTCATCCTTCGTAGCCTCATATACGATCAACTACCCTCACCCCTTCTGCACGGGATACTTTAGAGCATTCTTCTTCATCTTCTCCAAAACTTCCTCTTCCAGATCAATATCCAATTTATCCGCCAACTGAACAAGATAAATCAAAACATCAGCCATTTCCTCTTTTATATTCTGCTTCGAATCCCTGACCGCTTCCTCGCTGTTTTTCCATTGGAAGTTTTCAAGCAGCTCGTTTGCCTCAAGGGAAATCGAAATAGCTAGGTCTTTTTCATTGTGGTATGGCTTCCAATTGCGTTCGTCGCGGAAGTTTAAGATTATTTGGCGGATTTTGTTCATATGGTGCTCACTCCAGTGGTTTACTTAATTTGTAATATGTTTATTTTGATTCTATCATTCTTTATGTTTTGAGAAGAGTATTGTTAATAATCTTGAATAAAAAAAGAGCCAAATCCCTGTATAGAATTTGACCACTTATAAATTTTTTATGGTGAGACGCAAGAACCGTACCCGTGTCCAAATCAATTTAATAAAAAGTATTATTATTGGAAAATAATTCCCGCTACAGCAAGTTCACACAACTTTTCTTTTATTAACAAAGATAGATTGTCTGTATTATCAAGTTGCTCAATCTCATTTCTATTTATGATTATTATCTTTCTACCTTTTACAAGATGATGAGCAATTATACTGTTAGCCCTTGTAAAATCTTCACTATTACCTGTTATACCATTTACCGCAATCAGTATGCCAAAATCCAACCCCCTACTTTCAAGTTTATGGGCAAACCAACTCACTTCATTACTTGAAACTGCATTACTCCAATTTTTACATTCTATTAATATAATATTCTGTAAAAAATACAATCCCTTTTTAGATTGGTCATTCCATAGTGCAACATCTATTTCCTCAGTATTAAATGTATTCATTCGATTTCTTTTAGCAATCGATATTCCCGGTATTTTCCCAAAAATATAGCATGCTAAGTCTTCAAGACATTTACCCTTCTCTACCATAGTTTGTGCATTATCACTTATAGAGAAAAAATTACTTATTCTAGTTCGGGAATAAGAGGCCACAATTATTCCTCCTTTCCATGTGCAATTAAATCTCTGCAATTAAAAATAACATCACTAATGCTTTTATCTCCAATTTCCTTTATAAAATCCTCAATATCCATCCTAATAATTAATGGATCTAGAGAATTCCCTATATCAAAACGTCTTCCAATTCTATCAAGGTAAAGCAATAAACCAACTTTATTATTTGTATTTCTAAGAATTGTTTGCAATTCACTCTCACTATTATTGAGCATTTCCTTGGTTATATTTCCTATCTTAACCTCAATCATTAATATATTTCCTAGTATCTCATTCATTTCGTCAATCCATAATACAAAATCTACTCCTTTGTTTTGAGACACAGTTTTTACTGTTATATTATTTAGTTCAAATATATTCATCAAATATTCTGTAATTTCTTCCCCTGTACCTGTGGATCTCAATACTGTTTGTTGTAGGTCTGATGAAATAGGCAGTTTTATATCCTTTTTTTTATTTTTAGTTTGACTTCTTCTCTTATTTTTTGTGCAGTTACTTATAAATTGATTCAATGGAAATTCTATTATTTCGCTCTCATTCTCACTAACTCTGACATATAAAAAGTCATATAGAAAATTGGGGTGAATTTTCAAGTCTTTTGATATGACTATAAAAATAGGCTTGTTTAAACCTTTTGCAATTCCAATTTCATAAAAAGAGTTTGGTGAAAAATTATCTATAATAGAAATGAACAAATCCGATTTTGCTATTCTGTCTTCCAAGAAGTTGTTCATTGTTTCGCTCTGTGGAATATCAAAAATATCAACAGTTTTAATGTTGTTTTTTTTCAAAACCCCCCTTATGGAAGCTACATGATTTTTACTTTGATCAGAATTCCAGCTTATAAAAGCTCTCATCAATACATCTCTCCTAATAATAATTTATTTTTACTATTTAACGCTTTCTGTAGTTAAAGTAACAAATTGCTAACAAACAATTATAAATTTATTTATGATTTATCACTTGCTTCATTTATGATAAGTCTTTGATAGTGTTATACATCTGATCTTTCTTAATAGCCCTGTACTACACTATCTACTATATATGTTAAAATATTTTTCCAAATTAATAATTTTTTGTTTCAACTTGTGCCTCCACTAACATCTGATATAGGAAGGATATATTGGCTCTATTTTGATTAGCAGTCTGCATTCTCCCAAATTTTTTGATTTCTCTCGATTCGCAAAATGTAAAATAAACTTCATTTTTTGCCCTAGATAGGGCGACAAAGAATGCCCTTATATCTGATTCTGACTGTTTCCTAAAGCTCCAAAATGCATCATCTTCTAAGCCTATAAAGAAGACAGTATCGTACTCCAACCCCTTACTTTTATGGATTGTCATTATAGGGATACTGAATTCTCCTAAAAAATCTTGAATTGCTTTTTCCCATTCTTGATGTTTTAAAAAGGATTCGCACATTTTTTCTATTGCCTTTTCCCTAGTTTTTTCAAGTAAGTTACCCGTAGAATACTTTACATAGAAGTTTTTTATTTTTTCTAATCCAATAAAATGTGTTATTTTTTCGAACAAATCGGTGATATAGTTCTTAACTTCTTTTATATCATTAGGAACATTCTTCATTACATATTTGAGTTCTTGTATAAATTTTTCAAGTTGTAACTCAATTTCCCATATATTCTCTATTTCTTCGTTATAATCAAGACCTTTTAAGTCTATTAAAATACTAATAACTGATTGCCAACTATCAGCAGCACTTTTTAATTGTGTAATTTTTAATATATCAACAATCAAATTAACATAGTCTTCTGAAAGAATATCTTGGAACTCTTTCTCAACTCGTGATTGGATTCCTAATTTACTTAATTCTTCTATTATTTGTTTAGCATATATACTTTCTTGTTGCTTTACTAAAATACAAATTTCACGTGGTTTTGACTGTTCGAGTTTTAATTTTACGAACTCTGAGATATGCTTTGCTTCTCGCACATGATCTCTAAAAGTCCAGACTTCACATATTCCATCCTCGCTTGTCCACTTATCTGAACATCTTACATTCACTGAGTTAGTATTAATAGATTGTGATAGAACATTTTGAATTTCAACTAATCTAGGGGCTGATCGATGATTGAAGATTAGATGGTGAGTTTCAGAGTCAAAGTCCGCAGAAAACTCCTTAAATGAATTTTCCATAGCACCTGCCCAACCCATTATTCTCTGTTTATCATCTCCAACTGCTGTTAAAACAGAACTTGACCCTAAAAATGCTTTTTTTAACAAGTCGTACTGAATGTAAGTAGTATCTTGAAATTCATCTAAAAATACGTGACTATAGGTTGTTCTTAGCGCAGTTGTAATCATAGGATTCACTTTCAAAATATATTCTGCTAATCTTGCTATCATTGGGAATGTTAACGAACTTTGAAATGAGCCTTGGCCTTTAACCATTACATTCCACAAACGGAGACCAACCCAGCTATATAAATCATCAAATCCTTCATAAAAAGGTAAAGGAGATTCTGTAAATCTTTTGAAAAGGGTGCCGAAATTTATCTCATATTGCCAATTAGGATGGGTCGGATGTTGCTCTGTTACAAACCCCTTTACAATGTCCTTTAACTCTCCGTCATTAAATATCAAATTATATTCAGACAATGGTTGATATTCTGATGGAAGCGCAAGTCTGAATCTATCAAGTATGGATTTAGCAAAAGAATCAAATGTCCTAGATTCAAATCTCTTCGCCAATTCAGAACCAACTCTTTTTTCAACCCTCTTTTGTAAATTATCAGCAGCATCTACTTTAAAGCTTATTGCAAGGATTTTTCGTGGTTCTTCACAAGTCTTTGTTTCCAATAGATAAGATGCTCTTTGGGCGAGTAATTCTGTTTTCCCAGCACCCGGACCAGCTACTACTAAAGTATTCCTATTACTTTTAACTGCTAATTCGGCTGCATGCTCCAGGCTTATTCCACCAGAAGCTTGCCAATTTATCTTCTTCATCATAAAAAACACCTACATCAATATTTTTAACTTAATCCGGTCTATTAACCTTTTCAAAACTTCGGGACATTCGTTTAAAAGATCGTTTTCACTAATATTGGTCAAAGCTTCTATATGAGTACTAGGTTTGCCTCTTCCTAAAAATAAGGAGTTATACCATACCATTAATTCATGTTGCTCTACTGAGTATGTCTTACCCATAGCATTAATACTTTTTAGAGTTGCCTGAATAGAAGAGTTAACTTTTTTTCTATATTCATCAGGCATCTCAGATTTATCTGGCAACCTTGGTCCAACCTTCATTACTTTCTTATACGCCGAAGGTAACTTTTCAAGCATAAGAAAATCCATATCTAGTGGGGCAGAAAAGAAAACATTGAATTCTGTTCCTTCCAGCATATCTATCCATGTTTGCATTGCTTCTAAAGAATCCTTATCTAAACCCCATTCATGCATTCCTTCAAACTCATCTTTAGTCATCTCTATATCATTTTCTTTATCGACAACCAATAATTTCTTAGTATTATATCCATTATTGATTAATTCTTGGAGAACATATTTTATCCTTCCCCATCCTCCTCCACCTCTTTCAAGGTCTAAATCCAATAATGTGATATGAGGTATATCTAATTGGTTGAGTAACTTCCACATATGATTAACGTGTCTCCCCCCTAATGGAACAATAGATATACTAGATTCAAAAGATGAAATTTCTTTTACCTTTAGTAGTTTAGGGATAATAATTTCTTCTGTATCACCTTCACCTAAAATAACAAGTTTAGCGAAATATATCTCCGGAAAAGCCTTAACAGCTTCTTTGATATACATATATGCATCAGATTTCTTACTAGGAAGATTGATTTTTTTTGCGATTGTTTGACCTGATTTTTTATCAATTCTAAGATGAGAAATATCCTCTGGTGAAACATTTTTTATTATTGACTCACTGTGAGATGTAAGTAAAACTTGTGCATTGTTTTTTTGTGAAATCTCTTTTAAATTTTCGACAACTTTTCCTAATAAATGTGGTGAAATATGATTCTCTGGTTCCTCTACCGCAAGGATTGTTAGTGCAGCAGTTGTTTTTTTTGTAATTTGCTGTTCTACTTCTAATAACGAAGAAACAAGTGATAAGTAAAATAAAGACCTTAATCCATCTCCTAACTTATCTATCGTATAAGTACTAGATTCTTGTGTAGGAGAAAATTGAACTTCGATTTTTTTTAATATTGAGTCCAATGTTGTACTATTAAATTTAATATTTGCATCCTGATACCGATTTTCGAAATGATATTTCTTCCAATGTTCACCTATTACTTTTTTTATTTCACCTACACCTTCGGTTTTTTCAAACAAGTCATCAACCGATTTCATTTCTAATTCTATTTGTTGGTCCATATTCTCTGGCCATTTAATACTATTTAAGATTCTCCATAGAATAGTCCCAGAAGCATTCTTTAATTGTGTTAATGGTTCTCTTATTGCAGGTACATAAATCATTTGAATTACTGAGCGCTGATGTGGAGATACTGGCGAAATTGTAGTTTCATTTACCTCTTCACCGTAGGGGACAGTAATAAAATAAAGTTTCTGTTCTATTTCCCCTTCAGGTGTAGTACCAGCACTCCATTTCCCCACTAATCTCATTCTTACGTATGGACAATCATTAGGAGAGTTTATTGTAAAATGGTTAAAAAATGGAGGGACGCTTAACTTACCATCTAGTTTTTCCGTGTTCTTTAATTCTGGGAAGTCAATTTGTACCTCTATGTATAGATCCCTTTCACGAGTAGAATCAACTTGCGAAAAGGAAGTATGAAAATCGCCCTTCACTAAAGCACGTTCACTTGCGGTTAGCCCAAAGAGTTTTTGAATTGCTTGAAGTGCTGCGGTCTTACCAGAACTATTACCACCCACAAATGTACTTATGTTAGATAAATCAATTGTAGTTTCAGCGTCTCCAAAAGATCTGAAGTTTTTAATCTTGAGACTCTTTATTATCATAATAACCATCTCCAGTTTATTATTTATACTAATATTCTATTTACCACCCTACAAAATACAAAGCATGGACACTCTAAATCCAAATCTCTTACTCTTTATATACATTTGTTGTATTTATGTTTCAATGTTATGTCCGGTTGATGCTCCATTTCTGGTATTACGGCATTGCCAAAATCTTTTTTTATCCGTCTTGGATCTCTCAGTAACACCAAATTTCATCTTCAAATTATAACTATCTTCTGCAAAGAGCGATAACCTTACTTCTATTTTACCAAAATTTGTCGAAAATAAATTCCACTTTGGTATAAAAATTCGCAAAATTACAAGTTATGAAATTAATAATACTATCTACAATTAAAACTGCTCACAAAAGAAGTATGTATAATTAACCATACATAAAGTAGGAATTACTATTATAGAGGTTTTTTTATGAGACTCAGGGACGGTTCTCGCGCATCTTTCGAGAATCAAAATACTAATTCTCACTACTAAAAGAGCCTTATCCACCAAAGGATAAGGCTCTCATATTTATGTAAGAAATCTTAGCAACAACTTCACAATGGGTTGTCTGCGGAAACATATTATTAAGAAGTACTTTCATTTTAATTGGCGGAAAGACAAAAAGCCCCAACATCAAATTGGGGCTCTTTATCACTTCCTGAGACACAGGGGACGGTTCACTTGTCTCATTCAGGAACCGAAATAAACAGGAGTATGGAGTCGCTTTGTGGTTCTTCTATTAAAAAATTAGTATTGTTAACTATCGGGACAGCGCATTTAGAATCACAGGAAATTCTAATATTTTTTGGCATAGTTGAAAATTAGGAGACTTTCATTTTTTTCAAAACACAGAATAAACTTTAATGATTTTCCATCAAAAGTTTGATAAGTTTTTTAGGGACATGAGATTCATCCCCGTGTCCCTGCAACTCTACAGAGAAATTTCCTCCCCTACATTAACTACCTCCGCCTTCCCAAAAACCCCTTTAGCCACAGCCAAATCAAAATGAGCAGCCCCAACTGATTTAAATATAGTAATATCCTCAACTCCACGTTCAACTTGGTTCACATGCAGTTCATCTAATGTTCCAGATAACTGATCAAACAACCATTTCCCCCGATCCACTGCATCAATGAATTCTCCAGCTTCTGCTTTCAAGCCATCATAATCATCTGCATAAATCAATGCTGCTTTTTCAATGGCACCTAAGGGGATTTCACGCATTTTGGGTAAGTAACTGCCTACACCGATGATATGGGTTCCTGCTTTTACATAATCAGCATCAAATACTTCTTCCGTAGACCTGGTCGCGCAGCAAATGACATCGGACTGTGCGACGGCTTCGTTCCGGTCTACGCCGGTTTGTATAGTGGCGGTCACACCGGCCTCTCTTAGCTTTTCTCCGAATGCATATGTCTTTTCAACCGTACGGTTAATTAAATAGATTTCTTGAATCGGCAGAACGTTCACTATTCCTAGCACTTGCTCGAACGCCATACCTCCTGTGCCAATGACGGTCAGCACTTGGCTGTCGGGCCTGGCGAGGTGGCGGGCTGAGATGGCACTTAATGCGCCGGTTCTCAATCGTGTCAGATAGGAAGCGGACAGTAAGCTTATATGTTTTCCTGTTTGTAGTTCTGTAAGTAAAATGGCTCCTTGTGTGGTCGGAAGATCGGCTGAGCTGTTATCAGGAAAAATCGAGACAATTTTGGTTGCTGCCATGGATGTTCCATCCGAGCTTGGCATATAGAGAACCGATCCGTTGCGTTCGGGGACATTCAGTACCGTCCGATGAGGATTTTCAACACGTCCTTCATGAATGGCCACCAACATGTTTTCGACATCGCGAATGGCATCTTCGATTTTATAGATGGATTGGATTAGTTGTTCGTTCAGTATAAGCATATAGAATCTCTCCTTTTATGAAAAAACTCGGCCAAATTATTTGGCCGAGCTCATTTTACCAGTGATCACAGTTGGTTCAACGCGACTTTTCACTGCCCAGATTGCAATCAGTGACACCACTGCAGTGAACATGATGTAGAGTGCAACTGGGACGTAGGAATTATCGAATGATGCGAGCAGCGCAGTGGCAACGAGTGGCGCTGTACCGCCAGCGACTGCGGCCCCGATTTGATAACCTAGTGAAACCCCGGTATAGCGAACCTTGGCATCAAAGATTTCTGAGAACATCGTTCCAAGTACTGCCGTAATCGGAGCCCAAATGATCCCCAGGCCGATAATTGTCGCCAAAACCAACATGAGTACACTGCCTTGATGAATCATCCAGAAATATGGGAAAGCGAAAGCCATCATCGCTAATGTACCGGCGATATACATTTTCTTACGGCCAACGCGGTCTGACAGACTTCCCATGATTGGGATAAGGATTGTCGTAATGACAGTTGAAACCATGACGGAACCTAACACAGCAGAGCGGCTGAATCCTAGAGTGCTTGTCGCATAGGAAACAATGAACGTACTGAAAATATAGAATGGAGCGGTCTCCACCACTTTCGCACCGATGGTGATCAGCACTTCTTTCCAGTAATAGCGAAGGGTATCGACGATTGGCAGCTTTGGAATTTCACCTTTTTGCTGAACTTCCTTGAATTCTGGTGTCTCATCGATTCCTTTTCGAATCCATAACCCGAAGACGACGAGCAATGCACTAAAGATGAATGGCACGCGCCAGCCCCATGTCATGAATTGCTGCTCAGGCAATAAGCTCATTAGCCAAAGAGCGAGTGTACCCATCACCATTCCGATTGTCACACCCATCTGCGGAATGGAACCGAAGAATCCTCTGCGTTCTGGCGGAGCATACTCAGTCGCAAGCAACAGTGCTCCTCCCCATTCCCCGCCGATTCCAAGTCCCTGGATCAGACGAAGTGTAATCAAAATGATCGGTGCAGCTACACCAATAGCTTGATATGTAGGCAGAATACCCATTGCAAATGTCGCAGCGCCCATCAAGCTCAATGTTAAAACGAGTGTCTTTTTCCGGCCGATTCGATCTCCAATATGACTAAAAATAATTCCTCCAAATGGTCGGATGAAAAACGAAAGGGCAAACGATGCATACGCTAAAAGCAAGCCTACTGTTGGATCTTCGTTGACAAAGAATAACTGGTTAAATACAAGTGCGGCCATTGTTCCATACAAGAAATAGTCAAACCATTCAATGGAACTGCCAACAAGGCTGGCAATCAATACACGATAAGTTGTTTTCTTGTCCAATTGTTGCATTTTCCCTTCCTCCTTTTTAAAATTGAAGTGATACTTCAATTAAATTTTAGATAATGGTTAATATTCTGTCAACTTTGTTCAAATTGACACAATCTCCTTCTATGTTAAAAATAGTAATTAGGAAGGTGGGAGTTTTATGATCGGTGTGCGACTGAAAGAAATCCGTAAAGAAAAAAAAATGACCTTGAAAGAAGTTGCCGAAGGGGCCGGGGTGTCCATCAGCTTTCTGTCACAAGTAGAGCGAGGAAAGTCCAGTGTCACATTAGAGTCCCTTCGTAAAATATCCGAAGTTCTTGGCGTCAATCCAAGTACCTTTTTTCCAAGTAATAATGAACCTGTGAGTGAATCTTCATTCCATTATAAAGACCTGACACAGCAAGTATCAAATCCAGAATTTCATCCCATACTCGTCACACTCCCAGCAAACCAAAGCGACGGACAACCCTTTTCACATAGCGGCCATGAATTCGTCTATGTAATAGAAGGAACTTTGACACTTCAAATAGGCAATAAAATGATTGAACTCCAACAAGGAGAGTCCTGGTTCTTTTCCGCCAGCGAAACGCATTACTGGTACAACCATACAGATCAGAGCATTCGATTTTTGGTTGTGTCGTCAAGGTAAGTGGACTTGGTAAGTACGGAGACGTTTCTAATCCCCTGGTGGTCGTGGGAGTTAAATTTAGAAGTATTTCTTCAGTTATACTATTCATCAGATAACAGGCATATTGTAATCTGTAGACTTTAGTACTCCCATATAAAACAAGATATTAACTAAGGGGCTTATCAATATGTATTCTCTAACATTTTTGGGATATGCAAAGAAGGAAATTGTTATATGATGGTCGAAATTATGGCATATTGGATAGCTATACTATTGACAAATTAAATTAGACAGCAAAGCCCTATTGACCTGTTCAAAACAAAATAAGCTTTGCAGTTTCAACACATAGCTTCCATTTCACCATAGGTAATTGCTTATTAAGGAGTTAGAGAAGAAGTAATATGGTTTAGTCTCATTGATGAATTTACTAATTTACTAATTTTTTATCTATTAAAGACAAAATAAAGGAGTCGTTTACGATGCGTCAGTTAATCGGGGCTATTTATATTTCCTTTGGATTTTTGTTTTACTTGCTTAATGGTTTTGAGGGATACTTTCCTCGGGATAATAAAGATTGGATTGTGGGTATATTCATTTTTGTTGGACTAACTTATCTCTTTATTGATTTAAGGAGTTTCATAAAGAAAAAATTTAATAACTAAAAAAGCCTTCAAAAGAAGGCATTCTTGTTATCTCCAGTAAAGAACATGAGTATTAGGGTGAAATGAAAATTCCTTAGATGGAGAGACTGAAAATTCAACTCCTGATAAAGAAATTGAAGGTGTAAGTGTATAATTTGATTCTTGATGTGCATATTGTCCGTAAGCGTCAAGTCTATTGGTTGAGGTCATTGGTGAAACGCTATAGTACATATAACTAGAAAGTTCTTCCACTCTATCGGCTGCACAGCCTCCAGTCGTTTCATCGTCGGGAAGATTGATTTTCAATGAGTATCCGCCAGATCCCCTTTTCCATTTCGTGCTATCCTTAGTATAAGTCGCACTTCCATTTAGATACCCATTACAATAGCTCCAAGTTTTCCAATTTTGTTTTCCGTATTCAGTTCCTGGAAGAGGTCCCCAGTAAGCTTCGTTTATACCCACTCCAGTAACATCAACATAGCTATACATCGGCATTCTATCCCAAGTCACACTATTTTTTACACGATAAGTGCTACCCGAAAGCAATACAACAGAAGTAGTCATTGTTTTGTAGCTTGTAGTAGTGCTTTTACTTAGCTGAGCAGATATATCACTCGTTTTCTTTTCTTTTTCTTTTACCTTATTTACTTCTTCTTTATAGGTTTTTTCATCAAGTTTTTCAACTTTTGTCTCGGTTCCATGGGTTGTTTTTACATAATTTATGTCTTGTCCGACTACTTTACCTTTTAAGTTTTTATTTTGTTCCAGTTCTTCTTGATCCATAAATTCAATTTCTTCATCTGTGAACCCCAAGTTAAGCAGGTTTTGATATTCTTGAGTGGTTATATCACCCCTTTTGTTCTTTTGATTTTCAGCGCTGGCAAAATTTCCTGATCCGAATGTTCCAATGAGCAACAAAGACATGAGTGCTACCGAAAAAAATAATCTTATTTCAAAAAAATTCCTCCTCTTTCATTTTTTTACAATTACAACTTCATAATATCACGATAAATATACTTTTAAATTGTAAAAAAATGAGATTTTATTGGGAAAATACTCATCTATTTTATGTAATTTTAAACGTAAACCCCTTAAGTTTGACCTTCTACCCATATTAAAACCTGAAGCATGTTGGGAAATTTTTATCAATTTATAAAGCATATGGGTCTCAAGTCCCGTTCTGAAATCGCAATAAAAGAGGTAGTAACTGGCCTATGTCCTCTATATAAAAAGAACTTGTCACCTAAATCCTTTTACAGGAATGGTTACAAGTTCTTTTTTCCGTTTCAATTAAGCATACGATCAATCTGCCCCAGCCCCTCCTCCATCACTACCACCTCCGCTGTCTCCCCCTGAATAGCCGCGAAGTATAGGGGCGTACCTTATGTTTCCAAAATTAGTCAGATGACAAGAAGCACTTGGTAGTTCCCGTGCTTCCCGCAGCAAGTTTTAAATCCAGATTTTCACCCTATACTGGTCACTCTCCCAGCAAACCAAAGCAACGGACAACCATTTTCACATAGCGGCCATGAATTCGTATATGTAATAGAAGGAACATTGACACTGCAAATTGGTACCAAGATGATCGAACTGCAACAAGGAGAATCCTGGTTCTTTTTCGCCAGCGAAACACATTACTGGTACAATCATACAGATCAGACGATTCGGTTTTTAGTTGTTTTGTCAAGGTAAGAAGTTCGATGAGTAAGGACGGGAGAAATGGGACGTGGAGTTAGACACATGGCCTGTTCCTGGGTCGCACTTGTGAACCGAAAAAATGAAGAAAAAACCTCTCGAAAACTTTCTATAATGATAAGATAATGCTACACTGAACTATTTTTTAGAAATGAGGTATGCATGTGCTTGTATTTGAGACGGAACGTTTGAAACTCCGCTGGCTAGAAGTCAGTGATCAAGAGTTTATTTTTAAATTGCTGAATGAACCAGGATGGCTAAAATTTATTGGAGATAAAGGCATTCGTTCGCTTGAGGATGCTAAGAATTATATTTTGACAGGGCCAAGAAAGATGTATGAACGATTTGGGTTCGGTCTTTTTGTGGTTGAACTAAAAGAGAGTCAACTGCCGGTTGGTTTATGCGGCTTGATTAAACGGGATGGGCTAGAGGATGTCGATATTGGATATGCCTTTCTTGCACAACATCAATCAAAAGGATATGCGTTTGAATCTGCCAAAGGAACCTTGGAATATGCCCGTAAATTAGGATTAGATCGGATCGTTGCCATTACAACCAAAGACAATGTTTCCTCCTCTAAACTCCTTGAAAAGCTTGGTCTAGCACTTGAAGGATACGTGACTCTTCCTCAAAGCGATGAGGAGCTTAAGCTTTACGCCATTAACATAGCAAAATAATGGGTTCAGAAGCAAAGGGACCTTTCTCTTCCAAAAACTATCACAAAAAAAGAAGCAAAAGGTCCGTCACCCTTTGCTCCCTGTTTGCTGCGTTTGCTCCATCTTTCTGTACAAGATTGGACTCAAGTTGTCTCTTTTGATCCTACCCATGCATCGGTATCATATCCCCTAACTTGCCAGTAGCCTTCGTGGACTAGTATAAGGATAATATTTTTGAAGTTTTTTGCTCCGCTGAGAGGATCTATCACCCCCGCTACACTAAACCTCCATCCTCCACCCCGACACCGCGAGCCAGCGCTCATACCGTTCATATTCAGGCATGATTTTTCCGACAAGCCGCCAAAATGAACGGTCGTGATTCATATGGACCATATGGCACATTTCATGGACGACAACATAATCAATCACTTCCATTGGTGCCATGGACAGCTTCCAATTGAA
Organism: Bacillus sp. ISL-39; assembly: GCF_018613295.1. NCBI lineage: Bacteria > Bacillati > Bacillota > Bacilli > Caryophanales > Bacillaceae > Bacillus > Bacillus sp. ISL-39. The sequence goes on from NZ_JAGGQM010000025.1 coordinate 235,518, forward strand.
TGTCAAATTCCTCATGGAATCACACGTTCCCCAGTTCGTCTTACTGTCCGTGATTCGAATCGAGCGCGGCTTTATTTTGAATTCGCTTTGAAAAAATTTAACCCGTTTTTCGACTAATGCCTTGCACTGCTGATAGTAAAATCGCTTCAAAGCCTGTTTGATGCTCTCTTCATTTTGCTCTTTCACGTATACGTGGAGCTTGTCAGCCTCGAACACGGCATTGTCTTTTTCGATATCTTCATCCTGTGAAATCAGAATGTGATAGAGCCTGCCCAAATATAGAAATTGTCCGCCTGGTCCGTACTCTTTTTCCCTACCGGCTGAGGCCCGGCCTTTCATTTCCTTCGCCCTTTGCAGGATCAAGTCCCATTGGCCTTCTAGGATTTGAAGCACACTTGCATCTGAGGTCCCCTTAGGAGCGTGGACTTCGACATGGCCGTACAAATCCATATAAATGCCGATTGTTTTCCGATTTTTATAAATCAAATCATACCCGATTGTTTCACCTAAAAAAGTATGAAGCATGTCATCACCTGCATTTTATCATTTTCCGACAGAAGACTCCCTCTTCAATCGTGTGAAGGGTGAAGCCCAACGATAAGTGGGAGATGAATGTCGGTTAGGCGATAGCCGAGAGGCTTTTTTTTGCCCACTTCATACCCTTATTGATATAATCAGTCTTAGATAAGAGAAAGGCTGATGTTAGAATGACATCTTGTCTTGTCCGAGTTGTAAAATATCGTAGAAAATTCTTTGATGATAAAGTATTTGACTGGTGGATTGCCAATCAACATAGTTAAACAGTACTTGAAAATCAAAGGCTAAAGTGAGGTGAGAACAATGTTGGTCAACAAAGCTTACAAATTCCGGATTTATCCGACCAAGGAACAGGAAATCTTAATCGCTAAAACAATCGGATGCAGTCGTTTTGTATTTAATCACTTTTTAGGACAATGGAATGATATATACAAAGAAACTGGCAAAGGATTAACGTACAATTCCTGTTCTGCTGGTTTGACGAAACTGAAAAAGGAATTAGTATGGCTAAAAGAAGTTGATAGCATTGCCCTTCAATCCTCCCTGAAAAACCTCGCTGATTCTTATACTCGATTCTTCAAGAAACAAAATAAAGCACCACGCTTCAAGTCTAAAAAGAATAAGGTACAATCTTACACGACTAAAGAAACAAACCATAACATTGCCATTGTGGACAGCAAAATCAAATTACCGAAACTTGGTCTTGTTCGCTTTGCCAAGAGTCGTGAAGTACAAGGTCGTATCCTAAATACCACTGTTAGGCGAAATCCTAGTGGCAAATACTTTGTCTCCATTCTTACAGAACTAGAAGTACAGCCATTGGAGAATACGGAATCATCTATCGGTATAGACTTAGGCATCACTGACTTTGCCATTCTTTCTGATGGTCGCAGGATTGACAATCATCGATTCACATCTAAAATGGCAAAGAAACTAAAACGTGAACAGCGAAAACTTTCAAGACGTGCGTTGAATGCTAAGAACAAAGGCATAACCCTTCTTGATGCAAAAAACTATCAGAAACAAAAGTGTAGAGTGGCTAGATTACACGAAAGAGTCATGAACCAGCGTGACGATTTCCTTAACAAGTTAAGTACAGAGATTATCAAAAACCACGATATGATCTGTATCGAAGACTTGAACACCAAAGGAATGTTACGCAATCATAAGTTAGCAAAGTCAATTTCTGATGTATCATGGTCTGCTTTTGTAACTAAATTAGAATACAAAGCGATATGGTACGGCAAAACAATCGTGAAAATAAGCAAATGGTTTCCGTCCAGCCAGATCTGTTCCCGTTGTGGACATCTAGATAGCAAGAAGTCTCTTGAAATAAGGGATTGGAGTTGCCCTGTTTGCCATGAACATCATGATAGAGATCTAAATGCCAGCAAAAACATCCTCGCCGAAGGCTTAAGAACCTTAGTTCTGGCTTAAACAAAATATAGAACCGTAGGAATCTACGGGGATAGCTTGGTCAATAAGAGAAACCTCTGTTGGCAAAGAAATACGCCAACAAGTACGCTCTGTTCCCAAGAATCTCCCACTTCAAACTATCCGAAAGGGAGTTAAGTGGTGAGTAGTTCAATCTATAAATACGCCCCAGCCATCAGAATGGCCGCCGTAAGGCTTGCTTATTTTATCCAGCTTTTCCTGCACTTTTTTTAATTCGCTATGGTTAAGGAGCATCCTTTTCGAGCAACCGCAAGTCCACTCATCTGTCTCATCATCCTGCTCGAGCAAGCCATGAAAGCCTTCTTCCTTCAATACGGGCAGAAGCTTCTCGCCAGTTGCCTTATCCGGCACAGCTATAAAAAACTCGACTGGCTGCGGCTTTTTAAAACTTACACCTTCATTAAACAAACTGCGCAATGCTTCTCCATCCGCGTCGTTTGGAAATTTCATCATCCATTCCTCCATTTGTGTGCCTTCGATGTTGTCATTATCATGCACTTGCTAAATTTCTGCTAATCATTTGATTATGAGATTGTTGTGTTATAATGTAAATAACCTTTTGCTTTAAATTTTTTACTTTACCGGTTCCATGCCCCTACTCGTTCGTTGAGTAGGGTTTTTTATTGCTGTTTTTTTGAAAATAAAAAAACAGACCCTTTTGGAGTCTGTTTCGGTATGCTATATCAAAATTAAGCTTTTTGAACGTTAGCAGCTTGAGGTCCACGTGCACCTTGCTCAACGTCGAAAGTAACTTTTTGACCTTCGTCTAATGATTTGAAGCCTTCAGATTGGATTGCAGAGAAATGAACGAATACATCTTCTCCACCTTCGCGCTCGATGAATCCGAAACCTTTTTCTGCGTTAAACCATTTAACTGTACCTTGTTCCATGTTTGTTGCCTCCTAGTGCTAATGCACATTGTATTACTATCCTTGCCCAAAGTGATCATTAGAACGAAGAGTCGAACTTTACACCGAACAAAAATAATTCTACCTAAGAATAACAAGATTTAGGAAAAATTGCAAGGGACTTTAGTAGGATGAGAACGTTACGGTTCAAATGTGATGAAAGTCGATTGCAATAAAAGAAGCAGTGGATTCAAAAACTGAATCCCTCTGCTTTTAGGTTGATATCACTATTTATTGGGCTCTTTTCTTTAAAGACAGAGGTGAATTTGATTGTTTTTTTCTTGAATAATGACTTAAATAATAAATTGTATCCCTAAAACAATGAAAGCCCTACCTCTCTTTCATCCTTACGGCTCCTAGTCCGTGCCAGTGTGAATCAGGATTGCAAAAATCAAGTGACTATTTTATCGAGTTTTTGATGAAACTTCAAACGTTCGTAAAGGAAATTCAAGTAATAAAAATGGATTAGGTTGTAGAAAAAAACAAAAGAGGTTCATGCTCTACAGGTGAGTTGGAGAAGTTGAATGTCTTGGAAAAGAATATTTTCGGGAAATGTATGAAAGAAACCTTAACAGAAACTTTTTATTTGATGATCAGTAATCCCTTTAATTAATCCCAGTTCACTGATCAAAAATTTATGTGCGTTATCTAGCATTTGCTTTTCGCTTGTATTAAGCACTTTTTCTTTCTTTATACGCAGTAAATCACGTACAACTTCCGTACATTCTTGAATGTTACCTGTTTTCATTTTGTCCGCGTTCAGTTTGTACCTTTGTTTCCACGGAAGTAATCGATCAGATTCTCCATGTTGAAAAATGTTAATGATGTGTTTTATTGCACTTATGTCAGTAACAGGTCGTATATTTGAATTCAATATTTTACCCGCAGGAATCATGACTTGCATATTACCGATTAACATTTTTATGACATAATACTGTTGTTTTTCCCCTGAGATTTCCTTTTCTTCTATAGCTTTAATAATACCTACTCCGTGCATTGGATAAACAATCGTATCGTCAATTTGAAACAAATAATCCACCTCCATATATGGTAACCTTCTTAACCTTAACATATATATTATTTTTTAGCAAATTTATCATAATATCATAAATTTATTTTTGGTGTCAACTATTTTTTCTTTAAAAATCAAAAAAAAGTAAACACAGAGACACAGAGACAGTTCTCTCGTCTCAATCGTGAACCGAAATAATAATAGAAGTGCATTGAGTATTCTTATTTGAGTCCATGCCGTACGAGACTGTACTAGAGATTACATGGTTATAATTTTTCCATTCACTAGACGCCGGAACCATCCCCTTGTCTAAAAAAAAGGAGCAAAAGGTCCGTCACCCTTGCTCCATGTTTGCTGCCTTTATTCGTACACGCTCCATCATTCTGTACAATTAGCTCAAGTTGTCTCTTTTGATCCTACCCATGCGTCGGTATCATATCCCCTCACTTGCCAGTAGCCTTCGTGTACATGATCGATAGCTTGTATTCTGACAAGCCATTTCACGGATTTATAGGCATACATTTTGGGAACAATCAGCCGGACGGGGCCTCCATAATCTGACGGGATCAACTCTCCATCCATGAGCACAGCGACCATGACATCATCCAAAGCTGACTGTTCAAGGGATAATGAGTCAGTATAGACACCGTCACCCGAATAAAACTTTAGATGGGAGGCGTTCTCTTTCAGCTTTACCTTCTTCATGAGATCTTTCAGCAGGATGCCTTCATATGTGACATGAAGCACGGACCATCCCGTAACGCAGTGAAAATCACTGACCTGGACAGTCCTCTTCAATTTGACGAATTCTTCCCATGACAACGACACTGGTTCATCAACCAATCCATCAATCGTAAAATTCCAGTTTTCATTCGTAAAAACCGGTGTCTCCGTTACTGTATAAACACGGAATTTGCCTTCATACCCTCCACCAATTGGAGGGGAGGATTGCGTGGTGGGAATCGGCAGTGGCGAGAGCTCATTTGTGCTGTTCAGCGCCACCTCCTGCAGTGTCGACCCTCCATCATCCATCACTTGTTTTAGCCATTTATATATAGATGGACCCAAAAAGATTGCAAGCAAAGTGACAATGCCGTATTTGAAAAATCCTCTGCGGCTGAAGGCATATAGTTCTTTCTTTTTTTCATGCAGTTGATCTGAACTTTTCCTAAACCATACTGATCTAGTCACTGAGTGAAAAAGGATGACCGGCAGACCAATCCAGGTGAAAACATCATGTACGATCAATGAAACTTGAACGAGTTCTTCAGGAAGACTCCTTTGAAACGTCAGAACCGTACCGCTAATAATCCAGCCAATGATCAATCCAATAACCATCGCAAGATTCCGTTTCTTCCCTGGTTGTTTTTTTATGACTTTGTAATGGAAAGCAAAATAGCGGAAATAAAGCAGAAGGAAGGCAACCGTTGCAAAACCAATCCAAATATGGGCATCCTTCAACATGACACGGTATGAAGCCAACGGCCCTCTTAATGAAGGAATGAAAAGCAAGATCCCACTTATGAATAAAAATAAGGTAGCATATCCATTCAGATGATGAAGTCTTTTCAATCTATTCCACATTTCGCTGCACCCACCTCTCGCTTATTCAGAAGCCTGAACCTGAAGCGTCTATCTGTGCCGACAATACTTTTTACACCTATTGCCACTCCCTAATGCTGAACAAGGAGCAGGGACGGTTTCCATGTGGCATTCGTGACCCAATATAATATATGAGAGAAGCCTTCTGTTTACATCTGCTTAAGTCTTTGAACAACAAGACCATTCAAAATACCTTTCAAACATGAAGGGCATGATAGATAAATCGCACCAACATCCACAAGATTCATATTCCAATAATCTATAATTATAGACTACTAGCAATAGTATATTCTAATTTCAATGGGCTAGAATGGTACCGATGGAAGACATATGACAGTTCATGAGTGATGAAAAACAAAATAAAGGCCTTTCCTGCCAATGGACATAACGGGCACTCTTTTGGAGTGCAAAACGCGAAAAAACAACATAAAAATGCCACTTTCATAATCCTAATCAGTGTGTTAATTACAGTGTTTATTCTTATGATAAAACGCCATTAACCTTGATATATCAAAATTTGGTGTGCTAAATCGCATGTGATTCAGCATGACTTGGCACCCAATATATGAGTTCCTAAACACATTATGTTCGTCGGGGAGTTATATGGTAAATTTAGAAGAAGCTTATTCAACAGGGCAGTTTAGATAAAGAAGGAAATCTTCAGGTTATTGGAAGAGTGCTGTAAAAGACGGAATAATAGCATTTATAGTGTATTGTAATATTGGTATTCGTAAATAGGAGGATTACACTTTTGAATATTTTAATTTTAGGTGCAACTGGGCGAGTTGGAAGTCAAATACTAACTTATGCCCTTCATGATAGACATCAGGTTACTGTATTAGTTCGCACTCCAGAAAAGATTCAAATAAATAGTGGAAATTTAACCATTATTCAAGGGAATGTTTTAAATAAAAATGATATAGTACGTGCAATGCATGGGATTGATGTAGTTATTAGTGCACTTAATACTGATGGCACAACCACTCTTTCAGAAAGTATGCCACTAGTTATCAATGCAATGGAAAATGAAGGTATACAACGAATTATCACGGTAGGAACCGCAGGGATCTTACAAAGTAGAACTACACCAACCGTAATCCGTTATCAGTCAAGTGAATCAAAACGTAAATCAACCCGAGCAGCAGAAGAACATCATAAAGTTTACGATATGCTGAGACAATCAACACTCGATTGGACGATTGTATGTCCTACATATTTGCCAGATGGAGAAAGGGAAGGACAATATCGAATTGAACGTAATTTTTTGCCAGAAGGTGGTATGAAAATATCAGTTCCAGATACAGCAGAATTTACTTATCGTCAGATAGAAAGTAGCGATTATGTCCAATCGCGTGTAGGAATCGCCTACTAATAATATTCTCGATATTATGAAAAATTGCACTTACACTATAAGCTGCGGGACGTACCTTTTGCTTCCAAAAACAATTACGAAAAAAGGAGCATAAGGTTCGTCCCCTTGCTCCCATTGAACGCCTAGTTTTATCAACCAGGCGCTATTTTCAAATGAACATTTTAATTGTTCATAGGAACGAACTTTCCCTCCAAAGCCTCAATATACCTCTTAGCGGAATTTTGAACAGACTGATGGGCATCTTCCTTAATCACACGATGGAATGCATTATAAAGTCTGTCAAAATGTAGAACGGCGACTTTAGCTGCCATCTCCTGTACCTTGTTAGCTGGCAATGGAATAAGGTTTGGATAACTATACATGAAACTTACCCATTGTCGATCGGCCACTATTTGAATAATATCACCAGTAAGAAGTACCCCTTGCTTGTTCACATCATTTTCCCAGTATAAAACACTTCCCCCGTTAAAATGACCACCCAAACGATACAATGTTACACCTTCATCAAGCTCCAGAGAATCACCAGACCAGAATATGATCCTGTCACTCGGCCTAGTGACCCACTGGCGATCCGCTTCGTGGATATAAATGCTTGCTCCGAATCGTTCAGCCCATTCAACCTGTGTCGAATAATAATGCGGATGGGATAATGCGATGGCATCGATTCCTCCTAGAGCATGTATTTCATTTTCTGTTTCTTCGTCCAGGTAGGTGATGCAGTCCCATAACAAGTTGAACCCTTCATTCCGGACTAAATAGGCTGTCTGCCCAATGGCAAACGAAGGCGTAGTGGTAATGCTGTATAGTCCTTCCTCTTCTTTGACAATGGTATTTTCATATTCCCCTGAATCTACAAGCTGTTGAAGCGTTGTCCATGACTGTCCATCCGGATGGATGTACTGTCTTTCGTCAGCGCAAATCGAGCAGGTTTCAGGAGCATGAGCAGAATAGGGATATTGGACTCCGCAAGTATTGCATATATAATGGTTCATTTTGAACACCTTCCTATGATTTTTTCTTATCTTTAGTATAAGAAAACCATTAAGCGATCTCTTCGGAAGAATGGTGTAACCTATCTACAACTTTTGGCTGAGATTTTTACATTTTATTATCGAATTTTTTTAAAATAACTTAAACAACAGAAAATAGCATATCACGTACCTTATGCTCCCAAAATTAATCCGTTGAAAAAAAGCACTGAGTACGCACCCTGTGCTCTCACCCAACGGCATTTGGTTCATTTTTCCCAACTTTTGAGAATTCAAAAAAATATTCGCATTTTTATAGGCAAATAGGTTTATAAACCGTCTAACAGGGTATGTAATATCAGTTGTAAAGTTATTACTTCGGGGGTAATAAAATTGAAGAACATCAATGATTTAAGAGAAGAAATCAAAAACTACTTTAACGATAATGGTGAGATATTTGATGAGAATTTACTATCTCAAGCAATTAATGTTTCGGGGAAAATCACTGAGATTTTAGAAAAAGGGAACATTGACCTTTTAAAAAATGCCAGGAAATTAATTTTCTTCATAATTAATCAAAATGATAAGGATCTAATCACTTTTGCAGAGGAGGAGGGAATTGCCTGGGCAGGACATTCTCTAACTCTATCTCTAAAATTAGAATGGGTTCAAGCAATCAGAAGAACTTTTTGGCAAATAATTAGTGACATTGATGAGGAAAAGAACCTGACTGATGAAAAAAAAGATTTTTATGAAATGGAAGAATTCATAAACGAACAAATAGACCAATTTCTTAACAGCTTCTTTCTAAGCTACTCAAAATATAAAGATCAAATGCTTCATAAGCAAAGAGAAATGGTTGAACATTTGTCTGTCCCAATAATCCCAGTAAGTGAGACTGTTTCTGTTTTACCTCTAATTGGCACAATTGACTCCTTTAGAATTAGAATAATTGAAGAAAAAGTTTTAAACGAAATAGCCAACACAAGGTTCCAAAACTTAGTTATCGACCTATCAGGCGTAGCCATGATGGATAAGGATGTTATCGACTATTTCCAAAAGATTCTGACTGGAGTGGCCATGATGGGCTGCAAAGCCATCCTGACCGGACTCCGACCTGACCTTGTAAGAACAATGGTACATGGAGGGATTCTTTTTGAAAAAGATGCAGAAACAAGAGGGACTCTTAAAGAGACATTAAAAAATTTCCTTTAATTGCAGGAAAAGACCACTCGATGGTCTTTTTCTTTTATTTTGACATTATTGAGTTTGCTTTAACACACTAACGCACCGGGGGTCAGACCCCCGGTGCGTTAGTGTGTTAATTCTTTACATTACTTCTCCCTATGTTTCTTACAGAGACACAGGGACGGTTCTCGCGTCTCATTGGGAACTGAAATAGTTAAGACTAATGGAAGAATGGAAAAAATTAAAAACTCCCTCCATTGAACTGTCGAACTTTCCCCATGTCCCTTTGTAATAAAAAACTAGTTGTCTATTTTTATATCGGCAGGTTATGATATTTCTAATTTACCAAATTCTAGTTTATCATCGTATTGAAAGTTTATGGGGGGTTAATTATGGAAATCAAAGCGGATGACTTAACAGGTTCAGAGGTTATTTCGTTAATTGGGGAGCATTTACATGGAATGACACTTTACTCCCCGCCGGAAAGCATTCATGCGCTGAATCTTGAGGGATTGAAAAAACCGGAGATTTCCTTCTGGACTGTCTGGGATGGCGATCAGCTGATGGGTTGTGGTGCACTGAAGGAGCTTGATAGCCAGCACGGTGAACTCAAATCGATGAGGACTGCTTCTGCTCATCTACGAAAAGGGGTTGCGCGAGTTGTGCTGGAGTACATCATTGACGAGGCAAGAAAGCATGGCTATACAAGACTAAGCCTGGAAACGGGTTCCATGGAGGCTTTCCTCCCTGCAAGGAAGCTTTATGAGAAGTTCGGCTTCCACTACTGTCCGCCATTTGCCGATTATGTAGAAGATCCAAATAGTTTATTTATGACGAAGGAACTTTAAGCAGAACACAGGGATGGTTCTCGCATCACAATCGTGGGGGCGAAATAAACGAAGCGTGGAAAGTGGGACATACTGACGGTTCTTCCATCCCTAAAATACACAAACATCTATCTTTATATGACAATGATGCTTCCACTATCTTCCTTTCAAAAGTTAACACCACCCATTTTCTGGGTGGTGTTCGCTCATACGATATTTAAGGTATTAATCAGCACCAGCTCCTCCTCCTCCTGAATTACCGCTGTCTCCATACATTGAAGTTGATGAGCTGCTTTCTGGAGGGGTGCTCCATTTCCATGTGTTTGCCAGGATTTCTACAGGGTTCTATCCGGAGGTAATCAGATAGGTTAATGGGGCGGCTGACTTTTTATCGTAAAGCATCACGGAGGCATTCAGGGATACCAGGTAAAAGGGCAGGATGAACAATTTTCGGCCGGGTTTGATCCACCCTCTTATTAAAAAGGAACCCGGCAATGATTAAATAGAACTATAGATCATGTTAAAGGAAATCCAGACATCAAATGCATAGATAACAGCTGAAAATATGATCAGCATTAGCCCCCTTCGAACCAGCGTGTTCACTTCATCATCCACAAACGTTTTTATCCTGTATTATATATTTTTTTAAGGCCAAATCAAGTGAGGAGGATCCTTTGTCTGAAACCTAAATGGTTAGTTAGGAAAATATCCCCCGATGAATAAGGTTTGTTTCACCACCCGAAATCCATGCGTAAAATTATTAAACTTTTCCCAAATACCTGTCCATTTCTACTATCTATTAACTGAACATGAATAGAACTGAAAAAGAGCCCTAAGGCTCTTTTCCGGGATATCCCTAATAAGGACTCGTCGCTGTAAATGTAAACGGTACATTTGCTCCTGAATATAATCCAACATACACATATCGTGTGCCGCCTGGAATGACTCCTGCCTCGTTCGCCCCAGAAGTCGCGACACTCCCAATCAGTTCAAAGTTCTTATTATAGAAGTAGACATCGTAGTCATACGATCCGTCATTGCTGCCTTTTAGGGTGAAATTATGGATGCCATCGCCATACTGCTCTGGTAGAGTAACCACATATCCATCGACGCCTTGAGAGGCCGGCTCTGGATTTTGCGTTGTCACGAACTCATTCTCTGTCACGGCCAGGGTAGCTGGCACACCTGCCAGACTTCCAATTCCTGTTCCTGCATTTCCTGCCTGCACAGTACCTTCCGCAACAAACGGTTCTTCTGGTTCTAGTTCAAGCGGTTCAATCTTTGATTTTTGCTCAGAGAAGGCTTGAACCTCAGCCACTTGAACAAAGCCTTTTGTATTGTCCTGTGCATCATGCGCGATAAATTTGAGGTATTTTGCTTCCACAGTTTGCGGAAGATCGATACCCTGGTAATGAAGGTCTGCGACCGTTGGCCTTGGCTTTCCGGCTTCAAACTTCCCTTTCCAGACAGTCGTGAAGTTTTCACCGTCCATTGACGTTTGAAGACTGAAGTTTTTCAGTGTCGCAAATCGTGAACCGGAAATATCCTTCATGGCACTCACTTGAACATGGGAAATTTCAACTGGATCATCTCCCGCCAGGTCAACGGTGAAGTCCGCGCCAAGGAATCCATTTTCCTGCGTATTTGAAGCAAACACGCTTGCTTCTGTGTCGTCAATCGCAAATTTAACCGGGTTGCTGTCCGATGATCCTGATACGTTGGAAATCGATGCTCCGTTAAAGGATGATGCAACGTTTGGTCCAATTGTAAACGTCAAGCGGTTCTTCTCTCCTGCCTTGATGGCAACATCACGGATCGTCCTCGAACCAAAGCCTTTTGCCTGAATCGTAATGTCATAAGTTCCTTCTACAATATATGCCCCGAAGTCTCCCTTTTGCCCGGATACCGCAAGTGGACTTGTTCTTGCTTCGAACTCACCAATGATGATTCGTGCATTCTGGATCGGTTTATTTGTAGCCGCGTTAACTACCTTTCCAATCAACTGGCCATTTCGCTGTCCATCCGGATGGTTGAATCCTGGAACTGGGTCTGTATCGTCTCCGCCTTTGGATAATGCATTTGCTCCTAACCCGCGCTGTGCGAATGCAGTCCATAAAGCATCATAGTGCTTTCCGTCGTAGCGTTCAAAATCTGCGGCAAGGATCGCCGTTCTCATGTCTTCCATCGATGGGTTCGGAACAGAGATTGGCATCGCATCCATCACAAGGTGCTCGATGACTGATTCTGCTTCCGTTTTTCCAAGTCGCTCAATTAATGTATCTCTTACATGCCATAAAATAGCTGCCCAAATATCGCCGTCAGAGTGAACCTCTGGCCCGCCAACATCATAGCCAACATCTCCATAGTTGTAAGGCGCCTCATCAAGTGAATAACTGCGGATGCCTCGTTCAGCATTCCCTGTCACATAGGCTCCGACAACCGGCTTTTCCTGAAGGCCTTTTTTTGCCAGATAGTGCATTCCAAAGAAGTCGCCCCAGCCTTCGCCCATGGAACCCGACTGGTGGCTGCCGAGTGCTTCTCCGCCTGCTACGAAACGATTAGTCAATGCATGGGCATATTCATGATAAATGATCCCAGCATCAAAATCACCATCTGCATATTGTCCTTCAAATGCTCCTGGGATTGGTTCCCAAAGGAACATTCCGCTCCACGCTGGAATTCCATCTGGAAGCGTCAGCATATAGGCATTATCCCGTCCCGTATACGTTGGCGCACCGCCTGAAAGCGCTCCTGCCTGGACAAGACCTAGGATGGCATCGCCGTCCATTCCGCCTTTTCCGTAGTTTGATAGCTGAAGGTTCCCGGCTGCTTCTGTCCATCCGAGGTTATAGAAATAGTCGTGGAATAGATTATGATGATAGAACAAGTTCGTCGCTGCACTGTTTAAATCCTCTGCATAGGATGGCGGTGTCGTTTGCCCGTTTGTTTTTTGCCACGCGTTTTTAAATAAGTAGCTAAAATCGCCGTCTAACGCAAGCGGACGAACAGCCTGATCTGCAGGGACTAAAAAGTTGCTCCAGTTCGCATAGGAGTTGGCGTTGTTTCCAAATGTCGTCAATCCCAAGCTTGTGCCAGGAATAAGCCAGCCTTTTGGTGATGCCTTTGGATCCCCTTTAAACGACTTCACAACTTGAGTTCCGCCAGCCGGTGCACCAGGATAGTTTTCAAAAATGAGTCCTTCTGTTTCTAATAGAGTGTCAACGAGAGAGCGTTGGTATAAAAGCTTGCTATTCGCTGCATCGATCACCATCTCAAAGCCTTCATTCAGCTCCTTGATGAAAAGCACACGATAAGCTGGCCGGACACCATCATTCGTAATAAAAGTCGCTTTCTTCACACGCTGCTTAGCTGGCAGCAACTCTCCTCCATCAAAAACAGCCCAGCCTTTTTCCTCACTTAACAGCTTAGGAACAAAGCTTGCGTCTGGCAATTCCAGCTCAATAGCTTTATTTAAGGCATCTGCTTCTGAAAGCTCGAAGTCTGCAATCAAGCCTGTTTTACGGCTTAGGTTTCCTGCTGCAGACAGGATCTGGCCATCTTTGTTTACCGCGATGATCACTCGTCCTCCGTAAGCTGACTCAATGCCATCAAATGTTTGCTGCAAAGTGACTGGACGAAGCCCTGTTCCCGGCATTTCAAAATTTTTGGCAACGACAAATGAATCAATGTCTGAGGCCTCCAGCCCATATAGCGCCGCATTTTCCTTTAGCCAGCTGCGCGCAATCGTCTCAGCGCTTTCATTAGAAGGAGCTGTCAAATATCCCTTTTCCTTGATAATGGTCGATGGGGTTCCAAACACAGAGTTCCATTTAATCTTCGTTCCTGCCCCCACTGATTGAACTAGTGTATTAGCGGCATCAAGCTGATTCTGGGTCGGCAGAACACTGTTTACTACATTTCGGACATCATACAGATGGGACTCATGATCCTCATGGACTCCCTCTGCGGTCACAGGTCCTGTAACCTGATCAGCATGTATTCCGCTTGTCAACAAAACCTGGCCAGCCAGCAGCGTCGAACAGACAGCCGTCACGAGCTTTCTTTTTTTCATCTACGCAAAACCCTCCTCGAAAAATCTTGTTTCAAGGAAAGAATACGTGAGCCCCATTCGTTTTACCTCTGCCTCAAGGGCAAAATACATACTATAGGTCATTAAAATACTACTAAGACACTATGGATGATAGGACTTGTGGATAGTGTGCGGAACAGTTCTCTTGTCCACAAGAATCGATAAAAAAAGAGATAAGCAGATTGCTTATCTCAAACATTAATACACGGAACCTTAAAGTTTATCTTTCACGATGCACCAGGACGGCCCCAATTTCCTTATCCTGAATGATATTTACTTTTCCTGGATGACCGAATCGGTTCTGCTTTCATACAATCTTATGCTCTACTTCAAAATAGCTAATACCGTCTCCTTAAAATGATCGTAAACATCTGACCAAAGATTTGGGTCCTCTGTATACCTTTTCCTTAAAGAACCAAAGGCTTCTTTTTGCTTCTCCGCAAAGGAGGGATCCTCTTTTGCCGGCAATGCAGCACGAACTTCATCGACGATTTGCTGAGCTTTTGGTGCACGAGGTCCCCACTTTCCAAGTAAATGCCCTTGATCATTAAGGATTAAAATCATCGGAATGGCACGACCACCATTTGTTAAGTGACGATCAATCAAATCTGTATCTGCATCTCGTAAGGCGACGCGCATTTCAATATCTGCCGCTTCGGCTAATTTGCGAATGACAGGATTAATCATCATGGCATCTCCACACCAATCTTCGGTAATCGTAAGGAAATGCAGTTGATATTCTTTTAACTTTTCAGCAAATCCATCTTCAGGGAGATGAAACTGTTCAAAAACAGCATAACTTTCTTCTTTTAATGTACCCATTTCATCCATATAGGTTTGAATTGATTTTCCCTCTTCAAAATACTGTTGCTCTGTTTTCATTAAGATTTCTCCTCTTTCTATGTTAAATGGAACGAAGGCCTCCAGACCGCAACCCGCGCTTTCAACTTAATCCATAATATCTAATAATAATAATTCTTCCCTAGCCGAAGCACTATTCCCAAAAGCTCTGTATATCACGATATTGATTTTACAGTGTTGAAAAATAGACGGAAAAATTCCGCTTAAATTTGCAAACGACCCTTTTTTCCTTAAAATAAGGGGACTTTTTCCGGTTATTCAATCTAAATCGTTGGATTTTGTCTAATTTTTTTAAGTTAACCGGAGTTTCTCCGCTTATTTCTGCTTCAAAAGCGTTCTCTAATACAATAGCCGGAGTTTCTCCGCTTATTAGTTTTATTCCTACACAAAATCAACCGGGATGTTAAACAGTGCTAAATAAAAAAGCGGCCAACCCCTCATGGATCAACACTTATAACGGAACTATCTTACTACTGTTAAAACTGTATGTACAATATTGCTGCTCTCAGCCAACTTTCGTAACTGAGGCACAACAAATTCGGGTACGATTTTGTACTGATCAAGTTCATCAATCCCAATCCATTTGTGAATATATCCGTCTTCCACTCCTCTAAACTCAGCTTTATGGTTAACTAGTTGATGATGTTCAGGAATGTCTACAAGGTAATGCATACCTAATTCCTGAATTTTTTTATCCTCTGCTTCCAGAAAAAATTCCACCACCCAACAGAGTTTCATATGGTCTGCTTTTAAGTCAAGCTCTTCTATTAACTCTCTTTTTAATGTCTCTTCTGTTGACTCAAAATGCTCGACTCTTCCTCCTGGTAAAAACCAATTTTCACTATTAACCGGCCTTTGAAATAAGACCTTTCCATTGTGTTGGATAATGGCCGCAGACCTTAAATGAAAGCTTCTATCCTTATCAATTGAGAACTTGAGCATCACTTTGTTTTCACCCTTTAGTTTCAAAATCATAATGAGCTAAAAGAGATAATTATCCCTTTCTTAAAATGCAAAAATGTCACCGTTGATTGGTGACACTTTGCCCTAGGATCATCTCTTTTTAACAGGTATCAATAAATCAACTTTGCATTTCCCTTCAGGATCTTCGGAAGGGTTATTTAAATTGAATTCGAGGTTATATCTTTGGTAATCAGCTGCATAATCGCTATTTGGCAGCCATTCGCCAAACATGTATTGATAAGCAGCATTCAGCTTTTCAGGTTTTTCATAAAAGGAATAGAGGGCGTATTGCCCGCCGTCCACCTTCCTGAACTTCATGTCTTTATGGTTATCTTTATTAAATCCATCAGGTAATGTAACACAGGCATCGTGACGGCAGTCCTGACTTTCCACTTCAGCCGGATTATCTAATGATATACCGACAAATGACTGCTGTGGAGGATATAACCCATTGCTGACTGCCCAATCGATCAGCTTTCCCCAGTGTTCTTGCGGCTCAAAGTAACTCCCCGTTCGTCTGATATACGCGATTTCCGTTTCAGGTAAGCTCTTTATTAAGATATTCATTTTCACAATCCCTCTTTCAAAAGATTAGGTCGCTCAACATTTCATACACAGGGATGGTTTTGCTGCCCGCTAGTTAATCTTGAGCTCCATCCTCTTCCCCATATCCCGTCCTTATTCATTATTCATAAAGTTTTGTCTCTCAAGATAATTAAGCACCGTTTGTGAAAATTCCTGATGTGATTCCTTCGTATACTTCGCTATGGTATAAATTTGAGCAAGATTCTTTAACCCCAATTGTTCGGTCATTTCTTTAAGTTTTGGGACGGCCATATAGCGGTTCCATCCTTTTTCGTTCCGATCCTGATAAATTCCCTGAATATCTTCATCTGAATAATCCCGATACTGATCGTAGTGGACCAGTCCATGCATGGGCAGCCGGTCACGCGGGGCAGGGTTTTCTGCTGGATATCCTAATGAAAAACCAACAACAGGTACGACATTGGGCGGCAAGTTCAGCAGTTCACCAATTTGATCACAATTGGCAAGCGTAGAGCCCATATAGCAAATGCCCAGTCCTTCATTTTCAGCTGCTAAAGCACAGTTTTGTGATGCCAAGGCTGCATCAATGGCCCCAATCATGAAGCTCATGTAATTATCAAACTGGACAGGTGCATCGTTGAGCGCAAGCCATTTCCTCATTCTGTTAAAATCAGCACAAAATGTTAAAAGGATCGGCGCATCCACCACCATCGATTGCTCCATATGGGCACTGTATAATTTTTTCTTAAGTTCTTTGTCTTTCGTGACGATGATCGAATACGTTTGCATATTGCCACTTGAAGACGCACGTATACCTGCCTCTAAAATTTTGTCGAGAAGATCTTGACCAACTTCCCTATCTTCATATTCACGGATGGATATGTGCCCGTGGATCACATCATTCAATTCCACCACAATCACTCCTAATTATCGATTATAGACAAAGGGACGGCTTTCGTTTACACACTTAGGGACATAATTAAATGTCTACCAATATTTCGTCCTTTAAGCCCGCCAGCCGCTCCTTCCAATCTTCAATATGCTGCAGTCTCGTCTCTTCATCTGCACCTGCCGGGAACAGGAAAGGTTCTAAGACAGTCATCCCACAATAGTAAAGCTTCTCATGCTGAATATTGAACAAACGCTCTTCGACTTTGCCTTTTATTGCGGTTTCTCCATACTCCGACAGATCCGCTGCTCCATGAGTCACAGATACGATGGCCATTTTCCCTTTCAAGTTCCCTTCTTCATAACGGCCTGGACCGTAGGCAAAGCCGTACGCGAAAACTCGATCAAACCATCCTTTCAATATCGCAGGGGCATCCGTCCACCACATTGGATATTGAAAAATGATTAAATCTGCCCAGGTTACTAATCTTTGCTCTTCGACAATGTCAGCTGCTAAGGTATTATGTATCAGCGCATGGTATTGTTCGGAAATATAATTGAGACGCTTTGGATTTTTAAGTACAAGGAAATCCTCTTTATCTGCAATTGCTTTAAAGTTCTTTTCATATAGGTCTGATACTTCTACCTTATGGCCAATCTGTTCCAGGCTTTCAACCGTTACGTCTTTTAGTGCCCCGTTCAAAGATTGTCCGTCCGGATGGGCAAATACGATGAGAACATTCATTTTCTAATCCCCTTACTCATGTTCTGATGCTGTCTATAACACTGAAACCATCCCTGCATTTCGATCATGAATTATATTCTTCTATTGAATTTCAACTAAATATTTCTTTAATCGATCTTTTGTTTCAGAGGAAAGTGGCGCAGATTTTCTAGTGTGGTCGTCCATTTGCACGATGACGGTTTCTGCCACTGCAGCAAGCTTTCCATTTTGATAGATTCCTTGAAATAAAGAAAAGGAACTGTTGCCAACTCTTGTAATGGCACTGCCGATCTCTACTGTTCCAGGCCAACGTATTTCTGAAAGTAAGTCCAGCTTTAGACTTGCTATGACAAACGAGGCCTTTTCAGCATGCAGCGGCTCCTTTGCATAGAGAAGCTCCGTTCTTCCCGTTTCCAGGAAGGTTGAAAACAGTGCGTTATTTACATGTCCCTGACGATCCGTATCGGCATACCTGATCTTGTCGTATGCCTTTAATGGAAAATCTTTATATTCCGGTCTCATCTGCATCATCATCATTCCTCCTGCATCTATGCTTCTAGAGTCATTTCCTGCTCGATACATTCTTCAACACCTAAAACAATAAATCCTTCTTCAACACACCTTTTACTACATTTCTTGGAGTTAGGCTCTCTCCATTTTTTAGCTTTTCAACACCACTAACCCGTCTTCATTAGCACTTTCTTGACAGCTTTGAGCTACGCAACCTGAAAGCTGTCACAATTACTGCTTTTTCTTGACAGCTTTAAGCTCTGCTACCCGAAAGCTGTCACAATTACTGCGTTTTCTTGACAGCTTTGTGCTATACACCCTGAAAGCTGTCACAATAAATGCTTTTTCTTGACAGCTTTGGGCTCTGCAACCTGAAAGCTGTCACAATAACCTAGTTTTCTTGACAGCTTTGAGCTACGCAACCTGAAAGCTGTCACAATAACCGCTTTTTCTTGACAGCTTTGGGATTTGCAACCTGAAAGCTGTCACAATAAATGCTTTTTCTTGACAGCTTTGGGCTCTGCAACCCGAAAGCTGTCACAATTACTGCTTTTTCTTGACAGCTTTGGGCTCTCCACACTGAAAGCTGTCACAATTACTGCTTTTTCTTGACAGCTTTGGGCTCTCCACACTGAAAGCTGTCACAATTACTGCTTTTTCTTGACAGCTTTGGGCTCTCCACACTGAAAGCTGTCACAATTACGGAAGCATAGGGACGTATCTTACGTTCCTAAAATGAATCAGTTAAAGAAACACTTGTTAAGTCCCGTGCTTCACTGAGCTTTTCTGTCGCCATTTCCCATAAAAAGCGAACATAAGGAAGCTCGGTGCTTCAGTAAGTTATCATTACCGGTGCTGGATATCCATATAGATAGTGTAAAAGCGAACGGGAGTAGAAATTATTGGACAAACAAAATAGCAGGTTTAGGTGGGTTGTATTTGTTTCCGTATTGTTCACTTACTTATTAATGTCGAGCCAGCGAACAGCTCCGGGATTGATTACAGAGCAGGTGATGAAGGATTTTCATGTAACAGCTACAACGATTGGGTTACTAACGAGTATGCAATTCTTTGTTTATACTAGTTTGCAAATTCCTATGGGGATTTTAGCTGATCGGTTTGGGCCCAATTTCTTTCTAATTATAGGTGCAATCGTTACTGGGTTAGGCACCATCATTTATAGTCTTGGGACACATGAGTTTGTCCTGTTTTTCGCCAGAATACTTACGGGAATTGGAGATGCGACGATTTGGGTCAATTTGGTATTGATTTTAAGCCAATGGTTTAAAGTTAAGGAATTTGTTCGATTAATTGGTTTCGCGGGAATGACGGGAAGTCTTGGTTTCCTTCTAGCGACAGTTCCTTTCTCGGCATGGATTGACTTACTTGGCTGGAGAGCAGCATTTTTTTCAGCGGGTATCGCTTTATGTTTATCAGGAATTCTTCTTTATATTGTACTGATAAAGAAACCTAGACAGCTCTTTCCTAATGAATCGGTAACTGTAAAAGATGAGATCCAGCGTCAAAACATTTCGATGTTATTGAAAAGAATCGTTTTAAATCGGCAGGCATGGGCTTTATTCTTCTGTCATTTTGGGGTTGTTGGCGGGTATTTAGGCTTTATTAGTTCATGGGCAGTGCCCTATGGGATGAATATGTATGATTTGACTCGATCAGATGCCAGCCAACTAATAATGGTCGGTCTTATAGGCGCACTTATAGGGGCCCCGTTAACCAGTTGGATTTCAAGTCGGCTTGAGACAATTAAGCGCCCATATGTCATTGTTCATTTTATTATTATGACAAGCTGGTCCGCTTTCCTTTTATTTAAAGGGAATCCTCCACTTTTCATGCTCATTTTGCTTTTCTTTATCATTGGCTTTGGATTTGGAGCAAGTGCCTTAACTTTTGCTGTTGTTCGTCAATCCTTTCCTATGAGGGAATCTGGTTTTGTATCGGGTTTTGCGAATACTGGTGGGTTTCTAAGTGCTGTTTTACTGCCAGGATTCTTCGGAAAAGTATTGGATCATTTTCAGTCTGTTTCAGGCAGTATGACCGAAGGCTATTTTTACGGCTTCATCATTCCTGTCGTCTTTTCTCTAATTGGCTTGTTTGGAGTGAGTACTATTAAGGAAAGGCGTCAGCCTGAATCGGCAGAACCAGAATCTTCTCGTCTAAAGAGCTAGTCAACTCCCTAAAGCTACAGCCACCATTCTGATGGCAAGATCACTGGTTTTGCTTAATAAGAACGCACCAAATTATCGTAGGATCTGTTACCAGCTACTAAAAATGCTTTATCTGTGGAGATCTAGAAGGCTGCCGAAATATCTTTAGATAGCAGAACCACGCTCTATTTATCTTAATTTAGGTTTCTACTATGATGGACTTGGAAACCTATCATTTATTATAATAGGAATAACAACAAAAGATTACTCAGTAAAGGGGAATGAAAATGAGCGCCATTGGCTCTTTGCCTGGAAATTTGGACCCTGTGCTTGCTCTTGACAGCATCGGTGAAAATATTGTCATCTCAGATACCGACTATAATATTATTTGGATGAACTCAAGTGCAGCAAAGCTGCTATCTGCTGTAGGTTCATTGTATGGCATCACAGACCCCAAAGAAATAATAGGGCTCAATATGTCCCGTTTCCATAAGGATCCGGAATATCAGCGGAGGATCATGGACGGGCTTAGCGGGAGCCACCGTACCAGAATAACGATTAAGGATCTTTATGTAACGGATATCGTCATTACACCGATAAAAGACAAGAATAACAAGCTGCAAGGGTATGTAGTAATGCTGATGGACGTGACAACTAAAGCAGAGGAAGACAAGGAAAGAGATAAGCTGATCAAAGCGCTTTCTGTTCCAATGATCGAAGTATGGGAGAAAACACTTGCTCTCCCGTTGATCGGTCAATTCGATAAAGACCGGGCAGACCAGCTTCTTGTAACAGTGCTGAAGGAATGCACCCAGAAAGAGATCCAGTATGTGCTGATTGACCTTGGAGGACTGCATGAGTTCGAGACCGAAGCAAAACAGGAATTTCAAAGAATCATTGATTGCCTCAGACTGATCGGCACCCAATGCGTACTCGTGGGAATTACCCCGGAGCTGGCGATGTCCGCCGGAGAACTAAATAGAACCATTCCCATATTCAGCACGGCCCACGCAGGGTTGAAGTATATTATTAATTCCAAAGAATGACTGCCTCTGAAAATACATCCAACTCATTACTGGGTTGGATGTAACGGTAATAAACAATTCCCGCTGGAGAGGCGAAGTTAGTTCCAAAATAACAGCAAAAAATTGAACCACACCCTATCAAGATGACAACGATAATAGCATCAACACCATTTAAACGGCTATAGCCCTTTATTCTATAAGAGCTTTGGCCGTTTTATTATTTATCTTGAGATACAGGGACGGTTCACAGCCTCATTCGGGAACCGAAATAGTTACAGGAAACCACTGATTATTCTTGGTTGAGTCCATGCCGTAAAAGCAACAACTTCCCCACCCTCCTAAAAAAACCGCAAATTTGGAAAAGAAAACCTCTTTCTCCCTCTCTATAATCTGGTTAGGGGGAGATGAAATTGACGTTTATCAAGAAAATGGATTCTTATCGTGTTTATATATATACACGTTTCTGGTCGCAGTTCTTTTTTACATTTATTTTTACGGTTAACTTGCTGTATCATGTGAAGGTCGTGGGTCTTGATCCGCTGCAGCTCGTTCTGGTCGGCACTGTGCTGGAGGCAGTTGTTTTCCTGTTTGAGGTACCAACTGGGTTTATGGCCGACTTAAAAAGTCGCAGGCTTTCTGTAATTATTGGATATTTTTTGATTGGGGCCGGGTTTCTCATCGAGGGCTCGTTTCCGATTTTCGCAGCCGTCTTAGTGTCTCAAGTACTTTGGGGAATTGGCTACACGTTTACAAGCGGTGCACACCAAGCCTGGATTGCCGACGAGGTCGGGGAAGATCGTGCTTCCCTGGCGTTCGTGAATGGTGCTAAGGCTGGCAAGCTTGGTGAAGTCATCGCTATTCCTTTAAGCATGTTGATCGGTTACTATTTCATGGTCAATCTGCCGATCATCATTGGCGGATTATCCATGGTGGGATTGGCTGTTTTTCTGCTCCTTTTTATGAAGGAAGAGAATTTCAAACCCGCTCAATATGAAAATACATCCACTTGGACGACGCTAAAAAGTAATATGAATCAGATGGTCCATTATACAAAGGCTAGTTATCTGATGCGGATTCTCTTCCTTATTGCCTTGTTCTTCGGGCTATACAGTGAAGGCTTTGACCGTCTATGGATTTCTCATTTTCTTGAGGAAACTGGTCTCGCCAACTTGACAGAAGGGAATTTGGTCATCCTGATTGGGAGCATTAGTTTTGCCGTGATGCTCCTGTCATTTGTCGGCCTTCATTTTATCAGCCGTAGTTCTCTCCATCATCAGTTAAACACCATCTATGTATCCTTATTAATCGGATGTGTTCTGATTATCGCGTCACTGACCGGTTTTGCCCTTTCGACTGGTATCATCGGTTTGCTTTGCTTTTATCTGATCATCCAAGGAACCAGGTCTGTCATGGCCCCGCTTGAGGATACATGGCTGAACAAAATCATTCCTGATTCCTCGACACGCGCGACCTTCTTTTCGGTAAAAGGCCAGGTTGATGCAATTGGCCAGATTAGCGGAGGACCGGCTATTGGACTCATTGCCGCCAATTTTTCGATTAAAATCGCCATGCTTGCAAGTGCCATTCTTTTAACGCCAGTGATTTATTTATATCAACTGGCCATCAAAAAATCTCGAGGATGATTTCATTCTCGAGATTTTTCTTTGATCGGAATATGAATTTCCATATAGATTTTTTTATAATCCCAATAATGGCAATGCTCATCATAAAATTCAAAATCGAAGCCCTCTTCATCCACTTCATAGGATGAGTGCGGAAACCAATCCTCGAGTATGTATCTCCACGTCCCTTTGATTGCCGCAGCGAATTGATCAACCTCAACCAAAGGCGTCCGAAATATCGCATAGACAGCCTCAGGAATTTGTACAGCAGTTACTCCATCCGGGAAGCCTTTTTCATCATCATAGTCTACAGCAAATAGATAACGGCACATGCCTTCATCAAGGCTGCGGCTCAAATTGATACAATACTCTCCATGCTTTTTCGGAGACAACTCTTTGTACAAGTATGTTTCAATCGAACCATCTGTCAACCCCTCCTGCTCCCAAAAGGCCGGTACATTTCTATCAGAAGGAAAATTCTCTATCCTGAAGATTTTCCCGGCGACATTGAAAGCACTTCGGCGGACAATCTGAGGCTGCAAGACAATGCCCCCAGTGTTCTTTTCGTGAAGGCTCATCAGATCCAGTTTTTGCGGCAGTGATGTCGGACAATGCTCCTTATAAAGACTAGGAGGGCTTCCGAAACACTTCTTGAACGCTTTCGTAAAGCCAGCATGTGTTTCAAAGCCATAATCCATGGCGATTTCAATGATCTTTCTCCCATTCACCAACTCGTACAAAGCAAACTGGAGCTTCCTTTTGACCACATAATCCATCAAGGTATAACCCGTCTGCTTCTGAAAAATCCGCGAAAAATGATAAGGAGAATACCCCACCATTCTCGCAAGCTCTTCAGCACTGAGCTCCTCTTTAATATGATTCTCTATATAATCAATGACACGCTGAAGTAAAAATAACTGTTGAATCACCCTCACCACTTTACGGTTGGTCTCTTTCTTCTTCCTTACAATTTTACAAGAATTATTGGAAACGTGGAATATCGGAATGTTAATGGGCATCTCAATAGGAACCAAAATATCAAAATCATAGAGTATGTTGGAGTCCCTGGCATATTAGTTCATGGAATACGGAATGTCTGTACCTCTATGCTATTATTTATTTTTGAAGAGATGGGAGGAAGAACCAGTGTGTGGTTTTTATACTTTTACGAAGAAATACAGGCAGATGTCCTTCTCATTTAAGGGGATGACCCTCCCCCGGCCTGCATTTTTTACGCAAAAAGGGAGCACAGGGTACGTCCCCATGCTCCTCGGTTTCTTTAACATTACTGTTATTTCCCTGCAGGATGTGCATATTCCTGGCGTGCAGCTTCAGCAATCAGCTTGATCACATCCGTGTTATCTAGAACGCCTTCAAAGCGCTCGGATCCAGTTCCTGTTGCAAATACAGGAACCATGTTGCCTGTATGTCCGCCAGTTGTGCTTTCTGCACGTACTGCTCTGTCCAATACACCTACTTTATTGTGCTTGGCAATGACAGATCCGATTTCCCAGCCGGTTCTGTATGCAGCGTACACTTTTCCTTCAGCATCTTTAATATTATCCTGGAATTCTGCTACTTCTTCATCAGTCAGTTCGATGTTGGCATACTCCTTGAACACGCTCTTAACGCTTTCGGCTGTAGCTGTCCCGTCTTCGATGACTAGCTTTCCAGCCATGAATTCAGGTGACACATCAATGGCTTTAAGTCCTTCGATATCCATAGTTTCTGTTGCGGAAACACCCATCGTTTCGTGGTCCGCTAACACTACAACTAGAGTATCGTTGCGATCTTTAGCCCATTCGACTACATCTTTAACTGTGTTATCGAACTCAATGGTTTCCTTCCAAATTCCCGTAAAGTCAGCGGCGTGAGAAGCGTGGTCAATACGCGCACCTTCTACCATCAGGAAGAAGCCATCCTTGCCGTTGGAAAGAACATCGATTGCTTTTTTCGTCATTTCATTTAACGTTGGCTCATTGCTGTTAACATCATCTTTATCTGTTTTATAGTTCATATAAGACGAATGGAATAGACCCAGCAATTTATCGGGAGTGCCCGCATTGTTCAGTTCGTTACGATCCGTAACATATGTGTAGCCCTTTTCCTCAAATTTCTCAACCAAATCTACACCATTATGACGCTTTGGTTCAAAATAGGTTGCGCCTCCGCCTAGAAGGACATCGTATTCATTTTCCAGCATCTGCTTCGCTACTTCAGCTTGTCCACTCCAGCGGTTCGGCACACTCGCAGTAAAAGCAGCAGGTGTTGCGTCTGTTACTGTATTATTGGAAATGACACCGACTTTCTTGCCGCGTGCCTGGAATGCGTCAAGCATGCTTTTCACTTCATTTCCGTTTTCATCCACACCAATTGACTCATTATTCGTTTTCGTTCCTGTCGCAATTGCCGTACCAGCAGCTCCAGAATCTGTGACAGTATTATTTGCAGAGTATGTATGCATCAAAGCAACATTCTCCAATGATTCCATATTAAGACGGCCTTCTTTGCCGTACTCCATCAGACGAGCAACTTCAAGCTGGCCAATCCCCATTCCGTCCCCGACCATGACGATGACGTTTTTAGGCGGTTTTTGGGAAACGTTCTCCTTTGATACCTTTGCTGCATCAGACTTCGCCGATACCTGGCTGTTGTCTGTTGTTAAACTGTTGATTCCTGCAAAGCCCCCCGCTGCTAAAGTCCCGATCAATGTAACCGCTAACAATTTTGTTTTCAATGACATCTCGGTTCCTCCTTCAATAGATGATTGCTCTATTACTCTACTTTTTTCACATTAACGGGTCAATCAGCCATGAGTCGCAGGTAAAATGACCCACCCTCGCATTCTTGGTACATAGCTAACTCAGGATTTCAACATCAAATATTTTAATATTTTCCAATAAAAAGCATCTTTTAGCAAGAACTTCCTCCTTGCTATAATACTATCGATAACTTATTAAAGGGGAATGAGAATGACAAATCAAGAGTTTGAAACACTGGTGAACAAGCTGGAAAAGCAGGCGTCCGCCAACCCGAAGCTTTACAGATTCAAGGTCATCATGCTCACTGGATTGGGTTTTGGTTATGTTGCATTATTTTTGTCGCTGTTTTTGTTTTTAATGGCCATATCGATTGGCATGATCGCGGATGGGAATTTCACCTTTGGTAATCTGAAAGTTCTGCTCTTGACAGGAACTCTGTCATTCTTCATCATCAAGGCCCTGATTGTGAAGATGGACATGCCTGATGGATATTATCTTCAGCAGGAAGAAGCTCCAAAGCTGTACGAGATGATTGACACTTTACGCCTTAAAATCAACACACCACAAATAGATGAGATTGTACTTAATAGTGAATTCAATGCCTCTGTCGCACAAATTTCGGCATATGGCATGTTCGGGAAAAAGCGGAACGTCCTCGTCATCGGCATCCCGCTTCTGACAACACTTTCCCAGCAGCAATTTACAGCTATCCTTGCCCACGAGCTAGCCCATATTTCCAATTCCGATACGGCTCTTGGCGCAAAGATTTACCGCCTGAGAATGAGCTGGGGGCGTTTATTGCATTCACTGGAGGAAAACGAACAATTCGGCACATTTATTTTCAAAAAGTTCTTCCAATGGTTTTACCCACGGTTTGACGCCTATACATTTGCCATGGCAAGACAAGAGGAATACGATGCAGACCGTTCGGCTGCGATCGTAACCTCCCCGCAGGCTATGGGAGAAGCATTGGCTGCTACATCTGTGGCTGCACCATATTACTACCGTGATTTTTACAGCGAGCTGTTCGAGGAATGTGCGAGGACAAACAGCGTCCCACAGCCATATTCGAATTTTACCGAAAAGCTCCAGTCACTCAATCACCAAAAGGCAGCTGAATATTTCAATGAGCAGCTCGCTGAAGAGAGCTATATGACAGATACCCATCCATGCTTGAAGGATAGACTTTCTGCTCTGGGGGTAGAAGCCAATTTGCCGGAAAAACAAGCTGAATCAGCGCTAGACTATTTCTTCGCCTACCCGGGCCGAATTGTAAGTGACTTCAATAAAATGTGGGTCGACCACAATGAGGATACCTGGAAAGAAGAGATTGAAAACTTCAATGATTCAAAGCAGCGGTTTGAAGAATTATCGAAAAAACAAGTGACCACTCTTGATGAGCTGCTGGAAAAAGCCTATTTAACCGTCGAATTTAATAGTCTGGAAGCAGCAATCCCACTGTATGAGGAAATTGCTGAAAAGCATCATTAAGATCCAAGAACCGCAGGAGCACTATTAACCCTGGGAGAACATTACCTGGAATCCAGTGACACTGCAGATAAAGGAATACAATTGATCAACCTTGCGATGACCTATGATTGGGAATTGCGTCTGCCAGCTCTTGATCTATTATGCGGATACTATTATGATACGGAACAAAGCGAGTTATTTGAACATACGAAAGAAGAACTGGAGAAGTGGGCAGAAAGCGTGGAAGCCTCCATTGAAGAATGCGATTTTATCCAGCCAACAGACCACTTTACTACCCATGACAAGGAGCCAGGCGAAATCCTGGCCGGATTGGATCAGCTTGCCCAGTACAAGGAGATTGCCAATGCATATCTTGTCCGCAAGCAAATCACATCGATCCCTGAGCGTAAACAATATGTGCTCGGACTTGAGCTGAACCTTCCGAAAGGTACGGATCTCGACGAAGCCGAAGAGGCGTTATACGAAAAGTATATCAATGGCCTTGGAGAGTTCGAGGATACTTGTGTCATCATCCTCAATGACAAGAAGGATTTGCGCAAAAGCCTGCTAAGCGTAGAAAGTTCTCTCATTTACTCAGTCGAGGATAAAGAACAAGCCTCTTGATGAGTATAGAAACAGCGAAACCCTAGGGGCTTCGCTGTTTTTTTATGGATGAAGAGACACAAACTAGTGGCAGATTAAAAAACAGGCACATTGAATTGCTGCGCCACCGCGTAATGATCCATATCGTGCGGTTTTAATTCGCATGAGGATACCTTTACGGGCTAATCGTACCCTTATCCAACCTTTTCCCTTCACATAAGGGTACCTTTTCGCACTAATCGTACCCTTATCCAACCTCTACCCTTCACATAAGGGTACCTTTTCGCACTAATCGTACCCTTATGCAACCTTTTCCCTTCACATAAGGGTACCTTTTCGCACTAATCGTACCCTTATCCAGCCTCTACCCTTCACATAAGGGTACCTTTTCGCACTAATCGTACCCTTATGCAGCCTCTCCCCTTCTCATAAGGGTACCTTTTCGCACTAATCGTACCCTTATGCACCCTTTCCCCTTCACATAAGGGTACCTTTTCGCACTAATCGTACCCTTATGCAACCTTTTCCCTTCACATAATGGTACCTTTTCGCACTAATCGTACCCTTATGCATCCTCTCCCCTTCTCATAAGGGTACCTTTTCGCACTAATCGTACCCTTATGAAGTTATGCTCCACATTTAAGAATCAAATTAGCTAAGAAACCAAGAAAAGCAAAAACCACTGGGAAAAGAATCTTTAATAAGGAACTTTTCCAGTGGTTTCGAAACATCAACTTTTTCACAGAGACACCTAAAAATCCCCGTGTCGCCCTATTTCTCGCACGTTCCGATAGAATTACTGTAATAAATTCAGGGCTCTAATTGAACTGATTTTCCAGCTTCCATCCATATATTTATAGGTTATGATGAGCTTTTCCCGCCCATACATTTCGCTTTCCTGGATTTGGTTCAGCACATATAATCGATCCGCTACTTTTTCGAAATCATGAGGAATCTCTGGTTTGAAGGTTCTCACTGAATCCATTCCCACCAAAAATAAGCTGCCATTTTCCTCTCTCAATCTGATGCTGAAGGTCTGTTCAACCACATCTCTGGCCATAAAATCGAGGAATAATTGATAAAATTCCTCTTTCGTTTTATATGTTTTGAACTCTGAATTTGGCTGATTCAATGCATCCTCAAAGGCGGCTTCCCTGACAGAATTGTATCTGTTCAGCAAATCGACGGCTGCCTGCTCCTCAAGCTGGGGAGCGCTGGCCTTTTCACTTTGCAGAGATCGAGATAGAAAGACCGAGAACTGAGCGCGGGTGATCGGTTCATATGGTCGGAATGTCTTATCTGCGTATCCATCCACAATTCCGTTACGGTAAGCAAGGATGACATATTCTCCTGATGCCTGGCTTGTTGAAACATCTTTAAATGGATGTTCTGGATACCCTTTCCGGTCTGAAGGAGCGAGGGTCGATTTGATTAAATGAATGGTTGCATCTCCCCGATTTACCGGTTTGTGCGGCCGATAAGTTCTGTCTCCATACCCTGCCGCCACACCAATCAGTTCCAACTGGTGAATATAGCCTGAGCCCGTTACGCTGGCTGGAACATCCTTGAACCTGGCGTTCACCGGCTGTTCCCCAGGCAAGCCAAGAGCGCGGCCAATCATGATCGCAGCCTGAGCTCGAGTGACAATTTCATTAGGCCTGAAAGTACCATCAGCATAGCCTCCGATAATCCCTTTCTGCACCAAATACTCCATGTCCTCTTTTGCCCAGTGATTTTTGATGTCACTGAACGAGCTGGCCTCCGCTTTTCCATTGAATAAAAAGAGGCTCGAAACCAACACAGCAGATAATAAAAAACACGTTACTTTTTTCATGATATCTCCTCCCTTTCATTTCTTTATTACCTAAACCGTAACATTTTTGGACTATTATGTATATTGAAAGCAGGGGGACGGTTCTACTGCTTAAAAACAAGCAGCAGAACCGTCCCTGTGCTTCACTTTTTTTAGTCTGCTTCGGTGATGTCCAGTCCATCTATTACCCATTTGCCGCCAATTAATTTGAATGATGCAGTGTATATAATGTTGTCATCTTGTTTTTGAGTTAGGTTATATTCTATGTCGTTGATTCTTCCTAAGTTGGAGTGATGTTGATATGAGTACTTTATTGGTTCTTCTTCTGTCAAAAGATAGATAGCATCGTTTTTTTCGGTTACATGCTCGCTGAGATGGGCATTTAAAAATTCTTCAGATGCTAACCCTTTGAATTCATTATTGATTTCTTCTAAGCTTTTATAGCTTTTGAATTTTTTCTCTGGCTGGCCGACCGCATCTGCAAAAATTCCCTCTACATTCGTATGGTATTCTTGCAGTAAATCCACTGCATCTCTTTGACTCAGCCAAATTCCAGAATCCGCATCTGTTCTGATCGAAGTGATTTTCCATTTGCCCTCCACTTGCTTAAAGGTAACGGTCAGCTTTTCCCGGCCGTTCATATCGCCTTCCTGAATTTGAGTCAGAACAAATCCTCCATCAGCTGCTTTTTCGAAAACATACGGGCTCTCCGGCCAGAAGGTTCTCACTGAATCCATCGGTACCAAAAATAAGCTGCCGTTTTTCTCTTCCAATCTGATGCTGAAGGTTGGTTCAACCTCATCTTTCGACATGAAATCAAGGAATAGCTGATAAAATTCCTCTTTCGTTTTATACGTTCGGAACTCAAAATTAGGCTGATCCAATGCATCTTTAAAGGCGGCTTCCCTGACACTATTGTATTTGTTCAGCAAGTCGACGGCTTCCTGCTCCTCAAGCTGTGGAGCGCTCAGTTCTTCTGATTCCATTGAAGTGATTTTCCAGGAACCAGAATTGAATCCAAAGCTGGCGGAAAACTCCACGACCCTGCCATCTTCAAAATTCTGAGTCTGGATAAATCGGTAATCCGTTTCAGTTATTTTTTCGAGTGTAAAAGGTGATTCTTTCCTATAAATATTGAAGTCCCCGGTTGAAATCAGATACAATCCATCCTGCCTTTCCTCGATTCTTCCTTTTAAAATCTCCTCAATCAAGCTCCTGACCATAAAATCATTAAATAATTCATGGATATCGGCTGCTTCTGAATAGGATTTAAATTTCAATTCCGGCTGGTCCTTCGCATTCTCAAGTACCAGGTTCATGGTATCCTTATATCGATCCAATAAGGCTGTTGCCATACCTTCATCGAATTCTGCAGCAACGGGTGTATCTGGAGTGTCGACCAATGGGACCTCTTCAACCTTAGGTGTATCACCGGGTTGCTCTGTATAATGAGACTCGACGAGCCAGTAAATCCCCATGCTAAAAAAGAGTAAAACAGCTGCACTCAATCCCGCTGGCAACAGCCCTTGAAATCGATGAGCATTTCTTTGCTTTCCAAAACGATTAATGACATCCCGCTTCATTTTATGATTAAATTCAAAGTCTGAAAGTTCACCCTTCAACATTTCTGCTTTCAGTTTCTTCAACCGCTCCTCCAAACCCAACACCCCTTTCCTGTAAAATTTCCTTTAATAACACTTTTGCCCGGGTCAAACGGGATTTTAAGGTGCTTAAATTCAATCCGCAGACTTCTGCAATTTCTTTTTGCGATAACTCCTGGTAATAAAATAAGAAAATGACTTCACGGTATTTCACCGGCAGCTTGAACATTGCTTCGATCAGTTCTTTATTGTCAGTGTTCCTGACCAGTTGCGATTCCGGCCCATCATGATGGCCAGCAAGTTTCGCCGAGATATAATCTGTTACCAAAACCCTTCGATGGTGCCAGCTCTTCAAATAATCCTTGCAATGATTAGAGGCAATACGGTAAAGCCAAGTCTGTATCTGTGAATTCCCCTCAAATGTGTCAAACTTCTGGTAACACTTCAAGAATATTTCCTGAGCCAGGTCCTCCGCAGTCTGCCTGTTCCGTACATATGAATAAGCAAGATGCAAAACATCTGTGCCGAAGCGTTCCATCAAATCAACAATTGCTTCCTCTCTCTCCACTGCTTCACCCCCAGTTTAGCTTCTCTTTTTAGACGATTAACAAAATAAAAAGTTGATATCGATGACATAAATATAAAAATTTTGTAATAAGTAAAAGATTTTCCTCATTATTGTAATCGATATGAAATCCAGAGGCCTAAATTACAAAATATGAATGTCATTTAAAAGCAGGGAAATAATAGGATTATCTTTTTGCCAAGCAGGAGGAAACATATGAATTTAATGACCGGTACCTATTATTGGCCTGCAACCTTCCCTTCTCCTCCCTCTTATCCTCGATTAGAGAAGGACCTGGAGTGTGATGTCTTGATTGTCGGAGGGGGCAGTTCGGCAGCGCAATGCTCCTATTATCTAGCAGAATCCGGATTGAAGATTGCTGTCATTGAAAAAGAGAAAATTGGCAGCGGCAGCACAAGTTCGAATACGGCGCTCATCCAGTATTCCGGGGAGAAACTGTTCACGAACCTGGTCAATACCTTTGGAGAAGAGTATATTTCAAGACATTTAGAGCTCTTGCAGGAAGCCATCAATGACATCGAAACAGCATACCAATCCTCTGACATCGACTGTGAATTTCGCCGAAGGGATTCGCTTTACTCAGCAAGCTGCCCTGAGGATATTGCGGCCTTGAGAAAAGAATATGAATTTTTACTTCAGCAAGACTTGGATGTTGCTTTTCTCGCAAAAGAAGAGATTGAGGAGAAATATCCCTTCAGCCGGGAGGCAGCGATTTACTCCTATGATGATGCCGAGCTGAACCCCTTCAAATTCACCCATGCGCTAATGGACTACGCAGCCAGCAAGGGAGTACAGATTTTTGAAAACACAGAAATGAATGGCCATCATTATGACTCACAAACGAAACGAGTGATCATTTCTACTAAAAACGGATACTCCATTTCAGCAGGACGCGTTATTTTTGCTGCCGGATATGAGGGTGTCGAATTGAAAAAGGACAAGCTTATTTCCTTCGTGAGTACATATACGGTCACCTCTAAGCCTGTTGACGACTTGTCCTCCTGGCACAAGCGGACTCTTTTATGGAAAACCGCCAGGCCTTATATTTTTTTACGGACAACTGCTGATAACCGGATCATCATTGGCGGACTGGATGAAAATACGATTTATCCGGAAGACCGGGACAGTAAACTGATTCACAAGAGAGACAAGCTGGTCGATGAGTTTCACAAAATGTTCCCTTCCATCCAGTTTGAACCCGATTATTATTTAGGAGCTTTTTATGGCGGGACCATGGACGGCCTTCCGGTTATTGGGATCTATGACGAACATCCAAGCAGCTATTTCCTGTTTGCTTTTGGCGACAACGGCACAGTTTACAGCCAAATGCTGGCGAAAATCATTGCTGAAGATATCATCTCAGGAAGCAGCCCGAACCTGTCACTCTATCTCCAGAACAGGCCGCTTGCGAAAAAGTGATAGCCAAAGAGAAGCAAAGGGGCACATACCCTTTGCTTTTCTTCATTTTGGCGGCTATTACGATGACGGAATCGGTATTTCCTACATATAAGATTGATTATATGCATACATTTCCACCCTTTTTAGCAACATACATATTGATTGCTGAAAAGGAGGTCTGGTCTTGGATTTACATTTTATATGGAAATCTGTTGTCATTGTCATTGGTGGAGTGCTTATACTGCGCCTGGCTGGAAGAAAATCAATTTCCCAGCTGACGGTTGCGCAGACGGTCATGATGGTCGCGGTTGGTTCCTTGATCATTCAGCCAGTAAGCGAGAGAAATATATGGATTACTCTGGTCATTACCTTGTTGATGGTCATCACTCTCATTTTTATTGAATATATCACTTTGAAATATAACGTTATGGAAACTTTTATCTATGGGAAATCCCGCCTCGTAGTAGAGAACGGCCAGCTAAACGAAGCCAATTTAAAAAAATTGCGCTTAACAGTCGATATGCTGGAAGTCCGGCTCAGGCAGCAAAACATCCAAAAGTTCAGCGATTTGCAATGGGCAACGATTGAATCAAATGGCCAATTAGGATATATGCTGAAGCCCGAAAAACAATATGCCACGAAAGAGGATATTCAAATGCTCAAATCGCTGATAGAAGGCAGCCAGCCGACGCCGACCTTTAACAATAATTCCTCACCGGCAAGCGGTTCGGACGATATTTTTAAGGAAGTAAAGAATCAAGGCCATAGTAAAGGCCATCCTGAAAAGTTGGAATGAGGTGATTGCGGTTGAATACCAGCCAGAAGTACAAGAAATTTTTTGGCATTCTTAGTCAATGGATTTTTTTCGGAGCACTGATAGGGTTAGTAGTAGGTTCTGCGACGACATTCCTCCTGGAAACAAACGATTACCTAGGAACCGTCCGCGAAAAAAACGGCTGGCTTATCGCTCTCCTCCCAATCGGCGGCATTATCATAGGCTATATATATATGAAATTCGGCAAAGTCTTTATAAATGATACTTTAAATGATGCAGCCGAGCTGAATAACTTAGTCATCGACGCGGTTCATGGGAAGAAACATGTGCTGCGGAGAATGGGACCGATCGTCTACCTGGGTACCTTTATTACCGTCTTTTTCGGCGGGTCCACAGGGAGGGAAGGTGCAGCTGTCCAAATGGGAGCAAGTGTAGCTGAAGCCGTCAACAAATTCTTCAAGGTAACCGTATTGGATAAAAAGATGATCATCATGAGCGGCATAAGTGCCGGTTTTGGCGCAGCATTCGGCACACCAATAACCGGTGCTGTGTTTGGGATGGAAATGGCAGTACTGGGTAAATTGAAATTCGAAGCACTGATTCCCTGCCTTGTCGCCAGCTTTGTTGGCCACTATACAACAACAGCAGTCTGGGGACATAAACATGAAGAATTCATTATCACAACTGTACCGGAAATTTCGATTATCACCTTTTTAAAAGTCCTCCTTATGAGCCTTATATTCAGCTTATTGAGCATTTCTTATAGTCAATTAAGGCACTGGATTGAAAATACGACTAATCGGATCTTCAAGAAGAACCATATGAAACGAGCATTCCTAGGCGGAATTTTGATTGTGATTTTAACTTTAATCGCCGGCTCGCAGGATTACAATGGCCGCGGCCTGGGCATGCTGGAACAAGCTTTTACAGAAGACGTCCCTCCCTTTGCCTTTCTGGCCAAGCTGATTTTTACTGCGATTACCTTAGGGACAGGCTTCGTCGGCGGAGAAGCGATTCCCATATTTTTCATGGGCGCGACATTAGGCAATGCTTTGCACTCGTATATAGAATTGCCAATGTCCTTCCTCGCCGCTTTGGGATTAATCGCTGCTTTCAGCGGCGCCGCCAACACCCCAATAGCAGCGTTTCTGCTGGCCCTGGAAATGTTTCATGGAAAGGGAATAGAATTCTTTTTTGTCGCCTGCCTGGTCAGTTATATCTTTTCGGGACATCACGGATTATGGCCCTCCCAGCAAATACATGAGCCCAAAAGCAGACTATACAGCCTTCCTAATGGAGAAACCATCAAGAATGCTGAAAAGAAGAAAAAACGATAAAATTATGTACAGACGGGAACAAGTTGCTGCAAACTTGGGACACGGGCACGGTTGGACGTTCTCGTGTCCCAAACCAGTAAGCATAGGGACAGCTCTCCTGCTTCACAAAAGGGACTTTCCAAACACGTTGCCACCATCTCTAATCAGCCGGCACTGGCCGTTTTAACTCTTTCTATAAGACGATTTTCTGTTTACCCCTTTCCTCTCCATCGATTGCCCTGTAACCGCTAGCGATACCCCTATCTGGAGCACAGCCCCCTGTTCGGTTTGACTTACAGAAAACACTACTGTTACTATAATTTTGTGTCTAAACCTATATTGTTGGGCTGGCTCCGTGAATTGGAGCTGACCAGCACACCATGGTGATTTTAAATACATCTGGAGAAACCTGAATCGACAGCTGAAAGGATGTTGTTTGGTTACAATCATTTGAATTGCACCTCTTCATTTGACGTGGTGTTTTTTTATTTTTCCAAATCTGGAGGCTTATCTTGAATCTATTTAAAAAGTTGTCTTACAAGCAAATGTTTTTGCTATCCCTGTTTGTCCTTTTAATTGCGGGGACAGTTGTGTTTGTTCATAATAATTACTTTCTGTATGACCGCACGATTGTGAAGGTTCTGAAGACAGAGCTGGCGGAAAAGACGGAAGTGGAAAATCCGCTTGGCACCAAAGATTTTCTTTTTACTCAGCGGATCACCGCGGAAATAAAGAATGGCGATGAAAAAGGCGGACTCATTTATCTGGTGAATGAATTTTCTGCGTCTAAAGCGTACGACCATGAATTCAAGACCGGAGACGAGCTGTTCGTGGATATTGATTCGAGCATCGAGGATACAGGAGAATTCCAGGGTACCATCAAGGACGTGAAACGCGATAAATACCTTTTGTATGTGGCATGGGTGTTTGTTCTTGTCCTATTGATTGTCGGCAGGAAGCAGGGTCTGTTCTCGATCATCAGCCTGGTGATCAACGCCCTTCTGCTTTCGTATGCATTGGATGTTTATCTGAGCAACCCTCATTGGAGCCTATTGCTGATCTGCAGTGTGGCTGTTGTCCTTTTTACCGTGATTTCTTTATTGCTCGTTAATGGCTTTAATGAAAAAACCTACGCTGCTGTCATCGCAACGCTTCTAGGGACTTTCGCTTCCCTGTTCATCGTCTGGCTCGTCCTTTGGGGAACCTCGGAAAAAGGACTGCGGTACGAAGAGCTTCAGTTTATCACCCGGCCGTATCAAATGGTATTTCTCGCTGGGCTGTTCCTTGGTTCCCTCGGAGCGGTCATGGATGTTGCAATTACAATGTCTTCTTCTATTTTCAATATGTTCGAAAAGAACAATAACATACCTGTTAAGGCACTGGTCAAATCAGGAATGGAGATTGGAAAAGACATCATGGGGACGATGACGAATATTCTGTTCTTTGTCTATGTCAGCGGTTCGATTCCGATCCTGATTCTTTATTTTAAAAATGGTTCTCCATTGGGCTTTGCTCTTTCCATGAACCTTTCACTTGAAATGGCCAGGGCATTGGCAGGCGGGATTGGAATCGTCTTGACCATCCCAATCGGTCTCTATGTGACGATCTTTTTCATCAACAGGAAGAGGGCTGGATTATGAATGCTCTAGTAGTGTTGGCTGCCATTTTATTTATCTTGATGGCCTTAGTTGGAAGAGGCAAAGGCGTCCGGTCTTTTTTGGCGATTTTCTTCAATTTCAGCGTAATCTTCATTGCTGTGATTTTCATGAATGACCCAAAAGCGAACCCGATTATGATTACGTTAATTGCCTGTATTTTCATCAGCGTCATCAATCTGTTCTACATCAATGAAGTGAATAAGAAAACAACAACTGCTTTTATCTCAACCGTGATTTCAACGATTGTTTTGCTTTCATTCATTTTTATCATTGCTGATCGGGCCAGAATCCAGGGTTTTGGCGAAGAAGAAATCCAGGAGCTTGGCATGTTCTCCCTTCATATCGGGGTAGATTTTGTTAAAATTGCCGTGTCGGTCATCATCATGAGCACGATTGGCGCGATAACGGATGCCGCGATTGCGATTTCCTCTCCGATGCGCGAAATTCATTATCATAATCCAGATATCAGCAGACAGGATTTGTTCAAATCAGGACTAAGCATCGGCAAGGATATTTTGGGGACCAGCACCAATACATTATTTTTCGCTTTTTTCGGAAGTTATCTCGCCCTGCTCATCTGGTTCAAAGACCTGTCCTATTCAGCAGGAGAGATTATCAATTCAAAAATCTTCAGCGCAGAGATGATCACAATCCTCTGTGCCGGGATCGGGGTAACATTAGTCATTCCGATTACGGCTTGGATAACCGCCTTCTTTTTAGCAGGAAAAAAGCCAGCATAAGGCTTGGGCTGATCCTTTTGAAGGGCAGGACAAAGAAAGCACAGGGAATGTTCCTGTGCTTCTTGCCTGGAGTAAAAAAGAAAAAGGCCACCCTGCCAAAATGACTAACAATTTCTCTTGTGGAGTGCAAAACGTGAAAAGACAACACAAATGGCACGCTAAATCACTTTCGATTTAGCATGCCATTTTTTATTGATATATCAAGGTTTATGCCATAATAGCATAAGAATTAGCACACTGATTAGCAGCATGAGAATGTTCATTATCACATTGTTATTTTATATGCTAAAATACCCACCATTTTATTCGAACATAAACTGGATGACATTCAATATACGAGTTCCTAAATTTATTACGTTTAGGGAATTCCATGGTAAATTATGAAGAAGCTTATGCAACTAAACCAGCTAATAGTTTGT
>NZ_JAGGQM010000026.1:0-33961 GCF_018613295.1 Bacillus sp. ISL-39
GTTATGAGTTAGCTCATAAGTTAAAACGTTGGCTCATGTTCTTATAGAAGAAACATGATCATTTATTGTTTGTTGACGCTTGTTTGTTTAGTTTTCAAAGAACAATTTCGTTGTCTCGCCGCTCATAAGCGACTTTTATAATATAACATGTGACCGTTTAAGTGTCAACCACATTTTTTATTATTTTTACCGCCGAATCACCGTGTTACCGAGTAGCTCAGCAGCGACGTTTATTAATATAACAGGATAATTTATTTCCGTCAACAAATATTACGAAAAAAGTTTTCTCGCTTGTTTATTGACCTTTATACATACTTTTCTTTGCTGGCATATACTTAAGACACTCTTTTGGTGATGCTACTCTTTTAAAAAGAGAAAACAAAATTTGATATCTTTCTTTCATGGATCTCTTCACTACATGATCAATACGATCATCTTTCAGATCGAATAGGATTTCATCCATCTCCCTTTTTATTAAATACTCTAGCTCCTTCAGTTCCTTCTCATTAATCAGAACACCAAGCATACATACACTCCTGTTCATTTTTTACATAGTGGTTGTAGTGTTGTCTTTTTCGCATATTTTTATAATCTGATTTTTTATTATCATATCTTTTTGAACTGAAGAATAAAAATTAGACAAGGAGTGCATTGGACGAGGTGGTGAAAAAATGAATTTCTTTTACGTAATGAATGCGAAGTCGATTAAAACAGCTTTTGTCATTGTAATTGCAGCCTTTTTTACAGCTTGGTTTTTTTACATGGAAAACATGGTGCAAATTCCTGCTTTTTCAGCAAAGGATGGTCCTAAGGCCATCTACAAAGGAGAAAAGGATTTAGCTTTGACCTTTAATATTGGCTGGGGCGATGAAAAAGCGGCCCCGATCCTTGACGTCCTGAAGAAAGAAAAAGCAGGAGCCGTCACCTTCTTTTTATCGGGATCCTGGGCAGAAAGGCATCCAGACTTGGTGAACCGGATGGTGAAAGAAGGTTATGAAATTGGCATGCTGGGCTATGAGTATAAAGATTATACCGATCTTGAGGATGATAAAATCAGGCGTGATATCCTAAAAGCCCAAGAGGCATTTAAAAAGCTTAATGTTAAGAACATTGCGCTGCTGCGGGCCCCTACCGGCCACTTTGACCAACGGACACTGAAAATTGCCGAGCGCCTCGGTTATACTGTGGTCCACTGGAGTCTTGACACAAAGGATTGGACGAATCCTGGTACTGAGGTAATTGCCGCGAATGCTTCTACAGCAAAAAAGGGTGATATCCTGTTAATGCACGCATCTGATTCAGCTAAACAAACAGCGGAAGCACTGCCTCTGGTCTTAAAAGACATCAGGTCGAAAAATTTGAAGATGGTCACGGTTTCAGAATTGATCGCCAATGGTGACTCTAAATCAGCAGAAATAAAATAACCGTCCAACTATGCGTTGGACGGCTTTTTTTGTGCTTTTTTATTTGTTTTTGTCTTTGTCTTAGCCTTTTCTTCAAGGACTTTCCGTTCCTGGAGTGATCGTTGGTTAAGCTTATGCAGAACCAATAGCTGATAGGCATTACATACTAATAATGGGAAAAGCATGAGATATAGCCAGCTATGCTCGTTCACTCGGAGGACCGGCACCCATTCAATCACTGTTACGACAACCATAAAAAACAGTGCTGGGATGAAAGCCTCTTTATTTGTCTGCTTAACCTTCATAAACGACACAACCAGTCCCGCGATCAGTACGATCACCGCAAGTCCTAAATATGGAATGACACTCTCGCCGCTTTCCGCAAATGTGGCAAAACGCAGATATACAAGGTCAAACAATACAAAGGCAATCAACAGGACCTGTACTGGATTCCATAGGGATTTAAAAATTCCAAGGCCAAAGCGATGTACTGTCAAATATGCAAAGAAACCCATTTGGCTAAGAATGCTAAATATAAGACCAACGCCCATTAGCCATACTAAAATTGAAAGGAATTCAAGAATGTTGAAATCACTTAACAGCTGCTGGAATTCACTCCAGCGGACAATAAAACCAACCACAGCAGTTGTCACCGCTCCAACAACCAGGGTGGTGAGAAATAAATGTACCCAATTACGGCTTGTCACGATTTTTTCCCCCAAAACCAAATTAAACTTCACTATTTGATTGTACCAATGCGGATTTGAAAAATCTAGGTGTCGTTATTCGTGTATAACAATTTGTCATTTTACTCATCCTAAAATTAGGGCTGTCTATGTGAAAGGGGAATGGAAGATGAAGAAAATCATGAAGGTTATACTCCCTGCTTCCTTTTTACTATTAGCTGCCGGCTGCGCTGCTCCAGCCGAGTCAGCAGGGGGGCAAGTCGATTATGAGGAAACAAAGAAGATGGTTGTCGATATCCTGAAGACTGACGATGGCAAAAAAGCAATTCAGGAAGTCATGGGTGACGATGGCATGAAGGAAAAGCTAATAATGGACCAGCCGGTCGTAATTGATACAGTCGAAAAAACAATGACATCCGAAAAAGGCATGGAGTTTTGGAAAAAATCCTTTGAAGATCCAAAATTCGCTGAGAGCGTTGCAAAAAGCATGAAGAAGGAAAATGAAAAGCTGTTAAAGGATCTTATGAAGGATCCAGAATATAAGGGCATGATGATTGAGGTAATGAAAGACCCCGAGCTTGAAAAGGAACTGACCACTTTGCTGAAAAGCAAAGAATACCGTGAGCATTTGCAAAAGGTCATGACCGAAACTTTTGAAAGCCCGTTATTCAAAGCGAAGCTTCAAGCATTGATTGTCAAAGCTGCTGAGGAAATGCCTACTCAAAAGTCTGAAGGTGGCTCCGAAGAAGGCGGCGGAGGTTCCGGAGGCGGTGGCGGCGGAGAATCAGGCGGAGGTTCTGGAGGTCAGTAATGATTGTATTAGCGCATGTCATTTAATCAGCCCCGAGCTGGAAATTCCTTAATAATGTGAATGAGCCTCTCCTGATCCAGGAGAGGCTCTCTGTTTACTGGAAAGTATATAATTTTTCAACTTAGATTAGTGTCTAGCTCCAGCGCCTAGCCAGTTTTCATCCACGAGAATGCTTCCTCGAGTATCTTGCGAGAAGCGTTAGCTTTGAGCAGCTCGAGACGTTTCGGTCCGCCCGATGAAGCCAAAGAACGACTTCACCGGTCGGCCCTCCAACGCTTGTCAAAGCTGACCAAGGCGCTTGCGCTTTTCTTATTTTTCCAGCATTTGAACAACTTGCTGGGCAATATTCGTATAAATTGCACCAATCTTAT
Source organism: Bacillus sp. ISL-39 (assembly GCF_018613295.1). Taxonomy (NCBI): domain Bacteria; kingdom Bacillati; phylum Bacillota; class Bacilli; order Caryophanales; family Bacillaceae; genus Bacillus; species Bacillus sp. ISL-39. Next base: position 3,272 of record NZ_JAGGQM010000026.1, read on the forward strand.
CGTCTTCCTGATAAATGGATGGTGCAAAGTCTTCTTCATTCCATGTTGGCTGCCCTAATGGCAGTTTGCCTAACAGCTGTGTATTTAGCTCGTCCGCCAATTTTTCGCCGCCGCCTTGTCCAAAGACATATTCTTTTTCCTCAGTCAGCTTGCTTTCAAAATAAGACATGTTTTCAATGACCCCAAGGATTTCATGTTCTGTACGAAGTGCCATCGCACCTGCACGTGCCGCGACAAATGCCGCTGTCGGGTGTGGTGTAGTAACGATGATTTCTTTACATGATGGCAGCATGGTGTGCACGTCTAGAGCTACGTCCCCTGTACCTGGAGGCAAGTCCAATAGAAGGTAATCCAGCTCTCCCCATTCGACTTCATTAAAGAAGCTGTTCAGCATTTTACCTAGCATTGGTCCTCGCCAGATGATTGGTGCATTATCTTCCACAAAGAATCCCATAGAGATGACCTTAACTCCGTGTCTTTCAACAGGAATGATTCGTTCACCTCTTACAACCGGCCGTTTCGTGATGCCCATCATATCAGGAACACTGAAACCATAGATGTCCGCATCCACAAGTCCGACTTTTTTGCCTAAACGCGCTAGTGAGACAGCAAGGTTCACGGATACCGTGGATTTCCCGACTCCGCCTTTACCGCTCGCAATCGCAATGAACGTTGTTTGGCTATTAGGAGAAAGCAGCCCTTCCTCTTCTTCAGGAGCGGCTGTTTGGAACTTCGAAAGGACTTCTGCAGGAAGTTCAGAGAAGCGCAGGCCTACAGATGCCGCTCCAGCGCTTTTTAAAATATTGACAATCTCCGTCTGCAGCTGCAGCTGTTCAGCTGTACCTGTTTTCGCAATAGCTATTTTAACGCTTACATGGTTCTTCTCTTCTTTAATCTTGATTTCTTCGATTGCATTTATCTCTTCGAGTGTTTTATGTAAAAATGGTTCCTTAAGGTCTTTTAAACTTTCTCGCACCTTAGCTTCAGTTAACATAATGACACCTTCCTCTGTAAAAATTTATCTCCAAGGACAGTATAACATATTGATAAAATTCCTAAGTGTTATACCTATCACACATTTCTGAAAGATATTATTACCAATCGGGTAACTTTTGATGGCCTCTTACATCATATAAAATGCAAAAAAACCATAAAGAAAAGAAGGATCCATGACCCTTCTTTATTTTTCCCAAAATTTCTGTTCATCTGTAAAATATCGGAGCATGCCGTCGTAAATGGAGGCAGCTACTTTTTCCTGATATGCTTCATCTCTCAGGTTTGCCGCTTCCTGCGGGTTGGATAAAAATCCGATCTCGACCAATACACCCGGTTTATTGGTATGCTTCAGCAGATAGATACTATTCGCTGCCTTTGCATCTCGATCTGTGTTTTCAAGATTCCGGCGTAATTCGTCCTGGATTAGTTTGGCTGCCCGTTTGTTTTCTTTGTAATTGGTGGAGTAGAATGTTTGCGCCCCTTTCCATTTTGATGATGGGATCGCATTCAAATGGATCGTTGCAAAAAAGTCGGCTTCTGATTCATTAATCAAATCCAGTCGCCTTTTTAAATCCTGGACCTTTCGCTTACTGTAGCCTTTGAGTCCTTTATCCGCGAGGTCGACATCTGTCTCGCGCGTCATTATGACGAGTGCCCCCTGCTGCTGGAGGTAATCCCGCAATTTCAGGGAAACATTAAGCGCGATATCTTTTTCAAAGGGTTCTTCTTCTCCTGCTCCAGGATCAACCCCTCCATGCCCGGGGTCCAAATAAATAATTTTTCCTGACAGTGGCAGGTTCCACGATTCCCAGGAATCATTTTCGGTAAAATCATACTGCAATATAAGGAAGAGCACGGCGAGGCCGGCTGCAAATATTACGATTTTGAGTTTTTTCAGCATGTTCTAAACCATCCTTCCCAGCTAGTCCCTGATAGTTTAACTATATGGGACAGGTCGACGATTTAGAACTATTGCTGTTAGTGCAATCTGAGCTTATATTTCTTTTCACCCTTCATGAATCCTTCTCGCCACCAGCTGTCGACATACTGTTCGCACAAATAATATAGCTCCTCTGAACCGACTCCTTCTTCACCCTTCCCCCAGAAAAGGAAAAAATTATATAAGGTGTCAATCAAATGACGCTCTTCTTTTTCACAGCGAGGTTTGACTGCCTCTATTGGTTCACCGAAATATCCAAATCGGCTGAATTTGGCGCCAAGTAAATAGGCTTCTATCGCTACATCATAACAAGCTTCTTCGATTCCTGAATTCATGATCAGGTTCGAGGTCAGCCTTGATGAGCCAAAATATTGTTTCACCCTGCCCTGCAGGATGTTGATGGATAATTCACGGAGCATCGCTCGCTCATATTTCACTTGTTTTTGTTTTCTTTTATCTACAAATGTCGTTACGACGTTCAAAGTATTCTCACCCCTTAGGAAGTAGTGTTCAACCTGTTAAAGGGTGTAATGCAATATCGACGGACGATTCCTTTTCCAGTTTTCTCAGACGTTTACTGAATAAGATCTCGGCATTCCCGTTAGGTTGAAATACCCAATTATGGTTATTTATTTCTAGCCAATACCCTACTATCGGTCCTTTTTATTAATAGTCAGAATTGTTAGACTTATTAAAACAACTAGAACTCGCTTCAATTTAATCTCTAGGAGGGAAAGAAATGGAGCAAGGTGTTCGCGTTATTCCTTATACCGTAATTGAAGAAGCGGAGGAAATCAAAGAGGTGCCAAAAGGTGTTGAGCTAATACAGGCACCCAGGGTTTGGAATGAAACAAAAGGAAAGGGAATGAAGGTTGCTGTATTGGATACTGGCTGTGAAACAACACACCCTGATTTAAAGGACCGAATCATTGGCGGAAGGAATTTTACAGATGATGACCGCGGCAATCCTGATCTTTATACTGACTATAATGGCCATGGTACACATGTGGCAGGGACGATTGCCGCACAGGAAAATGAGGCAGGGGTCATCGGCGTTGCACCTGAGGCTGGTCTGTTGATTGTAAAAGTGTTGAACAAGGCCGGTTCTGGCAAATATGAATGGATTATTAATGGAATTCATTATGCCATTGAGCAGGAAGCGGATATTATCTCGATGTCACTTGGCGGGCCAGCTGACGTTCCCGAATTGCATGAGGCGATTCAAGCCGCTGTTAAGAAAAATATCCTTGTAGTCTGTGCCGCTGGCAATGAAGGGGATGGCGATGATTCTACCAATGAATTTGCTTACCCTGGTGCTTATAACGAAGTCATCAGTGTCGGAGCCGTGAACCTTGAAAGAGGGTCATCCGAGTTTACTAACTCTCATAATGAAATTGATGTCGTTGCTCCGGGTGAGCGCATCACTTCCACCTACCTGAATGGAAAGTATGCGACCTTGAGCGGAACTTCGATGGCTGCTCCTCACGTATCCGGTGCGCTGGCATTGATCAAGACTTATGCAAAAGCCCACTTTGAGCGGGAGCTGACAGAGCCCGAATTGTATGGGCAACTGGTCAAGCGGACGGTGCCGCTCGGAAATTCACCAAAGCTCGAAGGCAATGGGCTCGTTTACCTGACAGTGCCGGAGCATCTGGCGGAAATCTTCGACCAGAGCTTCAAAACGATGGTCATGGATGCAATATGATCCTTTCAGCCAGTGAGGCGTACATTCGTAACATCGAGAATAAAACGTATTATGATGCAGAGCTGGATGCTCGAGTTCGCAATGAGTACTATTGCGATACTGCTTTTACAGCAGAAGAGCTCCATTCTCTGCTGGTCCGGACACATTCCTCTCATTTAAAGTATTCACCGCATGAATACGTTTATCCATGGGTGGACTTGCAGGAGAACCTTCAGCTGAAGAGCCTGTATTCCGGGCAGGACCTGGATCCTGTTGAGGTGATCGAGGAGGATTTGCGGCTCATGGAGACTCTCAAGCAAGGAGGCTTTACAGCCAGTACTGAGATTCATTTTAATACTGAACACGTTGTTCCTCAATCATGGTTTGATGGTGAAGAGCCAATGCGGGGCGACCTCCATCACTTGTTTGCCTGCGAGCCGGCATGCAACAGCATGAGAAGCAATTATCCCTATCATGATTTTCAAAGCTATGAGCCTGAAATGAAAGTCCGGGGAATTCGGTCAGGCTGTGGAATGGCAAAGGATGAAAAGTTCGAGCCCGAATATGGAAAAGGAATTGCTTCAAGGGCTGTCTTCTATTTCATTATAAGGTACATGAAGGTTTTAGATATCAGGGAGCAAATCGACCTAGGGCTTTTACTTCGTTGGCATCTCGATCATCCAGTTACTATATATGAAAAACATCGAAATGTAGCAATACAGGAGCTGCAGGGGAACCGCAACCCCTTTATTGATTTTCCGGAACAAGCCGAATCAATGCTCGGAGTATAAGTGTTAACCGCCTTAATTCTAAGGCGGTTTTTTATTTAGTTTTAAACAATCAGTGGACGGCTCTTTCTCTTGCCTATCTCCTTCACCATGGATGTCGCCTCTCATTCGCCGTGTGACACCCTTAATTACTCACATTTTAATAAACCAAGGCTCTTTTCTCAAACTTTGTTGCAATTGACTACAAAATAGGGTTGAATGACCAAATTTTTCTTCGAAAAGTTGACTCTTTTATGAGAAAAGAGCATGCAAATTTAATACCGACCTGCAAATGGCTTTATATTACGTTAAAATCGGCTTTAGGATTTTAACAATAATCTTTACGAAAACTGCCTAAACCAAAAAAGTGAAATCCCCTCTCTCCGGCCAATTCTTTCCTAAATGGAAACTGATATAGAATCTCCTTTCTTTGCGAAACCTAAAAATAAAAAAGGAGGATTAAGATGAAGGATCAGTGCTTTTATTGTGCAAATTCTTTAGAAGAAAACTACCATCATGGCATCTTTACCATCGCTGATGAACAGGTAGACAAACCGCTCTGTCCTGATTGCTATAAGGATTGGCTTGAGGGGATAAAGGAATAGGGGCCGAGCAGTTTTATAGCAGGTAAAGACTCTCAATCATATTCCTGTCCAAACACGTGCTTATTGCAGTTCGATTTTGTACCTATTCACCAAATCCAGATCGAAACTGTACGTACTCCGGCTAAAATATATCCTCAAATGCAATCCGTGAAATGCACTAAACACTCCTGCCCCCAATTTCCTAATACTGGCTTAGGGGATTTTTTCCCGGCAGGGCAAACTAGTCAATGATTACTGATGAAGGGAATGATTTCAATGTCAATGGAATGGTTTGATCGAGTAGTTGGAGAATTGCAGGATCATCTAGAATCCATTTGTGAAAAATATGACCAGGATGGCCAAATGGCTGTTGAAAGAGGGTCAAAGCATCCGAGAATCGAGTTTTTTGTGGATTATGAGGATGGGGAGAGAGAGTATTTTTACACATTGTATTTTGATCCGCACAATGAGGAGTTTTATACTGAAACAATTGATGATGAACTTGAGCAGCCGGCACGAGTCATTCTCTCCGATATTGACGATATTGTCGATGCCGTACATGAAGGTTTCCATGATTATATTAATGATGATGATGACGGGATTGACATCGTTTATTCAGCAGAGGATGATGACGATACACTTTATGTCGATACGACCGAAGATGAGGGCATCGATGATATGGATGATGAGCTATATATGGCTGAAATTGTAGATGAAGATGATATTCTCGAAGAAGTTGATGTAGAGTGGGAAACTCCTGAGGTCACTGCCTTCCTCATGGAAGATGATGTGGAAGTGACGTATCAATTCGGGCTTGTGCATGACACAGGAGACGGTGTGCTTCGCCGCGTCAACCGTATTTGGACGGAAGATGACGAACTGATTAAAGACGAAACAAACTTCATTTTTACAAAAGAAGAAGCACCTACAATCATTGCAATGATTGCCAGCCATATGGATTCCATGCAGGGATACGACGATTAATGCTAAAGACGGAGGTATGCACCATTTCCTCCGTCTTTTTACTTTATGCTGTCACAAGGTTTCTCCTCTTGATAAAAGGCCCCATGACTACCCCAAAAAATTCAGATGATCCTCCCCCTATTCCATGCCCCCTTTTCTCATCCAAAAGTTGTAGGCAAACTTCAAGCTTTCTCCTGAGGGAAATTTTGGTCATTCCCATTATGCTTAAAACAACAAGCCAATAAGGAGAGATGATAGAAAATGAATAAAAAAGTAATCATGATAACAGGTGCCTCTAAAGGTTTAGGAAAAGCATTAACAATGGCTTTTGCGAAGGAAGAAGCAAGACTTGCCATCTGCTCGAGGTCCGAGAAAATCCTGGAGAAGGTCAAACGCGAAGCCGAGGGTTTAGGTGCTGAAGTATTGGCGATACGAGCGGATGTATCACTGCCAGGGGATGTGGAACGTTTCGTAGCTTTAACCCAGGAAGTATATGGACAAATAGATGTGCTGATTAATAATGCATCCATCGTAGGTCCAAGTCCAATACCTCTTCTTCTAGACTACCCTGAAGATGATTTTGCAGAGGTGTTAAGAGTGAATGTAGCCTCCGCATTTCTAGTCAGCCGGAGAGTCATCCCTGTCATGCTTGAGCGTAATGAAGGTTCTATTATCAATGTGACGTCCGAGGCCGGTCATGTTGGCTATGCAGGCTGGGGCGCATATGGAATTTCAAAATTCGCTGTAGAAGGCCTTACTCAAACATGGGCAGATGAGTTAAGCCATACCAATGTCCGTGTAAATATGGTAGACCCTGGTGAGATGGACACTGAAATGCATCAATTGGCTGTTCCTGATTGCGATTATCCTTTAGCAAAACCAGAGGATGTGGTGAATATTTTCCTTCATTTAGCCTCAGATCAGTCTAGAGGCATAAATGGCCAGCGCTTTGAAGCTCAATCAGAGGAGGAATTGTAATGGAAACTGGAGTACTGGATTTTTTTCTGCCCGAATACCTAAATGCGAACCTTCCTCCTGAAAAAAGAGGCATAAGAAGGGATCAAGTGAGGTTAATGACGCTGAACCGGAAAACTGGCGAAATGAAACATGACCGTTTTTTCAATCTCCCCCATTTTCTTCAGCCTGGAGATTTAATCATTTTAAATAACAGCCGCACCATCCCTGCTTCTTTACAAGGGGAGTGGTTAAGACGAGGATTTCAACTTTCCCCAAGAGTGGAAATCCGTTTAGCCAGACGGGTTTTTGATGACACCTGGGAGGCTCTCATCATCGCAGACTCTGTCAGAGTGGGTGATTCTCTGCATTTCTCCGGAAAACTGACTGCTAAGGTAATCGCTGAGACAGAGACACCCCCGTTAAAGACCGTAAAATTCAATAAAAGCGGGAGTGAATTATTAAATCTAATCTATGTTCTTGGTGCTCCGATCCGGTATGAATATATCGAACAACCATGGGACTTGAATTATTATCAAAATGTCTTTGCCACCCACCCTGGTTCTGTGGAAATGCCCTCTGCCGGCAGAGCGTTCAGCTGGGAGCTTCTATTTGAAATGAAGAAGGAAGGGATTCAAATTGATTTCATTCAATTGCACACAGGGCTTAGCTATTTGCTGGAGGATCATGTTGATCCCAAAGAAAATCATGAGGAGTATCATATATCCGAACAAACTATGGAAAAAATCCTTAAGGCTCATTCTTCTGGCAAAAGAGTAATCGCAGTTGGAACGACTGTCGTCCGTGCCCTCGAAAGTGCAGCGAGAAATGGAGAACTCTCAGGTGCTACAAAGTTATATATTAATCAACAGGCTTCTCTTAAAATAGTAGATGGAATCATTACTGGGCTGCACGAGCCAAAGGCTAGCCATCTTGATATGCTGACGGCCTTTGTATCAGAAAATCACTTGCTTCATGCCTATCATCAAGCGATCCACGAAGGCTATTTATGGCATGAGTTCGGTGATATGAATCTAATCATATAATAGGAGGTAGTTTATGCGCCTTCATCATTTCGGCCTGGAAGTGACCAATCTTGAAGACTCCATAAAATTTTACACAGACTTATTGGGATTAGAGATGGAAAGCAGGCATTCTTTTCTGGGGGAAGATATCGCATTCTTAGCATCAGGTCATTTCCGGCTTGAATTGGTATATCCTCCACAAAGCACACACTCTACTCATCTATGTTTTGAAGTTTCCGACCTTCAGCAAGTTATCAAAACCTTAGGTTCAGACAAGATTGCAGAAGGACCTTATAAACTTGATACTGGCTGGGAAACTGTCTTTTATGAAGGTCCCAATCATGAAGTGATCGAATTTTTACAGCTGTCACCTCCTCACAAAGCGGGCACCAGTTTTTAATCCACTATTGAAAAATGAGCTATAATGACATTAGATAACAGGACGGTGAAGGAGATGCGGGAATGACTGAGGAAACGCAATATGAAGAAATCGGCATCCTTAAAGAAATTGCAGAGCTGTTAAACGAAGGAACAGATACGAAGACCATGCTGTCAGATGTCCTGAAAAGGCTTTTGCATGTGACAGGATTTCAAATAGGCTGGATCTTTCTTATTGACGCTGACAGAAAACAAGAACTTACGGCAGATTTCGCTCTTCCACCCGCTTTAGCAATGAATCAGAAGGAGAGAATGTGCCACGGCGAGTGCTGGTGTGTGAATAAATACAATAACCATACATTAAATAAAGCAACGAATATCATTGAATGTAAGCGAATTGAAGACGCAATCGATGAAGGAGCAGGGGACACCTGTGGATTGACTCATCACGCTACTGTCCCCCTCCGGGCAGGAAATGAACGCTTCGGCTTATTGAATGTAGGTTCACCAAACAAAAAACATTTTAATAGGAATGAGCTTGCCCTGCTTGAAGCTATTGCCTATCAAATTGGTACAGCGTTGAAACGCATCAAACTCACTCAGCGCGAACAGGAAACAGCTCTTATTGCTGAAAGAAACCGGCTTGCGCGGGACCTGCATGATTCCGTGAACCAGCTATTGTTTTCTCTCAGCCTGACTGCCAGAGCGGGAGTGGAAATGACAGAGGATGTAGAAGTGAAACAAACATTTAGCTATATGCAGGATTTGACCCAGGAAGCACTTGGGGAGATGAGATCACTCATTTGGCAGCTGAAACCTCAAGGTCTGGAGAATGGACTCGTCAGTGCATTAAAAAGTTATGGGGAAATGCTTGGTCTGACTACAGAAGCTAAGGTAACGGGAGCAACTAGCATGCCTGGAAAAGCAGAGGAAGCCTTATGGCGAATTGGGCAAGAAGCGATCGCCAATTGCAAAAAACATTCCGGGGCCACAGATGTATTTATATCTCTTCATGCTTCCGGAAATGAGGCCATTTTAACCATTAAGGATAAGGGCTGCGGCTTTCACTATAATGAAGACCTCTTTATTCCTTCATTAGGATTAAAGAGCATGAAAGCAAGGACAGAAGCACTGAACGGACTATTTCAATTGCGAAGCCAATTGGGAAGTGGAACCGAAATAAAGATAACCATTCCACTCTAGGGGGAGAATACAATGAGTATACGCATATTAATCGCAGACGATCATCATGTTGTCCGAAGAGGCCTCGTCTTTTTCCTTAAAACACAAAAGGACCTTGAAATTATCGGAGAAGCCGAAAATGGCAGGAAAGTGATTGAAATGGCAAAGGAGCTCAAGCCCGATATTATCCTAATGGACTTAGCCATGCCTGAAATGGATGGAATACAAGCTACGAAGATCATTAAAGAAGAAGAACCAGGCATTAAAATCATGATCCTCACCAGTTTCTCCGACCAGGATCATGTCATCCCCGCACTTGAAGCAGGTGCCTCCGGATTTCAATTGAAGGATATCCAGCCTGATGAACTTGTTGCATCCATCAAGAAAATGGTTAAGGGAGAAAACCAGCTTCATCCTAAAGCCACTTCACATTTACTAGCCAATTTATCACACAGCAATAATCCAAAAAAGAATTTCCTAGAAGAATTAACGAAAAGAGAACTGGAAGTCTTAAAAGAAATCGCTAAAGGAAAGAGCAATAAAGAGATTGCCGCCTCTTTGTATATTACGGAAAAAACGGTAAAGACCCATGTATCTAACTTGCTGGGGAAACTCGAGCTGGCCGATCGAACACAGGCTGCCCTTTTTGCTGTGAAAAATAAATTGGTGAATTAAGAAGTCGCCATGATAGCAGAAGCTACAAGCTCTGCAATGAACATGGCTGTCCTGATGCAGAATTCAAGAATAAAAAAGCTCCCAGCCAAATTGGTTGGGAGCTTTTTTGAAGCGCCAAAAATTAACGCTTTGAGAACTGAGGTGCACGACGAGCGCCTTTAAGACCGTATTTCTTACGTTCTTTCATACGAGCGTCACGAGTCAGCAGTCCAGCACGCTTAAGTGTTGGACGGAATTCTGGATCAGCTTGAAGCAATGCACGAGAGATGCCGTGACGGATTGCGCCAGCCTGGCCAGTGTATCCACCGCCATTTACGTTAACGTGGATATCGTAGCTTCCTACAGTTTCAGTAGCAACAAGCGGCTGCTTAACTACTTCACGTAGAGCTGCGAATGGGATATAATCTTCAATTTCACGATCGTTGATTGTAATTTTTCCAGTGCCTGGTACTAAACGAACTCGCGCAACGGAGCTCTTACGACGACCGGTACCGATATATTGAACCTGTGCCAAGTTAATTACCTCCTTAATAATTATCCGCGAAGTTCGTAAACTTCAGGTTGTTGTGCTTGATGTGGATGCTCGTTACCAGCATATACATGAAGCTTTTTAAACATTTGGCGTCCAAGAGAGTTCTTTGGAAGCATACCTTTGATTGCAAGTTCAAGCATCTTTTCAGCGTAGTTTGTACGCATTTCAAGAGCTGTTCTTTGCTTCAATCCACCTGGGTGCATTGTGTGGCGGTAGTAGATTTTGTCAGTCAATTTCTTACCAGTTAGTTCGATCTGAGAAGCGTTGATGATGATTACGTGATCACCAGTGTCAACATGTGGTGTGAAAGTTGGTTTATGTTTACCACGCAGAATAGCTGCAACTTCAGTTGAAAGGCGACCTAGAGTCTTGCCTGCAGCGTCAACTACGTACCATTTACGCTCGATATTGTTGGCATTTGCCATAAACGTTGTACGCATGAGTTTCCCTCCTAAATAGTCAAAAAAAAATCAAGTTCATTTTGGTATATTTTCAAACACGATAAAGCTCTTCCGGGGCTGATCGTGGGTTTAAAATACATACATATGATATCTTAACCTGTGGTTGAGATATTGTCAACACCAGGATTAGTTGTCATATCATTTTTTTAAAATTAATTTTCGAATCGATGATCCTTATCGTCATAAAAAACCTTCCACAGATACAGTCCGTGTCCAGGAGCCGTCTTGCCGGCCTGGGTACGGTCTTGGTCCTCAATGAGCTGCTGCATGCTGTCGGCCGCTCTTCTGCCTGACCCGACCTCCAGCAATGTCCCTACTAGGATCCTTACCATATTATATAAAAATCCATCACCGACAAACCTGAAGACCAGCAGACCGTTCTCTTCAAAAATATCGATTTCCTGCAATGTTCTCACACGGTCTTCCACTTCGGTCTTGGCTGAGCAAAAACTAGTGAAATCATGTGTGCCAAGAAGCAGACTTGCTGCCTCTCTCATTGCTTCGAGATCGAGTTCATACTGGAACTGATAGGCATAGTTTCGCTTGAAAGGGTCGCGAAACTTTGATAACAGCAAAAAATAACGGTACTCCTTGCCGGCTGCGTCAAAGCGTGCATGAAAATCCGGCCTCGCATGTTCTACTAAGCTAACAGCAATATCATCAGGCAATAATGAATTGAGCGCGATTTGCCACCTGGCAGGCTCTATTTCTAGTGTTGAGTCAAAGTGGATCACCTGGCAGCGTGCATGGACTCCTGCGTCCGTACGGCCTGATGCACTGACCCTGATGCTTTTACCCTTGTTCAGCTTTGCAAGGGCCTTTTCAAGCTCACCCTGGACCGTCCTTTTGCCCGGCTGTACCTGGTAGCCGGAAAAACTGGTACCATCATATGAAACTGTGCATTTAATTCGCGGCATAATGATTACCCTCTTAAGATGGTTAATAGGACCGTGACAGCGGCCAGGAACAGAATCAGCATCGTATCCGGCACTCCCCAGGTCAGCTGGCGGTATTTGGTACGGCCTTCGCCGCCCTTGTAGCCTCGTGCTTCCATTGCGACTGCCAGTTCTTCGGCCCGCTTGAATGAACTGATGAACAGCGGGATCAGCAATGGAACAATCGCCTTGATCCGCTCTTTGATTGGACCGCTGTTATACTCCACTCCCCTGGCTGTTTGAGCCTTCATGATTTTGTCAGTCTCCTGCATGAGCGTCGGAATGAATCTCAAGGAAATCGACATCATCAATGCCAGCTCATGGACGGGGAATTTCAACTTCTTTAAAGGATTCAGCAACGTCTCCAGTCCATCTGTAATCTCAATTGGAGTAGTGGTCAAGGTCAAAAGTGACGTGATCAGAATCAGCAGCAGGAACCTTAGTGAAATAAAGATACCCTGCCTTAACCCTTCTTCATATATTTTCAGCCATCCCAGTTCGAAGATGACATCGCCTTCCTTGGTCATAAAGATATGGAGCAGGAACGTGAAAATCACCAGCAAGAATACGGGCTTGAGACCGCCGTATAAGAATCGCAGCGGAACCTTCGACAAACCTACCATGATAAGAGTATAAGCAGCTAAAACTCCATACGTAACCACATTATTCGCGATAAACACGACGATGACGAAAAGGAAGACAGTGATTAACTTCGAACGAGGATCCATCCGATGAAGAATGGAATCTCCCGGCACGTAACGGCCAAAAATCATTTTCTCCATCATTCTGGACCGCCCCCTTCCAGAAACTCTGCCACCATTTCGGCGAGTTCCTCCTCGGAAAGGCTGATTCTGCTGAATTTCGTTTTGAAGGCTTCCTCGATCTTCAGTTGCAAGCCGACTACCTCTGGTACATCAAGTCCCAGTTCCATCAATGCTTTAGGATTCGAAAAAATCTCGTCAGGCGTCCCTTTTGTAAAAACCTTCCCCTGATGCATGACGACTATTTCATCCGCATAGCGGGCAGCATCTTCCATGCTGTGGGTAACGAGAACCGTTGATAGATTTCTTTTTTTATGAAGTGAATAAAATAAGTCCATAATTTCTTTGCGCCCACGTGGGTCAAGGCCCGCAGTAGGCTCGTCCAATACAATGACCTCTGGCTCCATTGCCAGTACACCAGCAATGGCTACCCGGCGCATTTGCCCGCCTGAAAGATCGAATGGAGATTTTTCAAGGATTTCTTCAGGCAGTCCGACAAGAGTGATGGAAGCTTTTGCCCGTGCCTTCGCTTCCTTCTCACTGACGCCAAAGTTCATCGGGCCAAACATGATATCCTTTTCGACTGTTTCCTCGAATAACTGATGCTCTGGGAATTGAAAGACAATTCCCACCTTCTCGCGGACACCCTTTAAATTCTTCTCTTTGCGGCCAGCCTTTATTTCCCTGCTGCCAATCACAACAGAGCCTTTAGTCGGCTTTAACAGGGCATTAAGATGCTGCAGAACTGTTGACTTGCCAGAACCCGTATGGCCAATAACCGCAAGGTACATTCCAGAAGGAACATCGATGGATACATCTGAAATCGCGAGTCGTTCGAATGGGGAATCAGCCTGATAACGATATTCTACATTTTTGAGTGAGATGTCCATAGTTCTGTCACCAGCTCTTCTTCTGTCAAATATGATTTCGTAAGTGAAATACCTTTTTTACGCATGATTTTGCTCATTTTTACAGGGAAGGGAATATCCAACCCCAGCTTAATGAGCTCTTCATCCATTTCAAAAATTCTCTCGGGAGTACCTTCACGGTATAGCTCCCCTTTGTTCATGACGATGATTCTGTCCGCTTTGGCAGCTTCTTCAAGATCATGTGTGATCGAAATGACCGTTATGTTCTCACGATCCTTCAGCTCACGGACCGTTTCGATCACCTCAGCACGGCCTCTTGGATCGAGCATGGATGTTGCTTCATCCAGAATAATGATCGACGGCTGCAGTGCCAGGACACCTGCAATGGCCACACGCTGTTTTTGCCCGCCGGACAGATGGTGCGGCTCTTGATTTAGAAAGGTTCCCATATTGACTTTATCAAGTGAATTCTGCACGCGCTCTACCATTACTTCTCTAGGTACGCCGTGATTTTCCAGACCAAAAGCCACATCATCCCGAACCGTTGTTCCAACGAACTGGTTATCAGGATTTTGAAAAACCATTCCTACATTTTTTCTTATATCCCAAATCGTATCCTCTGACAAAGTAATCCCACATACCTCAATGGAACCTTCCTGCGGAAATTGCAGGCCGTTCAAAAGCTTGGCAAGGGTAGATTTGCCTGATCCATTATGACCGACAATCGCCAGCCACTCTCCTTCAAAAATATCAAAGCTGATATTTTTTAACGCGGGAGTCTGCTGTCCTTCATAACTGAAAGATACATTTTCTATTCTGACTAACGGGTTGCTCATCTCCGCCCTCCTCTCAACTCTTCTTAACTGACTCTTCTCATTGTATCTATTTTTCTATTTAAAAAATTCTTTGTATATAAAAAAAGCCTGCACCTCTCCCCGGGCGGAAGCGATCCGCAGAGTGCAGGGTCCTAAAATGGACTGGGGAGAAGTACATGAGCTAGACGAGACAGGCAGAACAGCTCCGGTTATCGCTAACCGATTCAGGAGAGTCCTGAAGTAACCGGCCGATGGGGCCAGTGAACTCTTCTTTCCCAGTGGCCTGCGCATCATAACGCTCGTTTTTGGCTTGTGCTGCTTTTTTTAGTTTTCGTAAGGGATTTACCCTGTATAGCAAAAAAAGGGGATGAAACAAGTTTGTATAAACTGTCCATCGCCCTTGTTTGAGTGTTTAATGGTATTAAACTAACTCGATAATAACCATTGGCGCACCGTCACCGCGGCGTGGTCCAAGTTTCATAATACGAGTGTATCCACCTTGGCGCTCTGCGTAGCGTGGAGCGATGTCAGCAAATAGTTTTTGAACTGCATCCTGGTTTGTTTCAGCGTTTGCAACTTCATTACGAACCCAAGAAGCTGCTTGACGGCGAGCGTGAAGATCTCCGCGCTTTCCAAGAGTAATCATTTTTTCAACAACTGAACGAAGTTCTTTCGCACGTGTTTCAGTAGTTTCAATACGCTCATTGATAATCAAATCAGTTGTTAAGTCACGTAGCATTGCTTTACGCTGGGCACTTGTGCGTCCTAACTTTCTGTATCCCATGAGTGTTTCCCTCCTTTGTTGAAGTCATAAGCCGGCAGTTTTAGTACTGACAGCAAAATGCCTAGTTAATCTGCATTAACTAGTCATCTTTGCGTAAGCCTAAGCCTAGCTCTTCTAGTTTTGCTTTTACTTCTTCTAGTGATTTTCTGCCAAGGTTGCGGACCTTCATCATATCTTCCTCTGTCTTGTGAGCAAGCTCCTGGACAGTGTTGATACCGGCACGCTTTAAGCAGTTATATGAACGAACAGAAAGATCAAGTTCCTCAATCGTCATCTCAAGGACTTTTTCTTTTTGGTCTTCTTCTTTCTCTACCATGATCTCAGCGTTTTGAGCTTCGTCAGTCAAACCGACAAAAATATTCAAGTGCTCAGTCAGGATTTTTGAACCTAGTGCAATAGCTTCCTTAGGACCTGTGCTGCCATCTGTCCATACGTCAAATACCAGCTTGTCATAATTCGTCATTTGCCCTACGCGTGTGTTCTCTACTTGATAAGAAACGCGTGAAACCGGTGTATAGATTGAGTCGATAGGAATGACACCGATCGGCTGGTCTTCCCGCTTATTTTGAACAGCAGGATTGTACCCGCGGCCTCTTCTTGCAGTCAGGCGCATACGCAATGAACCTTTGCTTGAAAGTGTCGCGATATGAAGATCCGGATTAAGGATTTCAACATCACTATCATGCGTGATTGCAGCTGCAGTTACTGGACCCTCGCCCTGTAAATCGATTTCAAGTGTCTTCTCTTCATCAGAGTAGATCTTCAACGCTAATTTCTTAACGTTCAAAATGATTGATGTTACATCTTCTACGACGCCTTCAATTGTTGAGAACTCATGAAGTACTCCATCGATTTGAATCGATGTGACAGCTGCACCTGGGAGTGAGGATAATAGGATACGACGTAAGGAGTTACCCAAAGTTGTACCATATCCACGCTCAAGCGGTTCTACGACAAACTTGCCGTACTTGGCATCATCGCTGATCTCAACCGTTTCGATTTTTGGTTTTTCTATTTCGATCATCAAATATACCCTCCTTCAAAACGTCGAAACCCCGGCAGGCTCTTTACCTTACCGAAATTCCCCCATGTATACGTTCCCGTTTGTGCACAACAACTGGATTAATGATTTCTGTATACCTAGAAAATATTTGTATCATATCCCATTATAGACAGGACTACAAATTCTATACAGAAAAATTAAACACGGCGACGTTTTGGCGGGCGGCAGCCGTTATGTGGAACTGGAGTTACATCTTTGATTGCTGTAACTTCAAGACCTGCTGCTTGAAGAGCACGGATTGCTGCTTCACGGCCAGCACCTGGTCCCTTAACAGTAACCTCAAGAGTTTTCAAACCATGTTCCATAGAAGTTTTAGCCGCAGTTTCTGCTGCCATTTGTGCTGCGAATGGAGTGGATTTACGTGAACCCTTGAAACCAAGCGCACCTGCACTAGACCATGATAATGCATTACCATGTACGTCTGTAATTGTTACGATAGTATTGTTGAAAGTTGAACGAATATGCGCAACTCCACTTTCAATATTCTTTTTGACGCGGCGTTTGCGTGTATTAGTTTTACGAGCCATTTAAATGTTACCCTCCTTTACGGATTATTTTTTCTTGTTAGCTACAGTCTTACGTGGACCTTTACGAGTACGTGCGTTGTTCTTCGTGTTTTGACCGCGAACAGGCAAGCCACGACGATGACGCAAGCCACGATATGATCCAATTTCCATTAGACGCTTGATGTTTAGTGAAACTTCACGGCGAAGGTCACCTTCAACCTTTAGCTTGTCGATGATATCACGGATTTTGTTAAGTTCCTCTTCAGTAAGATCGCGAACGCGAGTGTCTTCAGAAACACCAGCCTCAGCTAGAACCTTCACAGCAGTTGATCTGCCGATTCCGAAAATGTATGTTAAAGCAATAACTACACGCTTTTCACGTGGAATATCTACACCAGCAATACGTGCCATCTAGATGCGCACCTCCTTTAAAATTATCCTTGTTTTTGTTTATGTTTAGGGTTTTCACAGATCACCATAACTTTGCCTTTTCTGCGAATAACTTTGCACTTTTCGCAGATTGGCTTAACAGATGGTCTCACTTTCATTACTCTAACCTCCTTGATAGTACGGAGTCACGGTTTATTTAAAGCGGTAAGTAATTCTTCCGCGAGTCAAATCATATGGAGAAAGCTCGACTGTTACTTTATCTCCAGGCAGGATCCGAATGAAGTGCATTCTGATTTTGCCGGAAACATGAGCCAAAACTGTATGACCATTCTCTAATTCTACCTTAAACATTGCATTAGGCAAAGTTTCCAATACTGTGCCTTCAATTTCAATTACATCATCTTTCGCCATAAACTGGTCTCCCTTCCTTATTCAAATCGTATTAAATCATATACTCCGCGTTGACGGAATGTAGCTTCCTATTTGTGACACGTTCTAAGCAGCAAGCAATTGAGAATATCATTGAGAAATACTCAACCTTATGATTATAACATAAAGCTGGCATCCCGTCCGCATAGAAATCACATTTCCGCCAATTTAAAGACTAAAAACAGAACCAGACGGCCAACCACGTTCATCAGGCTTTTGTTAAAATCTCAAAACCAGTTTCTGTGATCGCGATTGTATGCTCAAAGTGGGCACACATTTTACCGTCAACCGTTACAACAGTCCAATCATCGGCTAACGTATTCACATAGCGGCTTCCTGCATTCACCATCGGTTCTATGCATAGAACCATACCAGGCTTCAGCCTAGGTCCTCTGTTAGGAGGTCCGTAATGAGGAATTTGCGGGTCCTCATGCAATTCTTGCCCAATTCCATGGCCGACATACTCACGAACAATAGAAAAGCCTTCTGATTCCACATACGTTTGAATCGCATGGGAGATGTTCGAAAGACGTTCCCCTGGCTTGGCTTCTTTCAAGCCTATGAACAACGACTCTTCGGTCACGTCCAAAAGACGCTGGGCTTCCTCATCAATCTTTCCTACCGGGTAAGTCCAGGCAGAGTCCCCGTGGTATCCGTTGTACTTTGCTCCGATATCAATACTGATGATGTCGCCTTCATTCAGAACCCGTTCGCCAGGAATCCCGTGAACTAGTTCGTTATTAACTGATGCACAGATGCTGCCGCGAAAACCATTATAACCTTTAAAAGAAGGAGTTGCACCTTGTTTGCGGATGAAATCCTCGGCAATTGCATCTAGTTCTTTAGTTGTAATGCCAGGAGAAATATTCTTCTTCAACTCCTGGTGAGTCATCGCTACAATACGACCTGCTTCTCGCATAATCTCTATTTCACGAGGGGTTTTACAAACGATCATTAATTCAAGCCCCCGAGCAATTCTTCGATATCAGCGAATACGACATTAATGTCTTGCTGACCGTTGATATTGCGTAAGTAGCCTTTATCTTCATAGAAGTTCAACAGAGGCTTTGTCTGCTGGACATTTACATCCAGGCGGTTTTGAACAGTTTCGGCATTATCATCAGCGCGCTGGTACAGCTCGCCGCCACAACGGTCACAAACGCCTTCCTTTGCAGGAGGATTGAACACAAGGTGGTAGGTAGCGCCGCAGTTCTTACAAATCCTGCGTCCTGTCAAACGTTCCATCAGAATGCTTTGATCAACATCAATGTTGATGACATAATCGATTTTTTTGCCAAGATCAGCAAGCATAGTATCCAGTGCTTCAGCCTGGGCAACTGTGCGCGGGAATCCATCCAATAGGAATCCTTTTTCACAGTCAGCTTTGCTTAAGCGCTCACGGACAATCCCGATTGTGACTTCATCAGGTACTAGCTCTCCTTTGTCCATAAATGATTTTGCCTGTAATCCAAGTTCCGTTCCTTCTTTGATAGCTGCACGGAACATATCTCCTGTTGAGATATGAGGGATGTTGTATTTACCAACAATTTTATCGGCTTGCGTGCCCTTCCCGGCACCCGGAAGCCCCATCAGAACCAAATTCACAAGATTTCCCCCCTCAGTCTCTATTAAAGATTCAGGGAACCAAGCAGTCCCCTAAATCTTATTTTATAAAGCCTTTATAATGGCGTTTTACAAGCTGAGCTTCAAGCTGCTTCATCGTTTCAAGCGCAACGCCGACCACGATCAGCAAGCTTGTTCCGCCAATCTGTACCGATTGAGGCAGACCAGCAAATTGAATGAAAAATACTGGCAGCACAGAGATTACTGAAAGGAAGATCGCGCCGACGAAAGTCAGACGGTAAAGGACCCTAGTCAAGTATTCCTGTGTGTTTTTGCCCGGACGGATGCCTGGGACATATCCACCTTGCTTCTTCAGGTTCTCGGCCACTTGTTCAGGATTCACCTGGATGAACGCATAGAAATACGTGAACGCAATGATCAGTGCCACATAGACGATCATACCGATCGGCTGTGTATAATCAAACGTCTTCTGGATCCAAAGTGTCACATCATTCGTGCCGAAGAACTGAGCGATTGTCGGAGGTGTAACGATAAACGAAATCGCAAAGATAACCGGGATGACACCAGCAGCATTCACTTTCAAAGGAAGGTGAGTGTTCTGGCCGCCAACCGCGTTGTTGCCTGCGCTCATGCGTTTAGCGTATTGAATAGGTATTTTACGTGTTGCTTGCTGGATGAAAATAACACCCACAACGATTGCGATCACAGCCAATAGAATAAGCAGCATAGTCACAATGCGAAGGAACAGTGCGTCCCCTGCATCAGAGAATTGCTGTGCATAAATCTGGTTGGCCATTGTCGGAATGCCAGCAACGATACCAGCAAAGATAATGATTGAAATACCGTTTCCTACGCCTTTTGCCGTGATCTGTTCACCTAACCACATCAAAAATGCAGTTCCGGCTGTCAAGACCGTAGCAATCAGCAAGTAAGTCGTGATACCGGCATTCTGGATCAGTAATCCTCCTGCCATATTGTTAAAGCCATAAGACATACCTAGTGCCTGGATAAAACCCAGAACGATCGTGAAATAGCGGGTAAACTGAGCTAATTTACGGCGTCCGACTTCTCCTTGTTTGGACCATTCGGTAAACTTTGGCACAACATCCATCTGCAAGAGCTGGATGATAATTGAAGCAGTGATGTACGGCATGATTCCCATCGCGAAGATCGAGAAGTTCTGCAGCGCACCCCCACCGAAAGTATTCAGGACGCCGAAGACACTCATGTCATCCTGTGCTTTCAAAATATCTGCATTTACGCTCGGTACAGGAATAAATGTCCCGAGACGAAATACAATCAACATTAAAAGGGTGAAGAGAATTTTATTTCTAATTTCACCCACGCGCATAAAATTGGAGATTGTCTGGAACATTAAATCACCTCAGTTTGACCGCCGGCAGCTTTGATCGCTTCTTCGGCTGCAGAGGAGAACTTATGAGCTTTAACAGTTAGTTTCTTTTCAAGGCTTCCTTTAGCAAGTACTTTAATACCTGCTAGTTCTTTCCTGACAAGACCTGTCTCAATTAAAAGTTCTGGAGTCACTTCAGTTCCATCTTCGAATACGTTCAAAGCATCAAGGTTAACGACTGCGTACTCTTTGCGGTTGATGTTCGTGAAACCGCGTTTCGGCAAGCGTCGGAATAAAGGAGTTTGACCACCTTCAAAACCAGGGCGTACACCGCCGCCAGAACGAGCGTTTTGACCTTTATGACCTTTACCAGCAGTTTTACCTTGACCAGAACCGATACCACGTCCAAGACGTTTGCGTTCTTTACGGGAACCTTCTGCAGGCTTTAATTCATGAAGTTTCATGTTGGCACCTCCTTATTTTAAAAAGGATAAATTATTTTTCGTTTACAGTAACAAGGTGAGAAACTTTGTTGATCATGCCGCGGATTGCTGCATTATCTTGTTGCTCAACTGTTTGGTTCATTTTACGTAAGCCAAGAGCCTTAACTGTTTCGCGCTGATCTTGCGGACGGCCGATCAGGCTGCGAGTGAGGGTAATTTCTAATTTGTTAGCCATTTGATTTCCCTCCTTATCCTAACAGTTCTTCCACAGATTTACCGCGAAGTTTTGCTACGTCTTCTGCACGCTTAAGTTGAGAAAGACCTTCAAGAGTTGCACGAACCATGTTGATTGGAGTGTTAGTTCCAAGTGACTTAGACAGGATGTCAGCAACACCTGCTAATTCTAGTACCGCACGAACTGGTCCGCCAGCGATAACTCCTGTACCTTCAGAAGCAGGCTTCAGAAGGATTTCACCAGCACCAAAGTGTCCGATAACCTGGTGTGGAATTGTAGTACCAACCATAGGTACTTGAATTAGGTTCTTCTTCGCATCTTCGATAGCTTTGCGAATCGCTTCAGGTACTTCTTGTGCTTTACCACTACCCATGCCGACATGACCGTTTTTATCTCCTACTACTACTAGAGCAGAAAAACGGAAACGGCGTCCACCTTTAACAACTTTAGCAACACGGTTAATCGTAACTACGCGTTCTTCAAGTTCAAGTTTGTTTGGATCAATACGACGCATCTTTGTATGTCCCTCCTTTTTTTATTAAAATTCTAAGCCGTTTTCGCGGGCAGCATCAGCAAGTGCCTGGATGCGGCCATGATAAAGGTATCCGCCACGGTCAAATACTACTGACTTATAACCTTTTTCCACAGCACGCTTAGCGATCAATTCACCGATTTGCTTTGCTGCTTCCAGGTTGTTGCCTTCAACATTAACTTCTTTATCTAAAGTAGAAGCACTCGCTAGAGTTACTCCCTTTACATCGTCGATTAGTTGAGCATAAATGTGCTTGTTAGAACGAAACACATTTAGACGAGGACGAGCTTCAGTTCCGCTAAGCTTCGCACGGACACGACCGTGTCTTTTACGGCGAGTAGCGTTTTTATCAGCCTTCGTAATCATTTACGTCACTCCTTTCGTTAACCTATGCGGCATTACTTACCTGTTTTACCTTCTTTGCGGCGTACATATTCGCCTTCATAACGAATACCTTTGCCTTTGTAAGGCTCTGGTGGACGTACGTCACGGATGTTAGCAGCCAATGCGCCAACACGCTCTTTGTCAGTTCCCTTTACAATCACCTTAGTGTTTGAAGGAACTTCGATTTCAAGGCCTTTTTCTGCCTCGATTTCTACAGGATGAGAGTATCCTACGTTAAGTACAAGCTTGTTACCTTGCTTAGATGCACGGTAACCGACACCTACTAACTCAAGGCCTCTTTCGAATCCTTTAGATACACCCTCAACCATGTTAGAAAGAACCGCGCGAGTCGTTCCGTGCAATGCACGATGTTCTTTGTTATCAGTTGGGCGAGAAATGTTAATTACGTTCTCTTCGATCTTGATTTCGATGTCAGAGTGAAAAGTACGAGACAATTCACCTTTTGGTCCTTTTACTGTTACGTGATCGTTATCAAGAGTAACAGTAACACCAGCCGGAATTTCAATTGGTTTTTTACCTACGCGTGACATTTGTTGCACCTCCATTCATTCAGAAAAATCTATTACCAAACGTATGCTAAAACTTCTCCGCCCACTTGCTTAGCGCGAGCTTCTTTGTCAGTTATAACGCCGTTTGAAGTTGAAACAAGAGCAATACCCAAACCATTAAGTACGCGAGGTACTTCAGTTGATTTTGCATAAACGCGAAGTCCTGGCTTGCTGATTCTCTTAAGACCAGTGATAACACGCTCATTGTTTGAACCGTACTTCAAGAAGATACGGATGATACCTTGCTTATTGTCTTCGATATATTCAACGTCACGCACGAAACCTTCACGCTTAAGGATCTCAGCGATTTCTTTTTTAATGTTAGAAGCAGGTACTTCTAGTTTTTCGTGACGAACCATATTCGCGTTACGAATACGAGTTAGCAAATCTGCAATCGGATCTGTCATGACCATTTAATTTACCTCCTTCCAGAGCTTTCAGTTTTACCAGCTAGCTTTTTTCACACCAGGAATTTGTCCTTTGTATGCTAATTCACGGAAACAAATACGGCAAAGCTTAAATTTGCGGTATACAGAGTGCGGACGGCCGCAGCGCTCACAGCGAGTATACTCTTGTACCTTGTATTTAGGCGTGCGTTTTTGTTTCGCAATCATTGATTTCTTAGCCACGTTTTCGCCTCCCTCTTATTAGAGATTACTTTTGAAATGGCATTCCGAATTGTGTTAATAGTTCACGAGCTTCTTCATCAGTGTTAGCAGTCGTTACAATAACAATGTCCATGCCACGTACTTTATTTACCTTATCGTAATCAATTTCAGGGAAGATTAACTGTTCTTTAACCCCAAGTGTGTAGTTACCGCGTCCGTCGAAAGACTTCTTGGAGATACCGCGGAAGTCACGTACACGAGGTAAAGATACTGAAATTAACTTGTCGATGAATTCGTACATGCGCTCACCGCGAAGAGTTACTTTCGCACCGATTGGCATACCTTCACGAAGGCGGAAGCCAGCGATTGATTTCTTAGCACGAGTCACAACTGGCTTTTGACCAGTGATCGTTGCTAATTCCTCAACTGCAACATCAAGAGCTTTAGCGTTGGCAACAGCGTCACCTACACCCATGTTGATTACGATCTTTTCAAGTTTAGGAACTTCCATGATTGACTTATAGTTAAACTTGCTCATAAGAGCAGGAGTAATTTCATTGTTGAACTTTTCTTTTAGGCGGTTCATCGATTGTACCTCCCTTCTTCAATAGACTATTTATCTAGAACTTCACCGGATTTTTTAGCAACGCGTACCTTCTTGCCGTTCTCGACAGTGTAACCAACTCGGGTTGGCTTGCCAGACTTCGGATCTACAGGCATTACGTTTGATACATGGATAGGTGCTTCCTGGTTCAAGATTCCACCTTGTGGATTTACTTGAGAAGGCTTAGCGTGTTTTTTCACGATGTTGATTCCTTCAACAAGAACACGGCTTTGCTTTGGATAAGCTTCAAGGATGATCCCTGTTTTGCCTTTGTCCTTACCAGAGATGACCATTACTTTGTCACCTTTTTTTACATGCATCTGTGTGCACCTCCTTAAAGGCATTTGAAATAGATTATAGTACTTCTGGAGCTAATGAAACGATCTTCATGAAGTTGTTGTCACGAAGCTCACGTGCAACTGGTCCGAAGATACGAGTACCACGAGGACTCTTATCGTCACGGATGATTACACAAGCATTCTCGTCAAATTTGATGTATGAACCGTCAGTACGGCGCATACCAGTTTTTGTACGAACGATAACTGCTCTGACAACGTCACCTTTTTTAACAACGCCACCTGGTGTTGCCTGTTTCACTGTGCAAACGATAACGTCTCCGATATTAGCAGTCTTACGGCCGGAACCGCCAAGAACCTTAATAGTAAGAACCTCACGAGCACCTGAATTGTCAGCAACTTTTAAACGTGTTTCCTGTTGGATCATGCGAGTAACCTCCCTTCGGAATAAACCTTAATCCGAACAATTAGATAATAACAGCTTTTTCCACCACTTCTACAAGGCGGAAGCGTTTTGTGGCAGATAGCGGACGAGTTTCCATGATACGTACTACGTCGCCGATTTTTGCCTCGTTTTGCTCATCATGAGCTTTTAATTTCTTAGAGTATTTTACACGCTTGCCGTATAAAGGATGCTTTTTGTATGTTTCAACAAGAACAGTAACAGTTTTGTCCATCTTGTCAGATACCACGCGTCCAGTATAAACTTTGCGTTGGTTGCGTTCACTCATTGTGAGAACCTCCTCTCAATTATCTGTTAACGCCGATCTCTCGTTCACGAATTACAGTTTTCATGCGAGCAATCGCTTTGCGTACTTCACGAATGCGAGCTGTGTTTTCAAGTTGTCCAGTCGCTAATTGAAAGCGCAGGTTGAATAGCTCTTCTTTTAAAGATTTAACTTTTTGTTCAATTTCAGCAGTGGTAAGGTCACGAATGTCATTAGCTTTCATTAGATTCACCACCAATTTCTTCTCGTTTAACAAACTTGCACTTTACAGGAAGCTTGTGTGCAGCAAGACGTAATGCTTCGCGTGCGATTTCTTCAGAAACGCCAGCAACTTCGAACATTACTTTGCCTGGTTTAACAACTGCTACCCAACCCTCAGGAGCACCTTTACCAGAACCCATTCGGACTTCTAGAGGCTTTGCAGTATATGGCTTGTGAGGGAAAATCTTGATCCAGACTTTACCGCCACGTTTCATGTAACGAGTCATCGCAATACGGGCAGATTCGATTTGACGGTTTGTGATCCATGAAGCTTCAAGAGCTTGCAAACCGAATTCACCGAAGTTTACTTCAGTACCGCCTTTAGCTTGACCGCGCATCTTGCCACGGTGTTGACGGCGATATTTAACGCGTTTAGGCAATAACATATTATTTGCCTCCTTCCTCAGTTTTCTTCTTCGTAGGAAGGACCTCTCCACGATAAATCCATACTTTAACGCCTAGCTTACCGTAAGTTGTATCTGCTTCAGCAGTAGCATAATCGATATCGGCACGAAGAGTATGAAGTGGAACTGTTCCTTCGCTGTAATGTTCTGAACGAGCGATGTCTGCACCGCCAAGACGGCCGGATACCATTGTCTTGATACCTTTAGCGCCAGCACGCATTGCACGTTGGATAACTTGCTTCTGTGCGCGACGGAAAGATACACGGTTTTCTAATTGGCGTGCAATATTTTCAGCAACCAATTTCGCATCGATATCAGCTTTTTTGATTTCAAGAATGTTTATATGAACACGTTTGCCTGTAAGTTCATTTAGCGCTTTACGAAGTGCTTCAACTTCTGTACCGCCCTTACCGATCACCATTCCTGGCTTCGCTGTGTGGACAGTTACATTCAAGCGGTTTGCAGCACGCTCGATTTCTACTTTAGAAAGAGATGCATCGCGTAAACGCTTAGTGATGTACTCACGAACCTTAAGGTCTTCGTGTAAAAGATCAGCATAGTCTTTGCCTGCGTACCATTTTGATTCCCAATCACGGATGATTCCGACACGCAAACCGACTGGATTTACTTTTTGACCCACTGATTATCCCTCCTTCTTTTCTGATAAAACGATTGTAATGTGGCTAGTACGTTTGTTAATAGCACTTGCACGGCCCATAGCACGTGGACGGAAACGTTTCAACGTTGGTCCTTCGTTAGCGTAAGCTTCCGATACGACAAGGTTATTAACATCCATCTCATAGTTGTGCTCTGCGTTTGCTAATGCAGATTTCAACACTTTATCTACGATTGGAGAAGCTGCCTTAGGGGTAAGGTTTAAGATAGCTACCGCTTCACCAACTTGCTTTCCTCGAATTAAATCTAGAACTAGTCGAGCTTTACGAGGAGCAATACGAACTGTTCTTGCAACAGCTTTAGCTTGCATTTGGATGCCCTCCTCTCAATTAACGTCTTGTTTTCTTATCGTCATTACCATGTCCTTTGTAAGTACGAGTTGGAGCGAATTCTCCAAGCTTGTGGCCTACCATGTCTTCAGTGACATAAACAGGTACATGTTTGCGACCATCGTAGACAGCAATCGTGTGTCCGATGAATTGTGGGAAGATCGTTGAACGGCGAGACCAAGTTTTAACAACTTTCTTCGCTTCAGTTTCATTTAACTTTTCGATCTTTGTGATTAAGTGCTCATCAACAAAAGGTCCTTTTTTTAAGCTGCGACCCATGATTGAACCTCCCTTCGTGATTGCCCTACGGTTCCCGTGAACCGTAGATCAATCCCGTTATTTTTTACGACGACGTACAATAAACTTGTCGGATTTGTTCTTCTTCTTACGAGTCTTGTAACCAAGAGTAGGCTTGCCCCATGGTGACATTGGTGATTTACGTCCGATTGGAGAACGTCCTTCACCACCACCGTGTGGGTGATCGTTAGGGTTCATTACAGATCCACGAACTGTTGGGCGCTTGCCTAACCAGCGTGAACGACCTGCTTTACCGATGTTGATCAATTCGTGCTGTTCATTGCCGACTTGACCTACAGTTGCACGGCACTCAGAAAGGATCATACGTACTTCGCCTGAGTTCAAACGAATCAATACATATTTACCTTCTTTACCAAGAACCTGTGCAGAAGTTCCAGCAGAACGAACTAATTGACCGCCTTTGCCAGGCTTCAATTCGATGTTGTGTACTACTGTACCAACTGGGATGTTAGCTAGTGGAAGAGCGTTACCTACTTTAATGTCAGCTGTTGGGCCAGACATAACTTCCATACCTACTACTAGGTTTTTAGGAGCTAGGATATATTTCTTTTCACCATCTACATAATTAATTAACGCAATGTTTGCTGAACGGTTTGGATCATACTCAATTGTGGCAACGCGTCCTGGAATGCCATCTTTTGTACGTTTAAAATCGATGATTCTGTACTGACGCTTATGGCCGCCACCTTGATGACGAACAGTTAACTTACCCTGGTTGTTACGACCGCCTTTTCTGTGCAACGGAGCAAGCAAGGATTTTTCCGGCTTGTCAGTTGTAATTTCAGCAAAATCAGATGCTGTCATATTACGACGACCGTTGGAGGTAGGTTTGTACTTTTTAATCGCCATTTCGTTTCCCTCCTCTTCTTATTGGATTATTATACTTCGAAGAATTCGATTTCTTTGCTGTCTTGAGTAAGCTTAACGATTGCTTTACGACGCTTGTTTGTGTAACCGCCGAACTTGCCCATACGCTTGAACTTACCTTTGTAGTTCATGATGTTAACTTTTTCAACGTCAACGCCGAAAATAGCTTCAATCGCATCTTTAACTTGAGTCTTGTTAGCTCTAGTATCAACTTCGAAAGTGTATTTCTTCTCAGCCATTAGGTCAGAAGAACGTTCTGTAATAACGGGGCGCTTAATGATATCGCGTGCATCCATTATGCAAGCACCTCCTCTACTTTTTCAACAGCTGCTTTTGTCATGATCAGCTTATCATGATTTAGAACATCCAATACGTTAATTCCATCAGCAGTAACAACAGTTACTCCAGGAATATTACGTGCTGAAAGTGCTACGTTCTCTTCAAGACCTGCTGTTACGATCAAGGCTTTCGTGTTAACAGAAAGGCCGCTAAGTACGTTTTTGAATTCCTTTGTCTTTGGAGCTTCGAAAGCAAGACTTTCAAGAACAAAGATGTTTTCAGATTGTACTTTTGATGATAGAGCAGATTTGATTGCTAAACGACGAACTTTCTTAGGCAGTTTATAGCTGTAGCTGCGTGGAACAGGACCGAATACAGTACCGCCACCGCGCCATTGTGGAGAACGGATAGATCCTTGACGCGCACGTCCAGTTCCTTTTTGTTTCCACGGCTTACGTCCACCGCCCGCTACTTCAGAACGAATTTTAGTTTTATGAGTTCCCTGACGTAATGAAGCTCTCTGCATAACTACTGCTTCGAACATTACGTGGTTGTTAGGCTCAATACCAAATACTGAATCATTAAGTTCGATTTCTCCAACTTGTGAACCAGCTTGGCTGAATAATGCTACTTTAGGCATTCTAATTTCCTCCTTTCCTGTAAAAATTACTTAGCTTTTACAGCACCTTTGATTTTTAGAAGGGCTTTTCTAGCACCAGGAACGTTTCCTTTGATTAGAAGAAGGTTACGCTCTGCGTCAACTTTAACGATTTGCAGGTTTTGAACAGTGATCTGCTCTCCACCCATGCGTCCAGGTAGTAATTTACCCTTGAATACGCGGTTTGGAGCAACAGGACCCATTGAACCAGGGCGGCGGTGGTAACGAGAACCGTGAGCCATTGGTCCGCGAGATTGTCCGTGGCGCTTAATAACACCCTGGAAACCTTTACCCTTTGAGATTCCTGTAACATCTACGATATCGCCTTCTGCGAAAATATCAACTTTGACTTCCTGACCAACTTCATATCCTGCTACATCGACTCCGTTTAATTCTTTCACGAAGCGCTTAGGAGCAGTGTTTGCTTTTGAAACGTGGCCTTTTTCAGGTTTGTTTGAAAGCTTTTCGCGCTTGTCTTCAAAGCCAAGCTGGATTGCTTCGTAGCCATCTGTCTCAGCAGATTTCACTTGAAGCACTACGTTTGGAGAAGCTTCTACCACAGTTACCGGGATAAGGTCGCCATTTTCAGCAAATACTTGAGTCATACCGATCTTTCTTCCTAAGATTCCTTTGGTCATTTCAGTCACACCTCCTGTGAATTATAATGATTTATTGATTAAAGTTTGATTTCAATATCTACACCTGATGGCAGGTCTAAACGCATTAGTGAGTCGACCGTTTGCGGAGTCGGATTGATGATGTCAATCAGACGCTTATGCGTACGCATTTCGAACTGCTCACGTGAATCCTTGTACTTATGCACCGCACGAAGAATTGTGTAAATTGACTTTTCTGTAGGTAGTGGGATTGGACCAGACACCGCCGCACCAGAACGTTTTGCAGTTTCAACAATTTTCTCTGCAGATTGATCAAGAATCCTGTGATCATAAGCTTTCAAACGGATACGAATTTTTTGTTTTGCCATTACTTTCCCTCCTTTTCGCCTATTTTAAAATAGACATTCTCCGCGAAAATTTCCCACACACTCGCCATGGCAAAGCGGCCGGGTGTGTCAGCAACCTTTCGCATCATCGCAGTCAAAGACCAACATTGTCTATTATACATAAAACATAACTCAAACGCAACATTAATTCCGCAATTTCATTATGTTTAACACACTTTTACTATTATAGCGGGCGCAATCGTATTTTACAAGTGGGGAAAGAGATTTCTAACTATTTGGACGCGGAGAAAATTATTCCTTTATTCGAGGTTTATGATTTTGGAGAACTTCATGAAGCGACTTGGGTTGGATATATATTATAGAAGGAACTAATTTGAGTTTTGGTTTTGGTTTTAATAATGTTGTGCGGGTAGTTAGGTGACCAGCTTGCTCATTACCTCAAATGATTTCTGGCTGGTTATTAAACTGTAGAGGAATTGTCAAAGGTGCCATAGTTATAGGACGATAAATCTTTTTGTTTCTCTTTTATCTGTCCAATATTGCTGTTTATGTGACGATAATCCCACTTGATTCTTTTTTATCCGCACATTATCGGCTTTAAAGTGACGATAAACCTGCTTGATTCTTTTTTACCCGCACATTATCGGCTTTAATGTGACGATAATCCCTCTTGATTCTTTTTTATCCGCACATTATCAGCTTTAATGTGACGATAATCCCTCTTGATTCTTTTTTATCCGCACATTATCGGCTTTAATGTGACGATAAACCTGCTTGATTCTTTTTTATCCGCACATTATCAGCTTTAATTTGACGATAAACTCTCCTGATTCTTTTTTATCCGCACATTTTTACAGTTGATTAGGACCATGATCTATATGTTGCAATATTAACAGTACAATGTCTGT
>NZ_JAGGQM010000027.1:0-125729 GCF_018613295.1 Bacillus sp. ISL-39
AAGACCATCCAAAGCAGAAAAAGAGGCCAGGATGGTCGATAGAAGAGTTATAAAGACCATCCAAAGCAGAAAAAGAGGCCAGGATGGTCGATAGAAGGGTTATAAAGACCATCCAAAGCAGAAAAAGTGATCACGATGGTCGATAGAAGAGTAGTAAAGACCATCCAAACCAGAAAAAGAGACCAGGATGGTCGATAGAAGGGTTATAAAGACCATCCAAACCAGAAAAAGAGACCAGGATGGTCAATAGAAGAGTTGTAAAGACCATCCAAAGCAGAAATAGAGGTCATGATGGTCGATAGAGGAGTTATAAAGACCATCCAAAGCAGAAATAGAGGTCAGGATGGTCGATAGAGGAGTTATAAAGACCATCCAAAGCAGAAAAAGTGATCACAATGGTCGATAGGAGAGTTGTAATAAAGACCATCCAAAGCAGAAGAAGTGATCAGGATGGTCAATAGAACAGTCCTAATACCATCAAGCAAATGGAGTTCCTTCGAAAAATGCCCCCTATATGGTGTAACAGCAAAATCTTCCCAATCTTTTAAAATCCTCGCCGCAGTTTGTTAATAATTTGTTCATAATTTCTGGTTAAGATGAAGACAAGTTAGAAGCGAGGAGGAAAAAAATATGAATGAATTTGAACAGCGTTCCCGTTATCAAGAGCAGGAGCCGGTCAAAAAGTCATATAATTTCAAAAGTATCCTGTCGACTGTCATGGCCGGGGTAGTAGGCTCGGCGATTACACTTGCGGCGGTCAATTTTACAGAAGCGGACGCAGGAAATCAGCAGCAGCCTCAAACGGAATCAGCCGCGGAAAGTAATTCAAATATCGTAACGACACCAACTTCAACAAAGAGTTCCGGATCAATTGCTGATATTATCGAATCTTCTTCAAAATCGATTGTGGGCATTACCAATATCCAATCAGAAAACAATCCTTTTTCCGGAAGTCAGGGCAATGTAGAAAACGGCTCTGGTTCAGGGGTTATTTTTAAAAAGGAAGGCAATAGTGCTTTCATTGTGACAAACAACCATGTTATTGAAGGAGCATCTAAGGTGGAGGTCAGCTTATACAATGGGGAAAAGGTTGCGGCAGAGGTTGTCGGAGCAGACGCATTGACTGATTTAGCCGTTGTCAAAATCGGTGCTGCTAAAGCTTCGGATGTCATTGAGTTTGGTGATTCATCTGTCTTAAGGGCTGGAGACCAGGTGCTCGCGATTGGAAACCCGCTTGGCCTTGATTTATCGAGGACGGTAACACAGGGGATTGTCAGTGCGGTAGACCGCTCCATCTCAGTACCGACTTCTGCTGGGGAATGGGAAATGAATGTCATCCAGACGGACGCAGCAATCAATCCGGGCAACAGCGGCGGTGCGTTAATCGATACGAATGGCAAGGTGATAGGAATCAACAGCTTGAAAATTTCCCAAAATGGTGTCGAAGGTCTAGGATTTGCAATTCCAA
The DNA here is from genome assembly GCF_018613295.1 of Bacillus sp. ISL-39. NCBI lineage: Bacteria > Bacillati > Bacillota > Bacilli > Caryophanales > Bacillaceae > Bacillus > Bacillus sp. ISL-39. The sequence continues at coordinate 1,469 of NZ_JAGGQM010000027.1, forward strand.
GCAATGAGGCTTTGCCAATCGTCAATCAGCTGATAGAAAAGGGGAAAGTGGAACGCCCATATTTAGGTGTAAGCCTTGCTGATCTGGCGCAAATTCCAGATATGTATCTTGAGAACCTTCCTGACAGTGTCGAATCAGGTACAATGGTTACCTACGTAGACCCAAATTCGGCAGCAGCCAAAGCGGGCCTTCAGGAGCAGGATATCATCGTTGGTATCAATGATGAAAAGGTGAAACAGGCCAGTGATTTAAGAAGATACTTGTACACGAAACTTCAAACTGGGGACCATGCCGAGTTGAAAATATACCGTGACGGCAAGCAGCAAACCTTGAAGGTTGATTTGTCTGCTTCAAGCGCTGAATAATGGAGGAAAATGATGAGTGCTTTTATGAAAAACAATAAACTGCCTATTATATTTGGAGTGATCGTTTTAGGTCTTCTCTTAATCTTTGCGACAGCTTTTACAAGAACAGAAACAGCGGCAAGCGTTAATGGCGAAAAAATCACCAAGGAGGAACTGGATACTAAATTGACCGAAATGTATGGCCCTGATACTTTGGATTCGCTGATCACAAATAAAGTGATTGAAATGGAAGCGGCGAAGGAAAAGGTGAAGGTGACCGGCAATGAGATAGAGGAAGAGCTGACGAAGCTTGAGGAATCTTATGGCGGTGAAGAAGCTTTCGCGGCCGCGCTTGAGCAAAACCGGGTGCCAATGGACAGAATCAGGGAGGACATCGAGGTCTATCTGCTCGCTGAAAAAATGATCGGTGCGTCAATAGACGTGAGCGAAGATGAACTGAAGACGTATTTTGAGGAAAATAAAGACTCTTTTGACCAGAAGGAACAGGTAAAGCGAGTCATATATTAGTGGAGGACGAAGCGACGGCCAAGAAGGTCAAGGAAGAGCTTGATAATGGAAAAAATTTCGCTGAATTGGCAAAAGAATATTCAACGGATACAAGCAATGCTGATAACGGAGGCGACCTCGGCTATTTCGGAAAAGGAGAAATGGCTGAGGAATTCGAGAATGCTGCATTTGCACTGGAAACCGACGCAATTAGCGAGCCGGTAAGAACGGAATTTGGCTACCATATCATCAAGCTTGTTGATAAAAAGGCTGCGAAGGCCGCAAAGTTTGATGATCACAAGGATGAAATTAAAGAATTGTTATTTGACCAGAAAATCCAGGAAGAATACCCAAACTGGCTGGAGGAGAAAAAAACAGAATATAAAATTAAAAGTTATTTATAGTTAATCTGAGCCCCTGCAGTGTTTGCAGGGGTTTTTCTTGTTCCTTGCCTCTGTCACCGGGAGGCATTCAATCCCGGAGTGCCGAATTCCATTGTAAATATCTAAGTGATTTTATGTAAAAGTGCGGTTATCTATCAAATAATTATAGGAATTCTTAAACAATTTAGTTGCAGGTCAAGTTTCCTATGCGATAAAATGTTGACCATAGGAAACTTTTTGACCCACACGCATATATTATTTTTACGAAGGACTCCTGTACCCAAAAAGTTGACTCAAGGAAACATTTTAGAGTAAGTCCATCAATTGAAGCTTATCCCTGAATGTGAAACTTTTTCAAGCAGTTGCATAGACTAAGAATTATTGTTTTCCTTTTTGAAAATTACACGGGTCAGGTCAAATATTCATATTCAAAGGAGAATAAAAATGACAGAGGAGATTTTATTTGCTTTCGGCTTGACTTTATTCGCAGGTCTTGCCACCGGGATCGGAAGTATTCTCGCCTTTTTTACATCGCGGACCAATACAAAGTTCCTGTCGCTCGCACTTGGTTTTTCTGCCGGAGTCATGATTTATGTATCGATGATCGAGATCTTCGTAAAAGCGAAGGACTCCCTTGTATCGGCGCTGGGGGTGCAATCAGGAAACTGGGCAACCGTGGGTGGTTTTTTTGCCGGAATCGTGTTGATTGCATTGATCGATAAGTTCATACCAAAGCAAGGAAATCCACATGAACTGAAAAAGGTCGAGGACATGAATACACCTTCAAAAGCAGCCAATGATGCGGCCCTTTTGAAAATGGGTACCTTCACAGCTCTGGCAATCGGGATCCACAACTTTCCGGAAGGAATCGCTACCTTCACCTCTGCAATTCAGGACCCTGCTTTGGGTGTGGCCATTGCCATCGCGATCGCCATTCATAACATTCCAGAGGGAATCGCTGTTTCTGTACCAGTTTATTTTGCGACTGGCGACAGGAAGAAAGCTTTTAAACTATCATTTCTTTCAGGTCTTTCCGAACCGATCGGCGCACTTGCGGCATACCTATTCTTGATGCCGTTCCTGAATGATATTATGTTTGGCGTCATTTTCGCAGCTGTAGCCGGAATCATGGTGTTCATCTCACTCGATGAATTATTGCCGGCTGCAAAAAAATATGATGAATCCCACCTCGCTATCTATGGCTTGGTAGCCGGTATGGCAGTCATGGCGGTTAGTTTGCTTTTGTTCATCTAAAAAACAAGCGCTGGATATCCTATTATTTTCCAAACGACAAGAGTGACCTGTAAAAAAATGGTCACTCTTTTTAGTGCTTTCGATATTGGGAAAATTCAAAAATAGTCAGATAAGCATGTGACTTTTATCTAAACGTGCAAAATTACCTGATTCTAAAGACTTAAAAATGAACAAATTAGCATATTGTTAATGTCAGAAAATTTTAAATATAATAGAGTTGTAAAACCAGCAGCACCATCAAAATGCAGAGGAGTGGTTGGATGAAAAAAAGAAAAGCACTAGGAGCAGCGCTACTAAGCATGACAATGGGTTTATCGATGTTCACGGCTGGGGCATTTGGCCAGGCACCAGAGGCACAGGATACATACCGGGTTTTGGTCCAGGGTCCTGCAGCTGAAAAGGCTAAGGCAAAAGATCAGTACGGCAAGAGATGGGATTTCGGAACGAAAGGTTTTACAACAACAGTCAATGCCAAGCAATACCAGGCACTATTAAAAAATAAGAATCTGCAAGTAGAAACAGTTTCCCAGGTACAGCTGGAAGCCAAGCCAGGTTCTAGCGCCCAGGCAGCACCAACTGATCAAACTCCATGGGGAATGGAAGCAATCTATAATGATAACAATATTCAGGCCACTTCTGGTGGTAGTGGCGTCAAAGTAGCGGTTCTCGATACCGGCGTCAATGTAGCCCATACAGACTTAGCCGGCAGCGATGAACAATGTAAGGATTTTACTAACCGCAGATCGCCATTAGTAAATGGATCTTGTTCAGATAAAAATGGTCACGGAACTCATGTTGCAGGTACTGTACTGGCACACGGAGGATCTGGCCAGGGAATTTATGGGGTAGCACCTGAAGCAGATCTTTGGGCTTACAAGGTTCTGAATGACCAGGGTTCAGGCTATTCCGATGACATCGCAGGTGCAATCCAGCATGCTGCAGATGAAGCAGTTCGCACAGGCTCGAAAGTCGTCATTTCAATGTCACTAGGATCCAGCAGCAAGAGCACATTGATTGCCGATGCAGTTGACTATGCATACGGAAAAGGTGTCCTCGTGGTTGCAGCGGCTGGTAACAGCGGACCGAATGCCAATACAATTGGTTATCCAGGTGCCTTAACAAATGCAGTAGCTGTTGCCGCTTTAGAGGATGTTCAGCAAAACGGTACATACCGTGTCGCAGACTTCTCATCCCGCGGTAACCCGCTGACTGACGGTGACTATGTGATCGGTGAGCTAGATGTGGAACTATCCGCACCAGGAAGAGCAATCGAATCAACATGGTTTGACGGTTCTTATAACACAATCAGCGGAACATCAATGGCGACTCCGCATGTATCCGGACTTGCAGCAAAGATTTGGGCTGAAAATCCAAGCATGAGCCATACACAACTTCGTTCGGAACTTCAAAACCGTGCAAAAGCGAACGATATCCTTGGCGGATCAGGAGCAGCATCTGGTGATGACTATGCATCAGGCTTCGGGTTCCCTCGCGTGAAATAGTTTGGAAAACCGCTTGATCGTCTGAGACGATTGAGCGGTTTTTTGTTAATTATGGGATTAGACGATGAAGGCAGTCATGGTTTATTAATCTCCGAATTGGAAAAAAAGGCGTGAAATTACCAATTCGCCAATATAATTTGATTTTCGCCAATAAGTCATTGGTTTTCGCCAATAAATAATTTTTTTCGCCAATAAAATGAGGAAATCGCCAATAAAGTTGTGAAAATCGCCAATATAATTTTTTTCAGGAAGAAAAAGGCATGATATTAGTGGCATTTCAATGAAAAAATCATGCTGTTAACAAGGGGGCAGCCGATTTTATAGGAAAAATCTTAATTATGTAGAGAAAATATTGATTTTAAATTGTGGAATCCCTCTTTTGTATAGCGATTTTCTGATTTTAAAGGGAAAAAGTAATTATTTTTATGCCACTATCAATTTTTTTATAGCGACTTTTCTTTTTTATAGCGAGTTTCGACTTTTTATAGCGACTTTTTTAATTTTATAGCGAGTTTTGACTTTTTTTTAGCGACTTTTTTAATTATTATAGCGAGTTTCAACTTTTTATAGCGAACTGGAAATTACCCGCGATTTTTTCCAGCTATAAAAAAACCGAGCCACTAAGACTCGGTTTAAAACTTCCTCTTCGAATAAAAGTTCTCGGTAAAATAAGGCTCATGATTCGGTCCGAAAGCGACACCAACACCGAGCAGTTTGAAGTCCGACTTCAGGATATTTTCGCGGTGTCCGAGCGAGTTCATCAATCCTTCGTGGGCGAAAATGCTGCTGAATTGTCCATATGCGAGATTCTCTCCGGCGACAGAAAACGCAATATCATCCTCTTCCATCCTATCAAAAGGTGATTGTCCTTCTGGGTTTGTATGGCTGAAATACGAATTTTCCGCCATATCGGCACTGTGCTTGCGGGCAGTTACCCTGACCGGATCATCCCAGGTAAGAATCCCCAAACCGTGAACCACCCTCGAAGCATTGGTCAGGTCAAACAGCTGATATTCAAAACCTTCTTTCAATGCCTCACTCGCTTCGGTATAAAAGCCTGCCTTGCTTTGTTCCAGCTTCTCGCTGACAATCTGGATTGCACTGACACTATTATTTCTATGTTTATCATAAAATACCGTCACATAGCTGTCGTCCAAATGATAGACATCATAATCCTGGTCCTTTTGGAATTGGTAATAAACAAGCCCTTTCCTGATCTCGCCAAGTGGTTCACCAAGCGTCTGACGCACTGTTTCCTTAGGGTTACCATACTTGAGGCCATTTTTGGCAGCGATCAAATCCTGGTTTGTATACAAAGCATTTGCAATCCCATCTTTGCTGTAGGAAACCATGATGAAGTTCTGGAAATTTTCATGATAGGCATGCCACTCAGTTCCATACTCGTTCACGGAAACTCGTTTTGGGCTGCCAAGCTGTTTTTCAACTTCATCCTTCGCATCGCCAATTCCGATATTATGAATCGTAAAGGTTCTCTCGGAAGGGGTCTCCAGCTCCGGTTTAGCCACTTTCGGCAAAAGGTTTTGTTCATCCTGTGTCAATTCTTCCTTCTTCTCATCAAGCTTCCATAACAACTGATTGATCCCGCTGTTAATTGTTTCCAATGCTTTGCTGAGTTCGGGGTTTTCTTTTAATTTATTTATTTCATTATTTAAATTTTGAACATCTTTTTCATTCGTCAAAAATGGCCATGCAAAATAAAGCAGGGCCCCTAAAATTAAAAGTGAAAACAATCGTCCCAAGGTTTTTCACCATCCTTTATTCCTTATCACCAATATACCCATTAATACTTGATTAAAAAAGCATACTAGCTTGGAGGCAGGGCAAACTTTGTATGTAAAACTATCCAGCTTCATTATTTGTGAAATGTTTCACATAATGTTCATAACTCTTATGTTAAATTCTTATGGATTAGTTGTATTATTACTATCTCAGTAGTGTTTATATTACCAGGAGGTCTTATCTTGAAAAAACTATTACAAATCATTATTATAATCGGACTTATTCTGACACCCTTTTATACAAATGCCCATGTGAAATGGTTTACCGAAGTGGCGCCTAGGAAAGAAAGTATTGAAAACATTTTATCGCCGTTATTTATGGGGTTAGCGCTACTGGCGGCTGTGGTTCTCGCGTCACTGACGTTAATCATCCCAAAAATGGCACAATGGCCGCTAATTAAAAAGTGGGATGATTTCCTTTCAAGCTTCCGTAAATATTCCAGATACTTATTAAAATACGGAACAGCCCTGGCATTGATCATCCAGGTTACAAACGGTACCTTATTTGCACCGGAGTTCCACTTGGACAGCACCTTGATGACGATTTTAGCGTGGGTTACGATTGCCCTGCTTCTTGTGCCGCATCATATCGCGACAAAAATAGGGGCGGCCATATTACTGATATTATTCATTATGGTGACTGTGAAGCACGGAATTTTCTATATGCTTGATTACGGTTTTTATGTTGCAATCATCGGAGTGCTGCTTGTTGGCAAAACGAAGCTGGAGAAGGTTGGCTTCCCGTTTTTGTATTTGGGGACAGGGCTTTCCCTATGCTGGGTCGCTGTTGAAAAATGGGTATACCCTACGATGTCGCTTGATATCGTCGCAAACCACCAGGTGCCCACTTTCGGCTTTGAACCAGCAGCCTTCATCGTGATGGCGGCTTTTGTTGAATTTGTTGTCGGCTACTTGCTGGTAGTTGGTATCCTGAACCGGGTGCTAGGTTTCGTTGTCACTACCATTTTTATTTTAACGACCATGTTATTCGGTTTTACAGAAGTGATCGGCCATTTCATGATTCATATCGTTCTGATCATCTTCATCATCGAAGGCGTTTCCTTCTATAACCCGCCAATCAAGCTGCACAAGACAAGAGTAGACCAGTTCGTGTTTATATTTTTGAACTTCATTTTCGTTCTGTCGACCTTTGTGCTGATCTATTATCGTTTTGCTTAAACAGCCTTCAATGGAGGCTGTTTTTCCTTTTTAACTAAGGCTGTTTTCGATAAAATCCTAAAGCAGATTTTATCGTAATATAAGGGCATTTTGCAGGGCGGTATAAAGTGTGCATGCTCTTTTCTCACAAAAGAGTCAACTTTGCGAAGAAAAATTGGGCATTCAATCCTATTTTGCAGTCAATAGCAACAAAGTTTGAGAAAAGAGCCTAAATAAAACAACTGACCAAGGCGCTTCCGCATTTCTTAGAATTATCAGACCTTTTGTTGACGCTTCCTTCTGTTCTTGTTACGATTTCTCTAGTTGCAAATGGGATGGGAGAGATGATGATGAAGCCTTATTCTTTTGAACCTGATGCGGAATTTGCCGCACAGCTTGACCGGGAAGATATGCTGGCCCGTTACCGGGATGAATTTTACTTGAAACCTGATTGTATTTATCTTGATGGAAACTCGCTTGGTCTTCTTTCAAAGAGGGCTGAACAGACATTGCTTGAATCATTGGCTGACTGGCGCGAGCTTGGCATCGATGGCTGGATGGATGGCAGCCATCCGTGGTTCTATTTATCTGAAAAACTAGGAGGATTGACTGCTCCGCTTGTTGGTGCTTCCCCTGAGGAGATTATTGTAAGTGGATCCACAACCGTCAACCTGCATCAGCTGGTCGCTACCTTTTACAAGCCGGAAGGCAAAAGAACAAAAATCCTCGCAGACGAATTGAATTTTCCTTCCGATATCTATGCACTGCAAAGCCAGCTGCGAATCCATGGCTATGATCCGGATTCGCATTTGGTCAGGGTGAAGAGCAGGGATGGAAGGTTTCTTGATGAGGAAGACATCATTGAGGCAATGACGGAAGAAATTGCGCTTGTCGTATTGCCGACTGTTTTGTACCGCAGCGGGCAAATACTTGATATGGAGCGGTTGACAAGAGCTGCCCATGAACGTGGAATCATGATTGGTTTTGATGGCTGCCATTCCATTGGCGCGATTCCGCATGCCTTCTCTGACTGGGGAGTCGACTTTGCTTACTGGTGCAGCTATAAGCATCTGAATGGCGGACCTGGAGCTGTAGCCGGCCTTTATGTGAATTCAAAGCATTTCGGCGCGAAGCCGGGACTTGCCGGCTGGTTCGGTTCGAGAAAAGACAAACAGTTTGATATGGAGCATATCTTGACACCTGCTGAGAATGCGGGGGCGTACCAGATTGGAACCCCTCATGTATTGAGTCTTGCCCCTTTGCTGGGCTCTTTGGAAATGTTCGCTGAAGCGGGAATCGGGAACATACGTGAAAAATCATTAAAGATCAACCGATATTTAATGGACTTGATTGAGCAGGAGCTTGGCGACGCCGGCTTTAATATCGGCAGTCCAACAGAAGATTACAGACGGGGCGGCCATGTCAGCCTCGAGCATAAAGAAGCAGCAAGGATTTGCAAGGCTTTGAAGGAAAAAGGGATCATTCCTGACTTCCGCGCTCCGAACATCGTCCGTCTGGCACCTGTAGCTCTTTATACTTCATATACAGATGTCTGGAATGCTGTACAGATTTTAAAAGAAATTATGGATGATAAATTGTACGAGAAATACAGCAATGAGCGCGGAGTTGTGGCGTAGGGGAGGAGTCCGGGAATGAAGGAAGAGCAAAAAAAACATCAAATTCATACCGATTTTTCAAAAGAGCTTTCTTATGGCAGTTACTTGCAATTAGATAAAATTTTGTCCAGCCAGCAGCGCCTGTCGGATCACCATGATGAAATGCTGTTCATCATCATCCACCAAGCCAGCGAACTGTGGATGAAGCTGATTTTACATGAAGTGACCGCGGCGATTGACTGCATCCGTAAAAATGACCTGGAGCCGAGCTTCAAGATGCTCTCAAGGGTGTCGAGAATCCAGCAGCAGCTGATCCAGTCATGGAGTGTCTTGTCGACGCTGACTCCGGCTGAATATATGGAGTTCCGAGACAAGCTTGGCCATTCATCAGGATTCCAATCCTACCAGAACCGATTGATTGAATTTGCTCTTGGCCAAAAAAGCGCACATGTACTGTCTGTTTACAAACATGATCCGCAACTGTATAAACAAATGGAAGATGCGCTTCATGAACGGTCGATATATGATGCAGCGATCAGTGCGATGGCGATGCGAGGCCTGCCTATAGATGATGCGGCCCTAAATCGTGATTGGTCTGCTCCGTACGAACCAAATGCCAGTGTCGAGGAAGCGTGGCTTACGGTGTACCGTAACGTCGATCAATATTGGGACCTGTATGAGCTTGCTGAAAAGCTTGTCGATATCGGCAGCCAGCAGCAGCTATGGCGTTTCAACCATATGAGTACAGTGGAACGGATCATCGGCCACAAAACGGGAACAGGCGGCTCCGCCGGTGTATCCTACTTGAAAAAGGTCGTCGACCATCGATTCTTCCCTGAGCTATGGAGCCTCAGGACGAAGCTATAAAAGAAGGTTGTTTTCGAAAAGTGTTGTTAAAATCCTAAAGCCGATTTTAACGTATATAAAGCCTTTTTGCTGGTCGGTATTAAGTTTGCATGCTCTTTTCTCATTATAAAGAGTCAAGTATGCAAAGAAAAAGTGTCATTCCCTATTTTGCAGTCAATAGCAAAAATTTTTGAGAACAAAGCCTAAAAGAAAGAAGGAAAAAGTATGGGGAATTGGATTGATATTTCGCAGGTTTTAAATAATAGCATTCCCGTTTGGCCGGGTGATACGCCATTTCAATATGAAGTGAGCTGGGGAATGGAAGAAAGCGGCTCCGTGAATGTCGGCCAGGTGACAATGAGTACGCACACCGGCACACACATCGATGCGCCATTTCATTTCGAAAATGATGGGAAGAAAGTCATCGAGCTGGATTTCAACCTATACATTGGACCTGCTCTTGTGATACATGTGGAGAAGCCTGAAAGTATCGGTATTAAAGAGCTGCAAGGCGTGGATCTGAACGGAGTGGAACGTCTGTTGATCAGGACCGACTCATGGCAGGATAAGACTGTATTCCCGGAGTCGATTCCGCATATCGAGCCGGAACTGGCAGCATTTCTTGCTGGACATGGTGTGAAATTGCTTGGTCTTGACTTGCCATCGGTCGACCCATTGGACAGCAAGGAATTGAGTGCCCATCATGAATTGAACAACCAGGGCATTCATATTCTTGAAGGACTGGTACTAGATAAGATTGAACCAGGAGAATACGAGCTCGCTGCACTGCCTCTGCCGCTGGAACAGGGTGACGGCAGTCCTGTGAGGGCGGTAGTTCGAAAACTGAAGTAAACTGGAAGGCTGCCCGATTATGGGCGGCCTTTTTATGTGGTTGATAAAATATGTCGAAAAGTTTGCTTTTGATGCTGTTGACCAAAGTGGTCAATAAGGAGTAGAATATAATTGACCGAAGTGGTCAATGTGCTTTTAAGGAGGGTGACATGTCTTCAAAGTTTTTAAGCTTAAATCCAGAGAAGCAGGAGCGGATCCTGAACGCTGCTCTAAAGGAGTTTGCCCAAAAAGGATACGAAAATGCTTCCACAAATGAAATCGTAAAAGCAGCAGGGATTTCTAAAGGCTTGCTATTCCACTACTTCTCGAATAAAAAAGAACTATACTTTTTCCTTCATAATCACTTTGTTGATGTTTTAATGGAAGAATTCTTCAGTGAATTGGATTTCAGCGAACGAGATATCTTTGAGCGGCTCAAGAACCTGATGATCCTCAAGAACAGGTTAATGTCCAGACATCCAGAGATATTCGACTTCATGATGTCCGCCTCGCAGGAAGCTTCTGACGAAGTGAAGGAGACTTTGGCCAATGCCAATACAGAACTGATTCACACCAGCTATGGCAGATTATTCGAGAATATTGATCTTTCAAAATTCCGTGAAGGCACAGACATTCAACGAGCGATCAACATCATCATGTGGACGCTAGAAGGCTTCAGCAGCCAGGCACTTGAAAAGGCAAAAAAACTGAACGAAGGAATTCTGGATTTTGATGAAGCGTTTGAAGAAGCAGAAGTATATATTGATATGCTGAAGAAATCATTTTATAAGTACGAGGTATAAGGGCGAGAAAACAATCGGTAAAAAGTTGCACAGCCGTAAATAAATATTCGGACCAACCGGAAATAAAAAATGCTTTCGTAAATAAACACGGACCAACCGTAAATGAAAAATGCTTAACCGTAAATAAATTCGGACCGACCGTAAATAAAAAATGTCCAACCGTAAATAAATTCGGACCGACCGTAAATAAACTGTGCTTAACCGTAAATAAACACGGTTCAACCGTAAGGGAAGGTTCACACATAAACCTGAACATAGATAGAAAAAGGATCTGGGAGGGTCTGGCATGAACGTGATTGAGATTAACAATCTGACGAAAATGTACGGCAAGGCCAGGGGAATTGAGAATGTCAGCTTCGATGTAAAAGAGGGAGAGATTTTCGGGTTCATAGGACCGAATGGTGCGGGAAAATCCACAACAATCCGAACGTTGCTGTCACTGATTTATCCGACGAGCGGCAGCGCGACTATTTTCGGCAAGGATATCATCACAGCTGCACCGGAAATTAAAAAAGACATCGGCTATCTGCCCTCTGAAGTTTTTTACTATGACAATATGAAGGTCATGGATTTGCTCAAGTATTCCGCAAGCTTTTACAAAAAGGATTGCACGAATCGAATCAAAGAGCTTGCTGACGTCATGGAGCTGGACCTGACGAAGAAAATCGATGACCTTTCACTTGGAAACAAGAAAAAAGTCGGCATTGTCCAGGGGCTGCTGCATGAACCGAAGCTGATCATTCTTGACGAACCGACGAGCGGGCTTGATCCGCTCATGCAGCAGAAGTTCTTTGACCTTCTTGAAAAAGAAAATAAGAAAGGCGCGACAATCCTGTTTTCGTCCCATATTCTCAGTGAGGTGCAAAGGCTGTGTGACAGGGTCGCCATCATTAAGGACGGCCGGATTGTCACTGTCGAGAAAATCAGCACGTTAAAAGAAAACACTTATAAGAAATTCAAAATCGAATCCAAATCCGACATCGATAAAAGTCTTTTTGATATCGAAGGTGTGAACCAGCTTGAGCAGGACGGCGGAACAATCAGCTTCCTTTTCAGGGGCAACATCAACTCCATCATAAAAAAAATCGCAGAAATCGAGATAGCCAACCTCTGGGTGGAGGAGCCTGACCTTGAAGAGATTTTCATGCATTACTATGAAAAGGAGGAATAGACGATGAATATATTCCTTCATGAACTGAAGGCATATCGAAAATCGACGATGATCTGGACCTTGTCATTGGTGGCGCTAGTGGTGTTGTTTTTATCAATGTTTCCTTCTTTTTCAAAGGATGCGGAAGAGTTCAAGACACTGCTTGAAGGTTTCCCGGTTGAGTTGAGAAAAGCGATCGGATTGTCGGTGGATAGCATTGCGACAATGATTGGTTTTTTCTCGTATGCGTTTCTGTACCTGAAGCTGGCGGGCGCCATTCAGGCTATGAATCTTGGAACCTCGATTTTATCTAAAGAATCCCGGGAAAAAACAGCGGACTTCCTGCTCACAAAACCAGTTACAAGGGCGCAGGTCGTTACTGCGAAGCTGCTGGCGGCGCTGGTTTCCCTGGTTATCACCAATATTGTTTTTATCACAGTGACTTTCGTGATGGCATCAATTGTCGAAGGTAAAGATTTTGACAAGGCAGCTTTGTTCCTGATTGCTATCTCCCTGTTTTTCATCCAGCTTATGTTCATGGCACTGGGAATGATTATTTCAGTGATTATCCCTCGGATTAAATCCGTTATTTCCGTTTCACTCGGTACTGTGTTCGGATTTTTCATGCTCGGGATGATCAGTTCGACGACAGATGATAAGGCGCTGCGTTATTTGACGCCTTTCAATTATTTTGACTCTGCCTATATCACAGAAAACATGGGCTATGAGACTTCTTTTATCCTGGCCGGTGCACTTTTTATCATCGCAGCAGTCATAGCCAGTTATTATTTGTACGGTAAAAAGGATGTCCATTCCGTTTAGGGAGGAGGGAAAATCATGAATCTTTTTAAAAGGGAAATGAAAGCAAATCTCAAGTCGCTGATCATTTGGAGCATCGGTGTCATTTTCATGGTTGCTTCGGGCATGGGCAAATACTCAAGCCTGGAAGGGACCGGGCAATCAATGAATGCACTGATGGCCGACATGCCTAAATCACTCCAGGCAATCATGGGTACTGGTTCGCTCGATTTGTCGACACCTATCGGTTATTATGGGGTCCTATTCTTGTATCTTGCCGTGATGGGAGCCATTCATGCAGTGATACTCGGATCGACGATCATCGCTAAGGAAGAACGGGATAAGACGGTGGAGTTCCTGCTGGTCAAACCTGTTTCGAGGTCGAGAATGATCACATCCAAGCTGTTGGCGGCTTTGGTCAATGTTGTGATTTTCAATGCAGTGACCTTCGCTTCCTCTGTGGGAATGCTCCAGAGATATGCGGAAGGTGAAAACGTGACCGGGGATATTTCCTTACTGATGGCCGGAATGTTCATCCTTCAGTTGATCTTCCTCGTAATCGGTACAGCGATTGCCGCAGTTTTTAAGAATGCTAAAAAAGCCACATCTTTGGCAACAGGCATCCTGCTCATCCTCTTCATTCTGTCGATTGCAATTGATTTGACTGAAAAGCTGGATGGATTGAAATTCCTTACTCCATTCAAGTATTTTGACGCGAAGCTGGTTTTGGAGGAAGGCGGATTTGAACCGTTTTATCTGGCACTGTCAACCTTCTTGCTGCTGGGACTCACAATTGTGACCTTTGTCTTTTACCGAAAAAGAGATATGAATATATGATTCCTGAGCAAATCATACCCTTATGCAAGGTTTTCGTCTGCTATAAGGGTACGATAAAGAGCGAATCGTACCCTTATGTAAGGTTTTCGTCTGCTATAAGGGTATGATAAAGAGCGAATCGTATCCTTATGCGAGGCATTTGTCTGCTATAAGGGTACGATAAAGAGCGAATCGTACCCTTATGCGAGGCATTTGTCTGCTATAAGGGTACGATAAAGAGCGAATCGTATCCTTATGCAAGGTTTTCGTCTGCTATAAGGGTACGATAAAGAGCGAATCGTACCCTTATGCGAGGTTTTCGCGGCTATAAGGGTACGATAAAGAGCGAATCGTATCCTTATGCGAGGCATTTGTCTGCTATAAGGGTACGATAAAGAGCGAATCGTACCCTTATGCGAGGCATTTGTCTGCTATAAGGGTACGATAAAGAGCGAATCGTACCCTTATGCGAGGTTTTCGTCTGCTATAAGGGTACGATAAAGAGCGAATCGTACCCTTATGCGAGGTTTTCGTCTGCTATAAGGTACGATAAAGAGCGAATCGTACCCTTATGCAGCGGCCCAGCATTCCATAAGGGTGCATTTCATTAAAAGACATCTAGTACCAGCGAAGGAAAGATACTTGATTTTGAAAGAATCCCTCCAAATCGCACCCGTTTCTGCAAATTCCGCAAATAGGAAATCCTTCGTTATTTTCTCCAAATTCTTCGTTCACATTTTAGTAAAAAAACTACCATCTTCCTTTTAATTTCCGGTGCTATACTTTAAATATGTTAAAAACTTCACATACCTAGTTAATTCAATTATAGGATAATCAATACATTACTAAAGAATAGGTGAGCGGAATGGAAGAAAAGAAGGTCATTGTTGTTGGCGGCGGGATTACCGGGCTGGCGGCAGCATATTATCTCCAAAAGGAAGCCAGGGAAAAGCAATTATCCATAAAAGTGGAATTGATTGAGGCAAGCGAACGCCTTGGTGGTGTCATCAGCACTGAAAAACGGGACGGATTCGTTATTGAAAGAGGTCCGGATTCGATCATAGCGAGAAAGAAGAGTGCGATGAGATTGATAGAAGAAGTTGGCCTCAAGGATAAAATCATTTCCAACACAGCCGGCAAATCTTATATTTACGCTAGAGGCAAGCTTCACACGATGCCCGAGGGTTCTTTCATGGGCATACCTACGAAGGTGACGCCGTTTGCGTTATCGGGATTATTTTCACCTCTGGGGAAATTGCGTGCGGCGGGGGACTTTATTTTACCAAAAGGCGAGCCGAAAGCAGACCAGTCACTTGGAGCATTTTTCCGTTATCGGCTGGGCGATGAGGTGGTCGACAATCTGATTGATCCATTACTGTCAGGTATTTATGCAGGCGACATTGATGAACTGAGCTTGATGTCATTGTTCCCGAACTTCTATGAAATTGAACAGAAGCATCGGAGCCTGGTGGTTGGACTGAATAAATCGATGCCAAAGCCGCCGAAGACAGCCAAAAAGCCTGGCTCAAAAAAGGGCATGTTCATCTCATTGTCAACGGGCCTCGAGGAGTTGATCCACCGGGTTGAAAGCCGCCTGGAAGAGGGGACGGTCATGAAGGGAAATGCTGTGAAAAAGGTAGCGAAGACAGGAAATACCTATCAAGTTCACTTCGAAACTGGCGAAGTAGAAGCAGCGGACAGTGTCGTCATTACTACAGATCATTTCCATGCCCAGCGTATGCTTTCCGAATACGCATTTATGGAACAGTTTACAGATATGCCGTCCAATTCCGTGGCAAATGTCGCGATGGCATTCCCGAAATCAGCAATCGAGAAAGATATCAATGGTACTGGCTTCCTCGTTTCAAGGAACAGCGATTTCAGGATAACTGCATGTACCTGGACGCACAAGAAATGGCCTGGCACATCTCCTGATGATATGGCCTTGCTCCGCTGCTATGTCGGTAAACCGGATGACCAGGAAGCAGTTGATTTGTCAGATGAGGAGATCGTCGAGCTGGTATTAAGAGACTTGAATAAGACAATGAACATTACCGCAAAACCCCTCTTCCATGTCATAACAAGGTGGAGAAAAGCGATGCCGCAATATACGGTCGGGCATCTTGAAAGAATTGCCCTAGTTAAAAAGCAGCTTAGCCGGGAACTTCCTGGTGTCTTCCTTGCCGGAGGGTCATTTGAGGGAGTGGGCATCCCTGGCTGTATCGACCAGGCGGAATCTGCGGTGGAAAAAGTAATCAGCCATCTGACTTCAAAGTAATATCTGCCGCTGTCTTTCAAAAGATAGCGGTTTTTTACTTTTAATAGTATGATAGCCAAATATTTCTTTTTAAATATCTAAATCTTCTGTAAAATAGATTTATAAGGAAAAAAAGTTTGGAGAGATCTCTATGCGTAATAGTTTCCCAATATTCGGGACAGATGATGAAACAATCTATAATCCTAATGAACTGCTGAGTTTATTTTTGGATTGCACGGCTGACGGATTTGCTATTGTCGATATGGAGAATCGATTTTTAAGAATCAACCATAAGTACACCGAAATATTCGGCTATACAGAAGAAGACTTGATTGGAAGAACCTTTTATGAGTTCTCAAACCCTGATTATGTTCCAGGAATCATAGCCCAAGTCAAGAATGGCAAGGCTTTTACAAATATGATAACCCAGCGATATCATAAAGACGGATCAATGCTGGATATTGCGGTCTCCTACTCTCCTTTTCGGAATAAGCACGGGAAAATCATCGCAATCATTGCGATTTACCGTGACATTACCAAAATGGTGAACATGGAGCGTGAACTGAATAGAACCCGGGAATTGTACGAATTGATCACCGAGAATACGACTGACATGATCAAGGTGATTGATAAGAATAAAGTGATAGTGTATGCATCACCCTCACATGGAAAAGTAATCAGTCTGAAGCCAGAGCAAATTGTCGGCAAAAGCTTGAGTGAATTTTTGACACCTGATGAAGATGTCATTCTTGATAAAAAGCTTGAGGAAATTCTGGAATCAGGTGAACCCCAAATTTTACGGAAGAAGTTTACGACCTGTGACCAAAATACGGTTTACACAGAGTACAATTTTTCACCGATTTACAATGAGAAAAAAGAGATAGAGTCATTTGTCAGTGTCGGCAGGAATATTACCGACCGTGTCAAGCAGGACGCCACGATCCGAAACCTGGACAGGCTTTCCATCACCGGACAGCTGGCAGCAGGAGTGGCTCATGAAATTCGCAATCCGCTTACTTCATTGAAAGGTTTCTCGAAATTATTGCAGACATGTCTCGATAAGGAGAAGCAGGAGGATTACCTGGCTATCATCATGAATGAACTTGACAGGATCGATACGATAGTCAATGAGTTTATGTCACTTGCAAAGCCGCAGGCGGTAAAGTTTGTAAAGGGAAACATGAAGTCAATCCTGGACAGCACAATCAAAATAATTCACCCGCAAGCATTGTTGCATAATGTCCAAATCATCACTAATTTTCAAGAAAAGAATCTCATGCTTTCATGCAATCCGCACCAGCTAAAACAGGTATTTTTAAACTTTATGAAAAATGCGATTGAATCCATGCCTGAAGGCGGGAAAATTCATATTGACCTTCAGATGAAAGGTTCGGGGAAGCTGCAGATAAGCATTTCAGATGAGGGAACGGGCATCGAAGCGGACCGGCTTAGATACCTTGGGACGCCTTTTTATACGACAAAAGATAAAGGGATTGGACTTGGATTGACGGTGAGCAATAAAATCATCCAGGAGCATAATGGAACAATGAAGATCATCAGTGAAGAGGGTAAGGGGACAACAGTGATTGTTGAACTGGATTGTTTGGAGATATAGGATAGAGAACCATAAAAAAGCGGCTCCCTGAATGGGAAGCCGTTTTCTTGTTATTCCTCTTCTTTGTTGAACCATAATGGATCGTTATTATCCTCTTCCCCATTATAATTAATGAAAATTTCTTCACCGGCGCTGATATCACGGTAGGCATAGAAATCAAATGTGTGATTGTCGAAATTGATTTCATACGTTGCGTTAGGCTCGTATGAGTGGTTGAATAACATTCCATATCCAAGAAGGAGGGCAGAATGGTTGATGCCATATTCGAAGGCATAATCCGCCAGCGCAGTTTTCTCGATATGGACATGCTGATCGTTTGGATAGGATAGCACGGGAGCCTCATGGATCAATTCGCCTTTTGCAATATCACGAGTTGCGAATATCCCTCTATTGAATTCACCATCGCTAATTTCAGAAGTTTTAACTTCGATCATTTTTTTCACCTGCTCGCTTTATTACATTGTTGTTCTTCATCCACTAGCATGACGGTTTTTTAAAAGAAATGCAAATATATTATAAAAATCCATATTTATTTCAAGGAATTTAGTGGTTTATGGCCTATTCGAGATGGAAAAATCCACAGAAAACAAAACATTCTACCTATAAACCGTGTAAGGGAGCATGCCTAATTATCCAAAATAAAAGCTTTGTTCAGCTAAGTTATTCACATCAGAAAATTGTTAACCATCCGAATAGTGATTTAAGTACTATCTATCGGAAAAGTAGTTTCTTTTTCCTGAGCAAAAATACCTGGTTAAATTTTTAGAAAAATCAGGATTTTTGATGGATTTTGTTGAAGAATGATTCAAATTATGATGTGGATAAGAGATCAGTCGGATATACACTGGTTCTCGATAAAGGCAAACCTGGTGAAAACCAGCGACGCAAAGCTAAAGGGGCTACGGCAATCCATTGCTAAGCCAGCCAGCTACCGAAAGATCAGGGTGAATTACATGAAATATGTATTCAGCGAACCCCCCTTTCGGTAAAGGCGGGGTTATTTTTGTACAGTCGGAGGTGAAAAGCGAAATGAGACTAGTGAACGAAGTGAACGGCAAAGAATTGGCAGCGGATGTAAAAATAGCAGATACCTTTTTCAGCAGATTCAAAGGGTTGATGCTGACAGAAAGCTTGCCAGAAGGACACAGTCTCTATATAAAGCCCTGCCGGTCCATCCATACCTTTTTTATGAACTATTCCATCGATGTTCTTTACATCAACGAGAACGATGAGATTGTAGGCGCGGACGAACAACTTGAGCCTGCGAAAATGGGAAAGCGCTGCAAAGGTGCATATTCCGTCTTCGAGCTTCCAGAAGGCACGATTCGGAATAGCGGAACGAAAGTCGGTCATTCTATCAAACTAATAAAATGAAAAGGGGTTTTAAACAATGAAAGCAAAAATGAAAGCACTATTCACAGAAGAACAAGGACAAGGTATGACGGAGTACGGTTTGGTACTTGGAGTTATTGCGGTGGCGGTTGTTGGAGTGTTAGCTTTATTGCGTGAAGAAATTCTTGCTATGTTTACTGAGGTAACCGATGCTGTAACCGGAAGAAATGATACTCCTACTACACCATAATCGTTCCTATTGACTAAGGCATTTATACATTCACTTATAAGTTGTAGTCAGAGGTACACCTAGAAACAGCCTCGCGTTGAGAAACGTGAGGCTTTTTTAAAACTCCTCACTGAAATGAGGTAGATCGATGTTAGTCGACTTTTTATTGATAACATTAATAGTGATTTGTGTCATAACCGATTTGAGAGAACGGAAGATTTATAACAAAGTTTTATTTCCTTTTTTACTAGCTGGTCTGGCTTTAAATACAGCCACTGATGGAATCCAGGGCCTCACCTTTGCTCTTGCAGGAACAGCAGTTGGTTTCTCTATTTTGCTGATTCCCTATTTGCTCGGAGGCATGGGAGCTGGGGATGTGAAACTGCTTGCGGTGGTGGGGAGCTTAAAGGGAGCTGTATTTGTATTGACGGCGGCTGTGTATATGGCGCTGGCTGGAGGGATTTTGGCACTGTTGATCCTGTTTTTCAGGAAGGGTGCCATAAACAGGCTAAAACAGATCGGCATGTTCCTGGGCGGGCTGCGTAGCGGTATGAAAGTCCCGCATGGACTGGATAAGGAAGCCTTGAACACGACCTATCCATATGGAGTGGCGATCGCGATTGGAGCTTTGGCTGCCATTGTGTTTCCAGCTGGAGGAGGATTGTTTTGAGACGTGATGAGAGAGGGCAATCACTCGTTGAGACGGCCCTTGTTCTGCCGGTTCTTTTATTGCTGTTGGTAGGCATTTTGGATTTCGGAAGGATTATGTATTCTTATGCCCATCTTCATATGGCGGCCCAGGAAACCGTCAGGGTGGGAGGTCTCGGTAAAAGTGATTCTGAAGTTACTGCTTTTGCCAGGGATTACGTACAGCTGAATGAAATTGATAAACTGGCCATCTCGATTTCCCCTGGAGAATCGGGACGTGTTGCTGGTGACTATATAACTGTGAAGCTAGAATATCCTTATCAATTTTTCACTCCGTTTATATCCAGCCTGTTTTCTTCATCCTTGACGATTACGGCGGAGTCAACGATCAGAGTGGAGTGAGGAGGAAAAAATGGCAAGAAGATGGTTAGCGGATGAATCAGGAAACACCATTCTTTTGGCGGCCCTTTCGATGTTTGTCATCCTTAGTATGGCCGGTCTTGCAATTGACGGCGGGATGGTATATATGACGAAGGCGGAGCTGCAGAAAACGGCTAATGCGGCTGTCCTTTCTGGAGCACAGGAGCTGACAAACAACGAAGCGAAGGTTGAAGAGGTGGTACGAAGCATCGTTGCAGCCCATAAAGATGGCTCAAATATAGACAATATATCAATAGACATGGAGAAGAAAGTCGCTATTGATTTGTCCAAAAAGGTAGACCTCGCTTTCTCAAAACTACTTGGCTTTGAAACTGTCGATGTCCAAGCGCATTCTGCTGCCGAGTTAAGGACGATGGGACGGGCAGAAGGTGCAGCACCGCTTGGCATCGATGACAGCATCCCCTTGGAGTTTAATAAGGAATACCAGCTGAAAGTGGATACTGGCGGAGTGGAATATGGGAATTTCGGCGTCCTTGCCCTGGGCGATACAGGAGCCCGTCCGTATGAAGAAAACCTCCGTAATGGCTATCAAAACGAGCTTACTGTAGGGGATATCGTCATCACACAAACAGGTAATATTGCCGGTAAGACAAGGGAAGTGGTCAAGGAAAAAGTGAATTCGTGTCCAGAACTCCCAAGGGATATAAATTCAAGGAATTGTTCAAGGATTCTGCTTGTCCCTGTCTATAAACCATACAGCACGGATGTCAACCAGGTAAAAGAAGTGAAAATTACTGGTTTCGCTTATTTCTATATTACCGATCCAATGGACAGCCATGACACTTCAATCAAGGGGATATTCATCAAGCGCGCAGGAACGGGTTTTGAAGGTGAAACGGCCGCCTTTAAGGGCGCATACAGCATTCGAATAACGGAGTAGGTGATCAAATATGCGGTCAAAGCTTGTTTTGGTCCTCGCATTAGTAATGGGTATAGTAACGACATTTTTATTCTTTCAATATATGAATCAAGTGAAAGCTGAAAAGGCGATGAACAGCAATTTGGTGGAGATTGTTGTCGCCAAAGAAAAGATCCAGAAAAATGAGCAAATCACATCCGCAAAACTGGGAACAGCGATGGTTCCTGAAAAGGCATTGCACGCCAACTCCATTAAAAGCTTTGGCGATGTTGAGGGGAAACTGGCGAACGCTGAGATTGAGCAAGGCGAGCCAATCCTTTCCCACCGGCTGGGATCCCAGACTGCAGAACATATCTATGTTTCGAGAAAAGTCAGGGATGGCTATCGTGCTGTTTCAGTGGGGGTTAATTTAAATCAATCAACTGCGAACCTGATTGAACCTGAAGATGAAGTCGACATTATGTTCTCTAAAAAGCTTCCGGGACAGGAAGGGAATGTTGAGTCTAAAATCATCTTGGAAAAAGCAAGGGTACTGGCGGTTGGGCGTAAGATGGTCCTGCCTGAGGATACACAAGAGCCTTATGCCGAATATACGTCAGTTACGGTAGAACTTAAGCCAGCGGATGCTTTAAAACTTGTTAATTCAGCCGAACAAGGCAATATCCATTTCATGCTGCATAAGCGGCCGGTCATAGCGGAAAACGAAGCTGCAAGCGACAGCGAATAGGATTGAAGAAGATGGAGGGTGACCAATCATGGAAAACGCGAATGAACTGCAAATACATGAAAAGAAGCCAGCTAAGTTGAAACGAGGCGAGCTTATTGCCGTTTGCAGTGCAAAAGGCGGGATTGGTCGCACGGTCCTGACGGTCAATCTGGCTGGAGCTTTAGTGAAGAAAAATATATCTGTAGCGATATTGGATGGAGACTTTCAATTTGGTGATATCGGGCTAGCCATGGATTTGAAGTCTGCTTTTACCATTAAAGAAGTGATTGAGGGCATGAGTACTCTTGATGAACATTCACTGGCAGGCTACATGTCCAGGCATGAAAGCGGAGTGAAGGTCATGGCGGCTCCGGACCGCCCTGAGTATGCAGATCTAGTCACGAAAGAAGCAGTCGATAAAATCCTCGACCTGATGCTGCTGAATTATGACTATGTGGTCGTCGATACATCTGTAGGCCTTAATGATCATACAGTCCATATCGCTGAAAAAGCGGACCAAATCATGGTCATGGCCAATCTTGAGATGACAGCATTGAAGAATACCAAGCTGATGCTCGAGACGTTCGATATCCTTGAATTGAAAAATAAAGTCACACTCGTAGTGAATCGGGCGAACATGGAGAGTGTGATCCAGGCAGCAGATGCGGCCAGGATTCTTGGTTACGAGGATCCTGTATATATACCAAATGACTTTCAAACATGCTCACAATCACTTAATATTGGAATTCCTTTTGTCATCAACCAGGGCAAGACCGATGTAGCCAAAGCCATTTTTAAAATGGCAGAGAGAATCTCGAGCAGGCGGGAAATTACCTTGTTCAAGGAAGCGAAAGGACCTTCTTTCCTATCAAAATTAATTGGCAGAAAACGCATGAAGGGAGGAACAGCATAATGAGCCTTCTGAACCGCATCCAGGAAAGGACACAGCAAGTCGAAGGAGTAGAAAGCCAGCACGACGAATTTGTTGCCCAGGCTAATCCGCAGCAAAAGGTTGACATCCGGTCTGTGTTCAGGGAACCACATAAAAAAGAGGCTGTCAGTCCGGAAATCCAAAGAAAGCAGGATAAGCACCAGGAGCTTAAAAACCTCATTCATAAAAAGATTCTTCAAGACTTTAAAGATGCACCTGTAGAGGACATCATTCCTCAGCTAGATGCGATGGCGATTGAAATTATGAAAGAGGATGAACAATTCAGGGGCAGCATTGACCGGAAAAAGGTCGTCGATGAACTGAGGAATGATTTGACGGGGTTTGGACCGATCAACCCGCTTTTGATTGATGAAGATGTCAGCGAGGTTATGGTAAATGGACCGGCTCAGGTTTATTGTGAACGAAAAGGGAAGATTGAGCTGACTTCAATCATGTTCAGAGACGAAGAGCATGTCATGAGCATCATTGATAAAATCGTTGCTCCTCTTGGCAGGAGAATCGATGAAAGCTCACCGATGGTCGATGCGCGGCTCCCGGATGGTTCACGTGTCAACGCGATCATTCCTCCGCTGGCATTGAATGGGCCGACAGTTACAATCAGGAAGTTCTCGAAGGATCCCTTTCAAATTGAAGATTTGGTTAACTTCGGGACACTTAGCAATGAAATGGCGATTTTTTTAGAGGCCTGTGTAAAAGCAAGGCTTAATATATTCGTCTCCGGCGGAACGGGCTCCGGAAAAACCACTACGCTCAATGTATTGTCCAACTTCATCCCTCATGATGAAAGGATTATCACAATCGAGGATGCGGCTGAGCTTCAGCTGGGGCAGGACCATGTCGTCTCACTGGAATCAAGGCCGCCCAATATCGAGGGGAAGGGTTCAATCACAATAAGGGATCTTGTAAGGAACTCGCTTCGGATGAGGCCGGACCGGGTCGTAATCGGTGAGGTCCGCGGTGCCGAAGCCCTGGATATGCTTCAGGCTATGAATACCGGACACGATGGTTCTCTGGCAACCGGTCACTCCAATAGCGCAAGGGATATGATTGCCCGTCTGGAAACGATGGTGCTGCTTGCAGGTGTTGAGCTCCCGGTGAAAGCAATCCGCGAACAGATCGCTGGAGCACTTGACGTGATTATCCAGCAATCACGCTTGAAGGATGGTTCCAGAAAAATAACAAGCATTACCGAGGTACAGGGAATGGAAGGTGATGTCATCGTCCTTCAGGATATTTTTTCGTATAAACAACAAGGGGTGGATGATAACGGTAAGATCATTGGCCGCCTGATCCCGACAGGTGTCCGGCCTAAGTTCTATGAGCGCCTTGAAGCATCAGGAATCCACATTCCAGCAAATGTCTTTATCGAAGGCGAGGAGTGGGGAGCATGATCTATATCCTTACCGCCCTGTTCATGATGACAGTATTTTTGCTTTTTTACTCGATTTTTCATCGAATCTTTCTTTCGGACAAGCGTCTGGAGAAGCGGATTGAAAAGTACCTGGCCAGTTCAGGGACGAAGCTTGACCGGAAGCAATATGATTTGATGGTTTACTACCAAATGACAAAGCAAAAGGTCAGGAAAAACATGCTGACCAAGGAGAAGAATTCGAAGTTTGAGACCATGCTCAGAAGGTCAGGACTTCCGCTTAAGCCTGAGGAATATATCCTATTCAAATGGCTGTCAGCAGGAGTCACAGGATTTTTTATGCTCCTTGTTTCTGGCAACATACTCCTCATGGTTGTCGGCTTTTTCATTGGATTTTTGTTGCCGGGCTGGTATGTAAAAAAGAAAATCAAGGAACGAATCGTGAAATTCAACGAGGGGCTTCCAGATATGATTTCCACGATTGTCGGGTCTTTAAGGGCCGGGTTCAGCTTCCAGCAGGCTTTGAAAACAGTGATAGAAGAAGCGGGTTCACCGATAAAGGAAGAAATGGACAGTGTCATCAAAGAGATGCAATATGGAGCCAGCCTGGAGGATTCCTTGAATGAACTTAAAGAGAGAATGCCCAGCGAAGATTTGGATTTAATGATCCAGGCAATTTTGATTCAGCGCCAGGTAGGAGGAAATCTCGCGACGGTGCTTGATAAAATTGTCCAGACCATCAGGGAGCGGACGAAAATCCACAGGCAGATCTCTTCTCTGACTGCTCAAGGCAGACTATCGGGAATTGTCATTGGTTTGCTCCCGATCATTCTGGCATTCGTCCTTTATTTAATCGAACCTGAATATATCGGCACGCTCTTCCGTCATCCAATAGGAATTGCATTGACGGTCGCCGGCATTTTCTCCGGCATCATTGGATTTGTACTGATCCGCAAAATTACGGCAGTCGAGGTGTAGGGATGCTATATTTTACATTTTTCTTAACGATTTCATTAGCCATCTATGGACTGTACTTAATGCGGGCAGAGAAGGCCATCCACGTGAAAAAGCGTATGTCAACCTTCGTCAGCGGCGTGAAGGAAGAGAGTTTGGATGCCACAGAAAAGCCCAGCAATGCTTCCTTATATGAACGAATCGGAAAGCCATTGATGCATGATTTCAAAAGAAGCTTTAAGCGGAGGATGCCAGGCGAAAAGGAAGCGAAAATCGAAACGAAGCTTCAGCTGGCCGGAAGTCCTTTTGGAATGTCACCTGTTGACTTCAGGCTGCTGCAAATTTCCCTCGCGCTGCTGCTCCCGCTTTTGGCAGGCGGATATGGGGCCATCCTCCAGGCAGGCTATGCAGGGATCATCCTGTTCCTGCTGATAGGCCTTGCAGCCGGCACTTTCCTGCCGCACTACTATTTAAGCATCAAGAAAAAGGCAAGGAATAAAAGCGCTTTGAAAGAACTCCCCGATATCCTTGACCTATTGACGGTCAGCCTGGAAGCAGGACTTGGATTTGATTCGGCCGTCAGCAAGGTCGTGTCGAAAAAGAATGGCGTCCTGTCTGCCGAATTCCATCGGAGCCTTGAAGAACTGAGACTTGGCAGAACGAGGAGAGAAGCGCTTACCGGAATCAAAAACAGGATTGAAGTCGAGGAAGTACGAGCTTTCATCAGCAGCATCCTCCAGGCTGAAAAGCTGGGAATTGGTATGGTGCAGGTTCTCCGTGTCCAGTCGAATGAGGTTCGGGAACGCCGGAGGCAGCGCGCCGAGGAAGAAGCAATGAAAGCCCCGGTGAAGATGCTGTTTCCTCTAGTCCTGTTTATTTTTCCAAGCTTGTTCATCGTCTTGCTTGGCCCGGCGCTGATCCAGTTCCTGCAAACCTTCTCAAAATAAAAAATCGCAAGCTCATTGGGCAGCCCCGACAAGTGCATGAGATAGACATTAATTATTATTCCAAAAGGCTCTTTTCTCAAACTTTGCTGCTATTTGACTACAAAATAGAATTGAATGACCTATTTTTCTTCGTAAAGTTGATTCTTTTGTGAGAAAAGAGCATGCAAACTTAATACCGACCTGCAAAATGGCCTTATATTACGTTAAAATCGGCTTTAGGATTTTAACAACAATCTTTACGAAAGCAGCCTTCCAAAAAAAAGGCGGACTGGCTTGTTTACGGCCAGTCCATCCTTATTTTTTAGTGATTTTTGAAGGGTTATTGATTTTATAAGCGACCGAAACATCGAGGAGCATAGACTCATCTTCTACGTCTTTGCCTTTTGGAAGGCTTTTTTTGACGATTTTTCCGTCGAATTCAAGCTGCTGTCCAGGCTCGAGCTCGTGCTTTTTCAGTGTTTTGCTGTGTGAGCCCCATGCCAGGCCAACCTCGATTGCTTCTTCCTGCTCAATTCGGACATTTTCGAACACGACTACTTCGTCATTATCCTCATTGAAATGGTTCCAGCTTAGCGCAAACTGCTTCACCGTCGCGGTAAAATGGACTTTTTCCTCTGGCAGCACTAATTTAGGAGCCTTTTCCTTTTTCGCTTTTTCCTTTTTTACAGGAGTTTTTGCTTGCGCTTCTGCTGCCGCAGGAGCCGCTGTTTTAGGCTTCTCCTTCTTCGCTACTAAAGCTTCACTTCCATTCCCGGAGGCTGGAGTGATAATTTCCTTCCCGAAGCCGGAAGACTGCATCTCCTTGAGGTACGCCGGGTGGATACAAGTTAAGTTCCCATCCGGAAATTCAATCACAAGAGTATTGAATTCAGCTGTTTCACCCAATATTTCATACCCCTTTATCGTAACAAGACAATGCTGGTATCTGTCTTTATACCAAAACTCTTTCTTCGTGCTCAAACCCCATTCTTTGACCTTCTCGAGATAATGAGCTTCATCCTCAAATTGTTCATACATGCCCTTAGGCGGGATATATTGAGTTAAATGCGACTGGCTAGTGCCTGCAGCTGAGTTTGCCATCTGTCCACTTCCTTTCAAGACTATTTTACATTTTGCTTGCCAAGAAAAAAAGTGTGAGAGCTAATGTAATCCAATCTTGGCGAAAACATTTTCCATCTTATAGATGCATGCCCTTCCAGATTGACTAGGTCCTGAATTAATTAATAAGAGGGAAAATTTTATATGTTAAATTGACAGAAGTAAGGAGGAACATTGTGAGCACTGAATATGTTGAAAAGCTTTTAAAGGATATCCAGGTGAAAAATGTAGAAAATGGTGACGTAGAAGTAATCAATAATTCTCCACTTGAGCTAATGGGGAAGGGGCGGCAGGGAGCCGTGTTCCGATACTCAAAGGATATTTGCATAAAAGTGTACGGGAACAAGGAAGATTGTGAACGGGAACATTATGCGATGTACTTAGGGCAGAAATCTGATCTATTTCCCCTTCTGTATGCCGCTGGTGATAATTACATTGTAATGGAGATAGTAAAGGGGGTTGATTTACGCGAGTACCTACAATCCCAACCTTTGACAGAACAGTTATCCTATAAATTGATAGAGTTGCTGATCACATTTAAAGAGGTTGGCTTTGACCGGATCGACCATCATAAAAGACAAATATATATTCAACCGGACAGCAATCTGAAAGTAATAGATGTAGGGAGGACTGTTTGGAGAAACCGTGTTTATCCTTATCCTCGGAAATTATTAAACTCACTCGGGAAAGAGAACAAGGCAAAATTTCTACACCATGTAAAATTGCTGGCACCCGAGCTTTTTGAAGAATGGGAATACTATATGAGGATGGAAAAATTGTCACGGGAAATTTATCAGCTCTTGCTTAAAAAGAAATCAAACAAAGATGTACTGAGTAGTTTAAGCAAGAAGGTCTTATTGACCAATGATGAACAGATGCATGTCAGCCAGCTCGAAAGCCTTATCAGGAAGGTCTTTAAAGAGGAATGGGTGAAAACAATGCTTGCTAAAGGATATGAGCCGGACCGGGTGATGGATGCAATCGACAAACATTGGGAAAGAGCAGAAAAAAGATTTGCTAAAGGAACAGATATTGAAAAAGAATCTGATGAAAATAAAGATTAATATTCTAGTTTTATAGTAGTGTAAGGAATTAAATTCTGTTCAGGAGGCGCCCAATCTTTTTCGAGGAGCTACCAATATGAAAATATTAGTGATCTGGAGGCTGTTAACTGTCGGCGGGGTCAATGCAGGCTGGAGGAATCGGGCGATTTTTTTCAAAAAGCATGGAATCGATACAGAATTTTTGTATACGACTGATCATGGCGGACTTCACATCATGAAGGATGTCGCTCCCGTATATTTAACCAGGGATCAGCGGGAAATTGTCGATATCATTCAGAATAACGCATACGATGCGATTATTGTAGTGGATACTGGTGCGGCCTATAAATGGCTGAAAAAGGCTGATTATTCAGGACCGATCATCATAGAAGCCAGGACACCAGAGATCATCAAGCTTGAACCACATATTAAATCGTTCAACGGAATTAACCCTGTATCGATTATCGTGCCATCGAATTATCAAAAAAGAATTGTATCGATCCTGACTGAAGCAGAACCAGTCAATGTCATCTACAACGGAGTTGATACTTCCTTCTTCAGGCCATTGGCCGAATCCGAGATTGACAGTAACAGTGCTCCTCTGCTGCCGGAGAACAAGAAAGTCATCGGCTGGATTGGCAGGCTTGATAAGCGTAAAAATTGGCCTATGCTGATCGAGGTTGCCAAGCGAATAAAAAGTGAACGGAATGACGTGGAAATATGGGTAGTTGGAGGCGCCCAGAGTGTGCAAAGGGAAGAGTTTGCAGCAAAATGGCGGGAAGAAAACCTCACTGATATAGTCAAGTGGTTCCCGGTCATTCCGTATCAACAAATGCCGCATGTATATGCGAAAATTCGAAAGTCTGGAGGATGTACACTGGCTACCACGAAATCCGAATCGTTCGGCAATACTTTTATTGAATCGATGGCATGCGGTGTCCCGGTAGTTGCATCCAATATGAGGCCAGTCACTGAGCTGGTTATTCAAGGACAAACCGGCCGCCTGTATCGAGGTCAAAATGTGGATGATGCAGTAAAGCAGCTTTATGGCATCCTTGACCACCCGGAACTGCATAAAAAAATATCGAACACAGCCAATAAGCATGTTCAAGAGCATTTTGCCATCGAAGTAGTGGCAGAACAGTATATTGATTTGTTATACGAAATTGTCCACGGTGATAGAACGGGAGTGATCGAGCATTGATACAGCCCGTTACTTACCGCAGAAAATTCGAGGGTAAATCCAACGCGCATTTAATTACTTTTGACGATGGCAGGAACTACGTCGTGAAATTTTTTCAGGAAGGGTTTGAAAAGACTCTGCCAAATGAATGGGTTTCCTATTGTTTGGCCAGATACCTGGGGCTTCCAGTGCCCTTCGCCCAAATTATTGAAATTCCACAGTCGTTCATTTCTGAGATTCCCGAACTCTCTCAATTGGCTGCTTCCCAATATCAATTTGCATCCCTATATGTTCCAGGCTGTCTTGATGGACATCAGGTGCCCGATGTGCCAGGCATTATCAACCCAGAGACACTGGCGGGCATCATTGTATTTGATTATTGGCTCAGCAACCGTGACCGGACTCGCAAGAATATTCTTTTGCAGGAAGAATCAGCTGACTCTTATCGTTTGTGGATAATTGACCAGGCAGAAGTAATGGGATCGTATAATTGGCAGCTTCCTGATTTACAAAAACTGAATAATAAAATGATGAAAAGCGCTACCCACAAACTTATGGCGAGTTTTGTGGAGGACGAAGGGGAATTTGCCGACTATATTGAACTTATCCAGACAATGCCCATTTTCTTGATAGAAGAAATAGTATCCGTAATCCCTGATGACTGGAAGGTCTCGAAGGATGAGAAAAAGGCCATTGTCACTGCATTGGTGAAAAGGCGGAAAAAACTTTTGCCGAAGCTGATAAAGCAGTTTATCAAAAAAGTATATTTACCCTACTATAAAAAGCGCCACTGACTCCTAGCCTTTTGCCGGGAGTCTTTTGCGCGTGGACCCGTATAAATCATTCCTAATGGAGTCTATTTTCAAAATGATAGGCCTTTAACGTGACCGGATTCTCTCCTATTGAATATAAAAGACTATGGAATTGAAAAGGAGGCAGCATATGAGAATCCGTAAAGCCATTATCCCGGCAGCAGGACTCGGGACTCGATTTTTGCCGGCAACCAAAGCGCAGCCAAAAGAAATGCTGCCGATTGTTGATAAGCCGACAATTCAATATATTGTCGAAGAAGCAGTAGCCTCAGGAATAGAGGAAATTATCATCATCATCGGCAGGGGAAAAAGATCGATAGAAGATCATTTTGATAAATCGTATGAACTGGAAGATGCGTTATTAAGAAAGAATAAACTTGCTATTTTAGAAGAGGTCCAAAATATATCCAGCCTTGCAAAAATCTATTATGTCAGGCAAAAGGAAGCTCTTGGATTGGGGCACGCAATCCTTTGCGCTCAAAGCTTCATCGGCAATGAACCGTTCGCCGTTTTGCTTGGCGACGACATTGTAATGTCGGAAACCCCATGCTTGAAGCAAATCATCAATGTATTTGAATACTGCAATAGCTCAGTCGTAGCGATTCAAGAAGTTGCAGATAGTGATGTCAGTAAATATGGAATCATCAAGCCGAAGGGGGCGAACCTCGAGCCAAATCTGTTCTATATTGATTCACTGGTAGAAAAGCCTTCGAAAGATGAGGCACCTTCAAATTATGCAATAATGGGACGCTATGTACTGAGGCCGGAAATTTTTGAGGTACTGGCAAAGACTCCAGCCAGCCATGGGGGAGAATTGCAGCTGACGGACGCAATCAATGAACTCAATAAGCGCCAGGCGGTGTTGGCGTATCACTTTGAGGGCAGGCGGTACGATATCGGGGACAAAATCGGTTTCATCAAGGCAACGGTTGATTTCGCACTGCAAAGGGAAGATACAAGAGATGATGTCATTGAGTATTTAAAAGAAGTGTACGAGATGCCGGACATGAAGAGAGAGTGTGACTGACATGAGGGTCGCGGTACTTGGAACAGGTTATGTCGGGCTGTCCACAGGAGTCTGCCTGGCGGAAATCGGACACAATGTAATTTGCATAGATGTTGATGAAAGGAAAATAGAGCTTCTTAAGGAAGGAAAGTCCCCGATTTATGAACCCGGTCTAGAAGACCTTCTCATTAAAAACTCCTCTGCAGGGAGACTCGCTTTTACTACCTCCCATCAGTATGCATTGAGCCACGCTGATATTATCATAATCGCCGTTGGTACCCCTCAAAGTGACGACGGGCAGGCGGATTTAAGCTATCTTGAGCAAGCCGCAAAGGATCTCGCTGAACATATAGTCAGGGATTGTATTGTTGTAATTAAAAGTACGGTGCCAGTTGGGACAAATGAATATTTTGAAACACTGTTATTGGCGCAGCTGAAAAATAAAGTTGACATCAAGATGGTCTCCAACCCGGAGTTCCTGCGGCAGGGGTCAGCCATCGAGGATACATTGAAAGCTGACAGGATTATCATTGGCTCTGACGATGCGTGTGCCTCTAAAAAAATCCGAGAGATGTACCGGCCGCTGAACGTCCCATTTTTATTGACGGATGTGAGAAGCGCTGAAATGATCAAATACGCTTCAAATGCATTTTTGGCGACAAAAATCAGTTTTATCAATGCAATCGCCAATCTATGCGAAGCCGCAGGAGCGGACGTCGATGATGTAGGGAAGGGGATGGGATTAGATAAGCGGATTGGTTCCGCCTTTTTAAAGGCGGGAATAGGGTATGGCGGATCCTGTTTTCCAAAGGATGTAAAAGCCATGCTGCATACCTCAAGGAATCTAGGGGTCCCATTTTTATTATTGGAAGAGACAATTGCCATCAATGATCATCAGCATGAGCTGCTTGTAACTAAGGCATTGAAACGATTGGGAGAATTGAAGGGTAAGAAAATCGCCATGCTCGGCCTTTCCTTCAAACCGAATACGGATGATATGAGGGAAGCTCCGTCAATCAAAATTGCACGCTCCTTGACTGCTTCAGGGGCTGAAGTTGCAGCCTTTGACCCAGTTGCAGCCAGCAATGCAAGGAAGGTCATTGGTGACATCATCACTTACGTTGACTCTGCAGCAGAAGCTGCTGAAGAGGCAGATGCTTTGTTTATTGTCACAGAATGGGAAGAATTCACGGAGCTTGATGTCAAAGCTCTATTGGATAACATGAAAAAGCCAATTATCTTTGACGGCAGGAACTGTTTAGATGAAGCTGCCCTCAAAGCATGCGGGACAATTGAATATTATCCAGTCGGGCGGCCGGCGATTATTTTAAAAGGGGATGATTAAGTTCATTCCTTTTTTTGTTTGGTTTGTGAATGTTACCAACTTGCTAACAATGAAGTCATGAAAGGTCTTTTTAAAATAGCGGATTGGGAATAGTAAGGGGGATTTAGAATGCACGGGAGGGAACAGGATTCATGAAGTTCAATCTGCAGCTTTTAACCGCCTTTTTTGGTTCGTTATTTGGTTTTATCATTATGTCTTATCTGGTACAGGCTGAACATCTGATGGTGTTCGACCGGGCTGTCATTGATGCAGTGCAGGGACTCGAAGCAGAGGGCCTGACTTCGGCCATGAAATTCTTTACCTATATTGGCTCCTTAAAATTGATCGTAATCCTGACCATTCCCATTTTCCTGTTTCTTTTTTACGTGTTAAAACACAGGCTGGAAATCCTTGTTTTCCTGTCTGTTGTATATATTACACCGATCTTGAACAGATTGCTGAAACTTTATTTTCATCGGGCACGCCCGGATTTTCACCGGCTGATCGATATAGGCGGCTACAGTTTTCCAAGCGGCCATGCGATGAATGCTTTTTCTTTTTATAGCATTCTTGCTTTCCTGCTCTGGCGCCATGTCCCCTCCCGGATTGGGAGAGTAGCTGTCATCATCCTCAGCGCTTTTATGATCTTAGCGATTGGGTTGAGCAGGGTTTATTTAGGCGTCCATTATCCAAGTGATATCATTGGCGGTTTTCTTGCCAGCGGTCTGTGGGTGGCAGCTGTTATTTGGTTTTTCCAAAGATATAAAGAGAAGCTGGAAATATCGAAACGTGCACACTGACAATATGCTGTTTTTTCGTTTTAACAGGCCGGAGAACGGGAATGAAATGAAAGATGCCAAAATGGATTACATAACATATTTCTCTCACATTTATACTGTATAAAGGATTAGGTCAGAGATTGCGCAAAAATGTGATAAAGTGAACAAACTTTCGAGGTGACTTATGTATAAAAAACAAGAAAGAATGCTTATGTGGCTTGCTTTTATTGTAGCGGCAATCATGGGATTGTCTTTTATCGGCCGAATTTTTGCTGGATAGAAAAGGGGTATTGAAAAATGGGGAATGAAGAATCAGTTTTTTTCAGCCGTGTCTTGACGGAGCTTACATTATCCTTCCATATCATTTATGCCACCATTGGAGTGGGAATACCGCTGATGATCATGATTGCTCAGTGGCTGGGAATCAAGAAACAGGATGAGCATTATATCCTGCTCGCAAGAAGGTGGACCCGTGGCTTTGTAATCACCGTTGCAGTTGGAGTTGTGACAGGGACGGCAATTGGATTGCAGCTGTCATTGTTATGGCCAAATTTTATGGAACTGGCGGGTAACGTGATCGCTCTTCCTCTGTTCATGGAAACCTTCGCGTTCTTCTTTGAAGCTATTTTTCTAGGAATCTATTTATATACATGGGATCGGTTTGAAAATCAGAAGAAACATTTGCTGCTGTTGATTCCGGTGGCGGTTGGGGCTTCTTTTTCAGCTGTGTTCATCACGATGGTTAATGCATTCATGAATGCGCCACAAGGCTTTGACCTTGTGAACGGCCAGCTGGTCAATATCAATCCCGTTCTTGCCATGTTCAATCCGGCAATGCCGACGAAGGTCGCCCATGTGCTGGCGACAGCTTACATGACATCAGCATTTTTACTCGCTTCGATAGGCGCATTCCGGCTTTTAAAAGGATCCAATCATATCTACCATAAAAAAGCATTATTTTTAACAATGAAAATCGGTCTTATCTTTTCAATTGCTGCTGCGGTCATCGGCGATTTTTCGGGTAAATACCTCGCAGAATACCAGCCGGAAAAGCTGGCAGCAGCAGAGTGGCACTTCGAGACGCATGAGGGGGCGCCGTTGATGTTGTATGGTGTTCTTGATGACGGTGAAGTAAAATATGCCCTTGAGATTCCTTATGCACTGAGTATCTTGGCTCATAGCGACCCTAACGCTGAAGTTATAGGACTTAATGAATTCCCTGAAGATGAAATCCCGCCATTGTACATCCATTATCTGTTTGATGGAATGGTGACAATCGGGATGTGGATGATGGCCCTTTCGCTTGTCTATGTTGTGGGCGTGTGGATGAAATGGGGTTTTATCAGGGCAAGATGGTACCGCTGGCTGATTGTCTTCGGCGGACCGTTATCGATGCTAGCGATTGAACTTGGCTGGTGGTTCGCTGAAGTCGGAAGACAGCCATGGATCCTTCGAGGAATCATGAAAGTTGAGGATGCGGCGACCACAAGCGGACAGGTCGATTTGATGCTGCTTCTGTTTGCAGGTTTATACTTGATCCTGGCCATTGGCAGCACCGTTGTATTAACAAGGATGTTCAGGAAAAATCCAGTTGAACAGGAACTGGAAGACAGGGAACTGGAGAAGGAAGGTGGATTTCGATGACGCTTGAGATAATAGGGATTTCAGTTCTTTGGCTCTTTCTATTTGGTTATGTCATCGTCGCTTCCATCGATTTCGGTGCAGGTTTTTTCAATGCTTACAGCTTGTTCAGGGGAAAGCAGCATATCCTGACAGGAATCATCCAGCGATATTTATCGCCTGTCTGGGAAGTCACGAACGTATTTCTTGTATTCTTCTTCGTGGGAATTGTCGGCTTCTTTCCTAAAACAGCTTATTATTATGGAACCATCCTGCTGGTGCCCGCGAGCATTGGAGTTGTTTTGCTCGCCATTCGCGGGGCATATTATGCGTTCACGAATTATGGGGGATTAAAGCATAAGAGATACACGTATTTATATGGACTCACTGGCTTGTTCATCCCTGCCTCTCTATCGATTGTACTCACGATTTCAGAGGGAGGCTTTGTGGAGGAAACTGCCTCGGGGATCGAGTTGGACTACTGGGCCCTGTTCACCAGTCCATTAACATGGAGCATTGTAATCCTGAGCCTGACTGCGGTTCTTTATATATCTGCCGTTTTTTTGACCTGGTATGCGAATAAGGCACAAGATGAACCGGCAACAGAACTGCTGCGGAAATATGCCTTAATTTGGTCGGTGCCGGCAATCGTTACGGCAACAGGCATCATCGTGGAACTTAGGGGCCATAACCCTGAGCATTACAGCAGACTTGTTGATTTATGGTGGCTGTTTGCCATCTCCTTCATCTTGTTTGTGGGAACCGTGTACCTGATTGGAAAACGGAAGGCATACGGGGTGGCGTTTGGACTATTGACCGGCCAATTCTTTATTGCCTTTTTTGCCTATGGTATTTCGCATTACCCTTATCTGCTTTATCCGTTTCTCAGCATATACGACAGCTTCACAAATGAAGCGATGGCCATTGCACTTATCATCGCGTTCATTGCTGGGCTTGGGCTTCTGCTTCCGTCACTGTACCTGCTGCTGAGGTTATTTTTATTTAATAAGGACTATGTTCAGGGGAAAAGGAACGACCACGCATAGGAGGTTTGAGAATGGCTGAATTCACGATGTTTTACGCTCCTTTCATTGTCATTATCGCGTCAATTATTGCATCATTCTGGCTGGCAGGGAAGGACGAAAAAGTGGAATAAATTTAAAGAGCTGTCATCCTTTGTTGTCCGGATGACAGCTCTTATTTGCGGATTATTACGAAAGCTTGCGCCACAAAGATGAACTAGAGACGACTGAGTCATTTTCAATGATCGCATAGGCAGCATTTGTGATGGCTTCAGGCAGATTTTCCCCCGTACCTTTGAACTGGTTAAAAGCGGCCTCTGAAACTCCATTGGAGGAGAAGCTGTAGCCCAATTTCTCCAATCTCTCGACAACCAGCATCGCATGGACAAGGTTCTGCCCCGGCTGGAATTCAGAGTCATTGATGAAAACGCCTTTTTCATAATCAAACCAGCGATCCCACCTGTTCAGCTTCCAACCCAAAATCCTTCGTGCAATTGCATCCGTTTTAGTCATCCATTCTACCTCTCTCCTCATCAATTTACCGTTCCTTGTTATATAACAGAATATTTAATTAAATTATATTACATAACAGAAGGGTTGTGCAATGATTAAAGATTTAATTTCTGAAATTTTATTTTGCAAAATGGAGCATCTTAAAACTGGGGGTGACAAATATGAGGGAAAAAGAAATCAGCCAGCCTAATGTAAGGCTGGGAGGTAAAATCGCTAAAGAAAAAGGCCGTACGAACGGTGAGTTAGGTAATGACCAGGACATCAACTCCGGTAAAAGCCGTAATAAATAAGAAAGAGGGATAGCCATGACAAATCGCAACGATAACCGCGAACGGAAAAACAAATACCCTAACAATAAAGAGCGGAATATCTCCAAAGATGTAAATATACGAAGTGAAATCACCCAAAAGGATCTAAAGGAATAATGGGAAGGGGGGAATCCCCCTTCCAGGAAAACAGCTTAAAGGAAGGAGTCAGCCAACAAAGTGTATGTCTTCACCTTATCCTTAAAGCTAAACAGATTGTTAATGATGATAAATTCATCCGTTCTGTAAACCTCGCCAAGTCTCAAAAGTTCGTCTCTAACTTTTTCTGGTGTACCAATAATCATCCGTTTTCGATTTTCCTTGATCCTGGAGCGATCGCTAGAAGTAAGTGGAGCATTCCTTGCCTCTTCCAACGATGGGATTCTTGTGTCCATTCCCTTTTCAACCCGTAAAAGCCATAAATCCTGGCTTAAAGCTAATTCTTCAGCCTTTTCCTGTGTTTCCGCGCAAACTACGAATACACACACATTTGCTTGTGGCTTATCGAGTAAATGGGAAGGTTGGAATTCCCGATAATATTGTTCCAGGGCCCGTTTGCCGTTAACTGGTGTAATGAAGTGGCCGTATGTAAAAGCTGTCCCATGTTCTGCAGCGAGTCTCGCTCCCCTATGGGTTATTCCCAGCAGCCATATTTCTGGAGAACTAGATGCCTCAGGGTATGCTTTTACTTGATGGTAAGGATGGTCCGTTGGTAATTGATTTCGTAAAAATGCCTGAAAATCTCTAACCTGTCTCGGGAATTCATTTAAGCTTTTCCTCAGTCCATCAGTCAATGCAATCCTTGTTGTCGCTGACCCGCCTGGAGAGCGGCCTATTCCAGCATCAATACGGTTAGGGAACAAAGTCTCCAGAACTTTGAAGTTTTCCGCGACTTTGTAAGGGCTGTATTGCGGAAGCAGAACACCTCCTGAACCTACCCTGATTTTCTTCGTCCTGGAGGCTATATGGGATATCAATACTTCTGGGGAAGAACCAGCTATGCCATTGGTATTATGATGTTCAGCCACCCAGAACCTGGTGTACCCAAGTTCTTCAGCGATCTGTGCCAACTCCACCGTCTTCTGTAATGCCTGGCCAGCTGAATCCCCCTTGCTGATGACAGATTGGTCAAGTATACTTAATTTCATTTTAACACCCCGCTATATGGTTGCTTCTTCCATTATGGAATAAATTGTGAAAAGAGCAGGCCTTCAGTTTTAATGACCACTTATTATTAAACGCTGTTTTCGTAAAGATTGTTGTTAAAATCCTAAAGCCGATTTTAACGTAATATAAGGCCATTTTACTGGTCGGTATTAAGTTTGCATGCTCTTTTCTTCCAAAAGAGTCGATTTTGTAAAGAAAATAGGTCATTACAATCCTTTTTTGAAGTCAATAGCAACAAAGTTTGAGAAAAGAGCCTTATTAAAAGAACATTAGAGCCCTTCTAATGGACAAAAATCGTGAAAAGGCCGATTGAATTGTCCGATAGAGCCTTTTTACAGTATTCCCCGGTCGTGTACAGACAAACTAGCACCAGCAAGGATATCCACTTGGAGTATCGACACTTTTAGCAGCATTAATTCTGATCCATCATCAATATTAAAAAGCGCAAGGTCTTTAAACATGATAGATTAGGGTGACAAGAATGGTGAAAATTATTAGAATATTAATAGATTTATAATAAATTTCATCGGGGGAGTCATGAAACCGAAAAAGCTTCCAATGTCCCTGCAAACAAAGATCATCGGATCAAATATTGTTAATACAGTATTTATCATTTTCATTTTCCTTGTCATATCATTGGTGATTGAGTATAAGCAGGTTGAAAAGCAGAGGGGAAACCAGGCTCTTCAATTGGCAAGAACCGTGGCTTCGATGCCTACCGTAATTATGGCTTTTGAGCGTAACGATCCTTCTGAAACTCTTCAGCCCCTCATGAATCAAATTAGACGGGAAACCGGGGCACAATTCATCGTTATTGGCAATAAAGACGGACTGAGATATGCGCATCCAGATGAGAAGAAACTTGGACTGTCAATGGTTGGAGGAGATAACAGTCCTGCATTAAAAGGTGAATTTTACATATCAAAGGCGAAGGGTTCTCTTGGGCAGTCCATCAGAGGAAAAGGTCCGATCAGGAATCTGCAAGGTGAGATCGTCGGCATCATTTCTGTTGGCTACATGATCACTGACCTGCAGGCGGACGCTCTTCAAAGGGGGAAAGAAATAGGATTCATTTCCTTGATCGTCGTGCTGATTGGTATAATCGCAAGTTATCTTCTGGCTAAAAACATCCGGAGGACTACCTTGGGTCTGGAGCCCCATGAGGTGACTTCGCTTTATCTCGAGCGGAATGCTATCCTTTATTCGATAAAAGAAGGAATCATCTCAGTCGATAAAGATGGTTATATAACAATGATTAACCAATCTGCTAAAGAGTTATTAGATATACAAGAGGACAGTGTAAATCAAAAGATCGAAACGATCATCCCTAATACCGGTGTCTATCATGTATTGATTTCGGGAAAGCCGGATCATGATCATGAAATTACATTAAGGAATAGGGATATGATCATCAATCGGACGCCAATATTTGAAAATGGTGAAGTAATCGGTGTAGTTTCAACATTCCGGGATAAAACCGAAATCAATAAGATGCTTGCAACTTTGACTGAAGTACAAAGGTATTCTGAAGATCTGCGGGCACAAACACATGAATTTTCCAACAAGCTATATGTACTTTCAGGTTTGCTCCAATTGGGCAAGCATGACGAGGCTATTGAAATGATCCAAGCAGAATCAGAAGTTCATGAAAGTCAAAACAAGATCATTTTTGACCAAATCTTTGATACGAAAGTTCAGGCTCTGCTGCTAGGTAAACTGGGGAAAGCCTCTGAGAAAAAAATTCAATTCTTCATTGATGAGAACAGCAGTATGGGCCCTCTTCCGGCACATATACCTTATACAGATGTCATATCGATCATCGGCAACCTTATCGACAATGCCTTTGATGCAGTAGAAGGGATCAATGATGGCAGGGTGACCTTTTTCGCGATTGATCTGGGCGAGGATCTGATCATTGAGGTTTACGATAATGGTCCAGGGATTTCAGTAGACGAAACGGATAAAATTTTCCAAACAGGTTTTTCTACCAAAGGCGAAGAAAATCGTGGCTACGGCCTGGCAATTGTTAAACAGGCAATAGACAAATTGGATGGAAACATTGAGGTAGAATCCAAGCCTGGTAGGGGATCGGTATTGACCGTTTACCTGCCGAAAAAGAGATTAAGTACTGCAAATTAGAGTTGCAGGAGCTTGGAAATATAACAGGGAAAAGGGGTGGTGGAATGATCAAGGTAGCTATTGCTGAAGATGATTTCAGGGTTGCGTCAATCCATGAACAGTTTTTAGAAAAAATCGAGGGAGTCACGGTCGCAGGCAAAGCATTGAATGCCAGGGAAGCAATTGAACTGTTGGAAACTAAAGAAGTAGATGTGCTGCTGCTGGATAATTATCTTCCTGACCGAAACGGAGTATCCATACTGCCGGTTTTAAGAAAACGATTCGAGAATTTGGATATTATCTTGATTACTGCTTCTACAGAACGGAAAGTGGTGGAGCCCTCTATCCGCAACGGAGTAGTAGATTATATCATAAAGCCAGCCACTTTTGAACGATTCAGAGAAGCTCTGGAAAAAGTAGTCAGGCGCAGGCAGCTGATGGAAGCCAACGAGGAATTCAATCAGGCAATCATCGACAAGGTTATCACTGGCGGGCAAGCAGAAGCGGATCCTGAGCTTCTGCCAAAAGGAATCGACCCATTAACACTTGGAAAAGTAGAGGAAACATTGAGCATGCTTTCTAGCGGCATAAATGCAGAGATTTTAGGTGATCACCTAGGCGCGTCAAGAACCACAGCCAGGAGGTATTTGGAGTATTTAATTTCTGTCGGGAAAGCAAGAGCGGAACTGGAATACGGAATTGTTGGAAGACCCGAGCGAAAATACTATTTGGTTTAAGACATCTCCTCTTACGGGAGATGTTTTTTTATGAATTCATATTTCCTTGCTGCTTACTCGTGAACAAAATGAACAAAATAGCCAAAAAGTTTTTTATGGAAGTAAAATTGTAAACGGTTACATTTTTATTATTCTGAATTATTATAGCGGATAAGGATGGAAGAAGATTTTTTTACAGGGGGGAAACAAAATGAAAAAGTTTTTAGCGACAGCTGCGGCATTCACAATGCTGTTGGCGGCAGGATGTTCGGACCAGTCATCTGGCGAGGGCAGTGCCACAGGGGAAAATGGGGAATGGAAACCGACTCAACCGATTGAAATCACGGCTCCAGCGGGACCTGGCGGCGGTTGGGATACAACTGCACGTATGGCTTCACAGGTTTTTGAACAGGAGAAAATTATTGATAAGCGCTTGCCGGTAGTGAACAAAGCAGGTGGAGGCGGAGCGATTGGCTGGGCATATATGGCTGGTAAGAAAGAGCGTAATCACAATATGTTCGTTGCCTCGCCACCATTAATTTTAGTACCTTTAAACGGGCAATCGGAGTACGGGTATGAAGACTTCACTCCGCTTGCAAACATAATCGCAGACTACGGTGCTTTCGTTGTGAAAGCAGATGCTAAATGGAATAACCTGAACGATTTGTTCGAAGACATGAAGAAGGACCCAGCAAGCGTCAGCGTTATTGGAACATCATCACCTGGCAGCATGGACCATATGCAGTTCGTGAAAATTGCTAAGGCCGCTGGCGTTGATGTAACAAAGATCAAGTATATCTCCGATCCGGATGCTGGGGGTTTAACTGCTGTATTAAATGGAAGTGTCGATGTTTATACAACAGGAGTAGCTGAAACGATCGAACAAGTAAGAGCAGGCAAAATCAAGGTGCTTGGTATCACTTCTGAGGAAAGATTGGAAGGAGAAGTCCTATCTGACTTCCAAACAGCAAAGGAACAGGGGATTGATGAAACTTTTGTAAACTGGAGAGGCTTCTTCGGACCTCCAGGAATGGACCCTGCTGCTGTTAAGTATTATGAAGAGAAGTTCAAGGAGTTAAGCGACTCTCCAGCATGGGATGAAATCCGCAAGAAATATGGATGGGGCGAACTTTACATGGATAGCGAAGAGTACAGCGAGTTCTTGAAAAAAGAAGCAGAAGACATGAAAAAGCTTCTTGAAGAGCTAGGGTTGGCTCGTTAACTTCCAGCCAGGAACTTTATTCAGGGATCTTTTCAATGAGACTTCTGAACTAAAAAATCACAAAAAATATGTCAAAGCATCAAGAATTTCGAAAAGAGCCTATTCGAGAGATAGAGCAGTCATCCCTGTTCTATCTTTCATTCTATTAAAAGAGGTGACCACCATTGCTAAGCAGGATCAATCAAAAAATCGCCGTCATTCTGGCAATTCTATCAGGCTTCTATTTGTTATTAAGCTATAACCTGCCGAAATACCCTAATGCCATTATCGATGCGGATGTTGTGCCAAAGGGTTTAGGATTCCTATTGCTGTTTTTCGCTATCCTTCTATATTTTGATAAAAAAGAAGAGACTGAAGCAGAAAAGCTGAAGCGAACAATCACGAAGGAGAATGTTTTATTATTATTGTCCGTTCTTGTTTTCATCTTGATTTATATCTTCCTATTAGAAATCATCGGGTTTTTACTCATGACAGCTTTATTTATTTTTGGATGTTCCTTATTCCTTGGATATAAAAAGCATGTAGCGAATGCAATTGTTTCGGTTGCATTTTCTCTAGTTATATATGGACTATTCAACTATCTTTTGAAAATTAATCTGCCAGCAGGAATTATCCCGTTGTAAAAGGAGGGTAGAACATGGACGCATTTCAAGGTTTAATGTCAGGATTTCAAGTGGCTTTTAGCTTAGAAGGACTCCTGTTTGTTTTTATCGGTGTTTTTGTAGGTACTTTCATTGGAATGATGCCAGGGTTGGGGCCAATCAGTGCGATTGCCATCATGATCCCGATCACTTACTCTATGGATCCCACGGTAGCATTGGTCATGATGGCCGGGGTTTATTACGGTGCTATCTTTGGAGGCTCAAGTTCCTCGATTCTCCTAAACGCACCGGGTGTTGCCGGGACTGTTGCAACAGCGTTTGATGGATATCCAATGGCCCAGCAGGGGAAAGCAGGAAAGGCACTGGCCATTGCGGCGATTGCCTCGTTTACTGGCGGAACAGTCAGTGTCATTCTGCTCATGCTATTCACGCCAATTTTATCAGCTGTGGCGGTATCGTTCGGGCCAGCAGAATATTTTGCTCTAATGTTCCTCGGTCTGACTGCCATTTCAAGTTTGTCTGATGGGTCAACGATCAAGGCATTCATTTCAGCGACGCTTGGTTTCATAGTTGTGACGATCGGGATTGACAGCCAGACAGGGACAAGCAGGTTCACATTCGGGAATCCGAACCTCCTGGAGGGAATCGACTTCCTGGTCATCGCGCTTGGTTTGTTCGCTCTGGCTGAAGTCAGCACACTTGTGTTGAATCGAAAAGACAGTTCAATGAGTGACAATAAAGAGATTGGCAGCCTGCGCTTGTCGAAGGAAGATGTAAAGGAAATGAGCGGGCCAATGGCGAGGCAGTCTTTCCTAGGCTTCATCATCGGGGTCTTGCCAGGAGCTGGAGCAACGATTGCTTCGTTCATTGCTTATATCACCGAAAAGAAGCTTGCGAAAAAACCAGAAGAATTTGGGAAAGGATCAATTAAAGGACTTGCAGCGCCTGAAACAGCGAATAATGCGGCTACCGGCGGAGCATTCGTGCCGCTTCTCAGCCTGGGGATTCCTGGTTCGGGAACAACAGCGGTTCTACTGGGAGCATTTTTGGTACTCGGTGTACAGCCAGGACCGTTGTTGATTCAGGACCGCCCCGAAGTATTCTGGGGAATTATTGCGAGTATGTATATCGGGAACATTTTCTTGTTGATACTCAACCTCCCGTTGATACCATACATTGCGAGAGTACTAAGGATCCCGCGGCCGCTCCTGATCT
This sequence comes from Bacillus sp. ISL-39, assembly GCF_018613295.1. NCBI lineage: Bacteria > Bacillati > Bacillota > Bacilli > Caryophanales > Bacillaceae > Bacillus > Bacillus sp. ISL-39. Next base: position 45,330 of record NZ_JAGGQM010000027.1, read on the forward strand.
CGCTTGTGATCATTTTCAGCTTGATTGGAGTATATGCCATAAGCTTCAATACCTTCGATCTGTATATGCTAGTCGCATTTGGTATTATTGGATTCCTGATGAGGATGTTCTCATTTCCAGCGGCACCATTTATACTGGCCTTTATCCTTGGCGGGATGATGGAACAAGCCTTCAGGCAAACGCTGACGATTTCAAACGGAAACCTGGGGATCTTTTTGGATAAGCCAATCGCGCTTACACTGATCATTGTAAGCTTGCTGACCATTTTAGTCCCAATGTTTACAGGGAGAAAGAAATTAGATGCGAAAAGTGATGCAGGAAAACCTTTATAATCATGAAAACTGCGAGCCATCTGGTTTGCAGTTTTTTTGCTAAAGAAAATAACCTAGTTTCTACCAAATGTTTATCTTCATTGAGTTGGGCTATAAGTAAAATAACACAGGAGAGGAAGGAGTGGCAGCATGAAGAAAAGAAATCTACTGCTTTCATTCACGTTTGGGACAGGGCTAATGCTTGCCGGCTGCGGAGCCACAGAAGAGCCGCCCCCGGAAGAAGATCCGGTGATGGAACAGGATGAACAAGCTCCTCCGGCACCAGATGGAACACATGAATTGCCTGATGAACCCGAAGAAGGCACAACCGAGAATGATGAGGAATTAACCGAAGAGGAACAGAAAATAATCGAAGACTCAGTTGAAGAATAATGTTGGCTGAAAAACCTTAGAACCGTCTTGGTACTAAGGTTTTTTCATTAGAAACTCATACTTTGCCCTCGTGCCAGACAAGCACTGGGAAATATGGAACACAAGGAAAGGCAAAGAAAAGATCACTTACAAATGGCATTCGGTTTTGGTCACTGGATTTGACGACAGAAATGTTTATGTAAACGACCCGCTAGAGGGCAAAAACGAAAAACTCTCAAAAGAAGAGTTCGTTGCAGGCTGGGAACAATTCGGAGAACAGGCAATCACTTACAAACCATAAAATGAAAAATGCTGCTTCTTCCATCCTCGGAGAAACAGCATTTTTTTACATCATGACCTCTTGGTATTATTTCCCATTACTGTCTGATTTATCATCATCCAATTTGAAATCCTCATCTTCCACATCAGTTTCAGTATCCTCGACAGGCGGTTCATTTTCCTGGTCCGTCTCCGCAGAACATCCACCAATTAAAATCGCAAGCGTCAAGGGGATTCCATAAAATAGTTTCTTTTTCATGATAAGTCTCCTTTCATCCAAACAACCTTAATTGGATAGGATTATTATTATCTAAAACATACCCGGTCATCATCCGTATAAACGTATGAACCGTAGAAGGAAAAAGAGAGAAAGGTAAAGTCCAAAAGGTATTTTGATTACAAATCAGGAGTTGGAGCGAACTTCTGGGTAAAATGAAGAAAACTTTAAGCAGAAAAAATTCTTGAAGTATCCAGAGAAATTTTTTAATAAACTATCTGCACGAAATTGGCAGAAAGCTTTTTGATCTAATCAAAAGGCTGTTTTCGTAAAGATTGTTGTTAAAATCCTAAAGCCGATTTTAACGTAAAAGAAGGCCATTTTGTTGGTCGGTATTAAGTTTACATGCTCTTTTCTCACAAAAGAGTCAACTTTGCGAAGAAAAATATATCATTCAATCCTATTTTGTAGTCAATAGCAACAAAGTTTGAGAAAAGAGCCAATCAAAAACAGGAAAGAAATCAGCGACTTCTTTCCTGTTTTATTAATCTTAGTTAGTCATGGAACCTGGCTGTTGAGAATTTGACTGGGTGTAGCTTGTCAGCATTTGGTTCATATCCTGCTGCAACAATTGTGGAACCTGATAATAGCCATGTTTGTTTTGATAAAGGAAAATTTCATAGCTCAGTTCAATGAAATTCGGGACGCTGTCCGCAATCACACGTCGAAGCACGGGATTTGTCATTTCCAGTGCCGCCATTGCAAGCATGGATGACATCGATTTTGCCTGGCCCAGCATAAATCCTGAAATGCTCTGATCAGTAATCTCATTAAGTGACTGCATAGGTTTCTTCGGCTCCCCTGGCTTGAGACCATATACAACATCATTATTCTGGGTCATTTCGTATTGCTGAGTCGGTACGGTTGGATCTTGTCCGGTTTTAAAACTCTCGACTATTGTGTTATATGTTTGAGTGACAAAGGCAGACTGCTTGTGCAGAATTGCTTTTAGCTCGGAATCCTTAATGTGCTGATCATAAATTAGGTACTGATCAAGCATACAAATGATTCCACTGATCACTTCGTGAGCATCAAAGAGCTCATGTCCCCCGTGATTGTTTGATAAACCTTGATTCATTGGCATGTTTGCTGCCATTTGATTGCCGTTTTGGTTCATGTTTTGCATAATGTTTCCCTCCTGGATTTTTGTTGACCAGTTTATGTTTTCCGATTTAAGGAGATTAATGTGCAAAAATAGTTCTTATTTAATGGCATGACTTACAAAGTATTGAAGTCTGTAAACAAGAATCCAAATGGAAAAATGGCTTTAAGCATATTGCGTCGCTGGGAAAGTTCCAAAGTAATTGGATGAAAAGAGCATGTCATTTTGCTTACTGGGAGAAAGTAAATAAGAAAACAAGAGATTTTGAAAATGTAATTTAATGCTTGATAAACAATCAGGAATTTTCTTTGTTGTAAAATTTTTAAATAATAGTTAATAAAGACTATTCGAGTCGTCTTTAAGTGAAGTTTAAACTTTTGACTATCATAAGAAAATCAATTATGATAATTGAATCTGATTAAACCAACTGAAATAGGAGGAATTAAAATGAAAAAACTTTCATTTTTACTGATTCTAATTCTTACTGCCGTTCTTTTAATATCTGGGTGCGGTGGGCAGGAAAAGGATGATAAGGTGCTACAAGGTAACGACGCAACTGAGGAAGAAAACTCAGTTCTTGCCAAGGTAGAAAAAGAAGGGAAACTTCTTGTGGGGACAGAGGGGACATATCCTCCATTTACTTTCCATGACAAGGATGGGAATTTAACCGGTTTTGATGTTGATATAGCAAAAGAAGTTGCCAAGAGACTAGGGGTTCAAGCAGAGTTCAAAGAAACTCAATGGGATGCAATGTTTGCTGGCCTTGATGCTAAGCGTTTTGATATGGTCGCAAACCAAGTGGGCATAAAGCCGGAAAGAGAAGAGAAGTATTTATTCTCTAGCCCTTATATCACATCTACGGCAGTATTGATTGCTCATGAAGATAATAATGAATTGAAGGGTTTCGAAGATTTGAAAGGTAAAAAGGCGGCACAGTCAATGACTAGCAACTATGCTGACATTGCAAGGGAAAATGGTGCAGAAATTGTTGGTGTTGATGGATTTAACCAGTCCATCGAACTGATTTTATCTAAACGCGTTGATGCAACTATCAATGAAAACCTTTCCTTCCTTGATTTTAAAAAGGCAAAACCAGACGCAAAAGTTAAAATCATTGCAGAGAGCGAAGATGCTTCCAAAAGCGGTTTAATGTTCAGAAAAGACAGCGATACTCTTGTCGAGGCGGTAAATGGTGCACTTGCAGATATGATCGCTGACGGTACCTATGACAAAATCTCATTAAAATGGTTTGATGAAAATGTACTTGAATAACATACTGGCTGACCCTGAAAGGTTGGCAAGACTGATTGAAATTGCCCAAAACTCAGTTGTCCCCCTATTACAGGGGGCTATTTTTTATACAATCCCCTTAACACTGATATCCTTTATTTGCGGAATAGGATTAGCCGTCCTGACTGCACTTGCCAGGATTTCAGACGTGAAGATTTTCCGGATGATTGCCAGGGTTTATGTTTCCGCGATAAGAGGGACACCTTTGCTGGTTCAATTATTCATCTTGTTCTATGGTTTGCCTACGATCGGGCTTACTCTGGATCCGTGGCCGTCTGCGATAATCGGTTTCAGCCTGAATGTTGGTGCTTATGCTTCCGAAATTATAAGGGCAGCCATTCTTTCTATACCAAAAGGCCAATGGGAGGCGGGATATTCCATAGGAATGAGCAGCAGACAGGTGTTAAGGAGAGTCATTATCCCTCAGGCGGCAAGGGTATCCATTCCGCCCCTATCCAATACTTTTATAAGTTTAGTAAAAGATACTTCACTTGCATCCATGATTCTATTAACCGAAATGTTCCGGCGAGCACAGGAAATTGCGACTACAAATTATGAATTTCTTCTTCTCTATACTGAAGCAGCACTCATTTACTGGGTTATCTGTTTTATTCTTTCAATTGCTCAGGGAAGAATTGAAAATCGGCTGGACCGATATGTTTCTCGGTAAATTGCCAGTGAAAGGAGGATATTTATGATCTCTATTAAAGGTTTAAAGAAATCTTTTGACCAGCTGGAAGTATTAAAAGGACTTGATCTTGAAATTGACAGGGGTAAAGTTGTCGTTATTATCGGCCCATCAGGTTCCGGCAAAACAACTTTTCTGCGCTGCCTGAATGTCCTTGAAACACCAACAGAAGGAAAGATTTCGATTGGCGGACAGAAAATCGACTTTTCAGCAAAGGTTTCACCAAAATCCATTTCATCGTTCCGCCGTCTTACCGGGATGGTATTTCAAGGATATAATCTCTTTCCTCATATGACGGCACTGGAGAATGTTTTGGAAGGACCGGTAACCGTTAAAAAAGAAACGAAAGATAAGGCGCGCCAGAAAGCAGCATTCTTTCTGGAAAAAGTGGGGCTTTCTGACAAAATGGATTTTTATCCATTTCAACTGTCAGGCGGCCAGCAGCAACGTGTAGGGATTGCAAGGGCGCTAGCGATGGAACCAGAAGTGATGTTGTTTGACGAGCCGACATCTGCCCTGGATCCCGAACTTGTTGGGGAAGTATTAAAAGTTATGAAGGACCTGGCAAACGAGGGCATGACAATGGTCGTAGTAACTCATGAGATGCGATTTGCCCAGGAAGCAGCTGATGAAGTAATTTTTATGGACGGCGGTGTTATCGTTGAACGGGGAGCACCTGACAGTATTTTCACCAATCCAACAGCTGACCGTACAAAACAATTTCTGCGGATGATTCAATAAGACAGTTCTTTTGTCAACCTAAACTATAAGACAGTTATCGAACAGAGAGATACCCAAGAAGTTTGGTCCTTGTCCTGGCAGCATGCGGACAAACAAAATCAGAAGAAATGACATTGTATTGCTGAAGTGTCCCGATATAAAAAATGCTGCCGTTAATTTCACCGGCAGCATTTTTATTGGCTGGTAAGTGGCATGACAAATGGTATAGGGATAAAAATCTTAAAGAAGTTAGATTTACTAGTTCATAGGGTATTTCTATTAGAATAAACCAGCGTCTTTGGCGGCTTCAATGCTGTCTTTAGCAAACTCAAATGGATCACCAATGTTTTCCCAATGCATATACATTAACCGTGGGTCTTCAAAAAGCCAGTGGTTATGGACGGCAGTTACTATGATGCCTCTTTTCCGCAATTCAGTCAGGAAAGGGTTAATTTCCTTTTGAAGAATTACTGTTTCACCAAGATTGAGTGTCTTCCCATTTCTCTTATTTTCAAAGGACAGTGCAAATGGCAGCGCAAGCGGGGAACGTGTACGGCGTCCTAAAATAGTGGCTTTTATATTTCTGAGACGAGAAACAACACAGACTGGAGTATCGGTCAATACATCTCCTCCGATAATGTCGGCAAGCTTCTCGCACATCGAAGTGCTTATTCCTCCGACCTCTCTTCGGCGAGAGTGTTGGTCTTCTCTCCTTGCACCATGATGATTGTCACTCGATTCAAATTCCCTTTCAAACCGGTTATGATTATCATGTCCATGACGGCGTTTTGAAAATCGGAATGACATCTGGTTGCCAAAGTCATCAAATTCTCTTCTTTCCATCCAAATCACCTCCTTTCATACCTATTAATAATCAGTTTATTCATGTAAGAAGGACATGTCTGGATATGTATCTTGGGATAAATACCTTTTTTAAAAAGGCTCTTTTCTCAAACTTTGCTGCTATTGACTAAAAAATAGGATTGAATGACATTTTTTCTTTGCAAACTTGATTCTTTATAATGAGAAAAGAGCCTGCAAACTTAATACCGACCAGCAAAATGACTTTATATACGTTAAAATCGGCTTTAGGATTTTAACAACAATCTTTAGCCTTTTAAATTGAAGGGGAGTTATTGTTCGTCTTCATTAAGCTAGGAACCTCTTTTATCTTTAACTCAATGGATATTCAATCCTCACCAAAGAGAGAATAGAAAAAATACTAATCCCTAAAGTCATCATCTAATATTTCCGTCATCCTGCAAATTTTCAATGCATAAGAAATGATAAGAAGTAATCCGCGTTGCCTGGAACGGAAAGCATAACCTTAGAAAAGAAACACAAACTAGAGAATGGCGGATGACACCAATATAGAGTAACTGGCACTTGGTAAAAACATGACATTAAGGATGATGGGTGGTGAAGAAAATGGCTAAAAATAAGCCAAAGCACAATAAAGCTATGCCAAAAGCAGATATTGAATTTGCGGAGGAAAGAGGAAATGGTTTTGAAAAGGTAGCATTAAAAGCTCAAAGGAAACAAAATAAATAATTTGCTTCCGGGCAGCCGCTTGTAGATTCCTTTTGAAATTTTTGAATATTTAAAGTAGGAAAAGAAAAGAACTGCAGAAAAAATCTACAGTTCTTTTTGGTATTTTTTCACCGGTAATTGAGCTTTAGGCAAAATATAACCGATGACTGCACCTAGGAACGCTGGAATAATCCAGCCAAGACCAATAGCGTATAGAGGTAGATAATCCTTGTATATAGACGTTATGGAGTTGAATAAAGAAATATCTATATTCGGCAGATTAACGACCAAAGCGCTATAGCCATCAAAAATACTCACAAAGAATGTCATCGCTATTGAAGCCGCATATACGCTTTGCTTATTTCCGAAAAGCGGTGATATCAGAGTTAATAAGATGAGGATGATTGCTAATGGGTACAGGAACATTAAAACAGGTACAGCAAATTGGATGATATTGTTCAAACCAAAGTTTGCGATTGTGAAAGAAACGATGCAAAGAAGAAGCACAAACCTTTGATAAGAAACCTTTGGCAATAAATCATGAAAAAACTCGCTGCATGCCGTGATTAACCCAATGCTTGTTTTTAAACATGCAAGAACAATAATGATAGCCAGCAGGATTGCACCGTAGGGCCCAAAATAGTGTTTGGCGACTGCAGAAAAAATCTGTCCGCCATTCTCGAATGTTCCAATAGCCAATACGCTGGAAGCGCCCATATATGTTATAAGTCCGTATATCAGCATCATCAATGTCATTGCGAAGATACCTGATTTCAATGTAGCCCTGGCAATATCCTTTGTTCTGGTTATTCCTTGGCCTTTAATGGCATTGATGACAACAATTCCAAATGCCAGGGAGGCAAGGGCATCCATTGTATTATATCCCTCTTTGAATCCTGTCATAAAAGCTAAATCTGCATAAGCACCGCTCGGTTCCCCGAAGCTGCCCATAGGCTTCATGATGGAGATGCCAATTAATAAAAATAAAAATACAAGAAAAGCGGGTGTTAGGTATTTCCCAATGTAGTCCATCACCTTCGCAGGATGCAGTGAGAAGAAGTAAACGATGGCAAAGAAAACGAAACTGAAAATCCCCAGCCACAAACCAGCTTGTCCTGGAGCAATATAGGGTTCAAAGCCAACAACGAATGGAACAGTGGCGGTTCGTGGAATCGCGAAAAAGGGCCCAATCGTCAAGTAAAGAACTGTCGCAAAGCCGATACCAAAAATAGGGTGCACTCTGCTGGCTAGATTACGCAGACCAGTGCTTCCCGAAAGGCCAATCGCCAATATGCCTAAAAAAGGAAGGCCGATGGCTGTTACAAGGAATCCAATTAATGCTGGCCAGAAGTTTGTGCCTGCCAGCTGCCCTAGTTGAATAGGAAATATCAAATTCCCCGCTCCAAAGTACATTCCAAATAGCATGGTCCCAATCAGGGCATAGGTTGAAAACGAAATTTTTTGCTGCATATACACTTGTCTCCTCTTCTTGATGTTGTGAATTCTGGTTCAAGCACTTCTTTAGGTGGATCAGGAGAAATTTCTATAAATCCTCATAAACAGGAAAGAACATTCCAATCGCTGGAAAGGCAGTTAATACTTGTTCAATGAATCACAAGGAAATGTAGTCTTTCTTCTCATGCAACCCAAAAGAAGAATAATACACACTACTATATCTACTAACTCTTCACAAGTCAATTAAGTTTTTAGTATTTTTTGAATAGAAGGAAAGCAGTTCGCGGTTTAATTCAATCGAATGCTGCTTTCAGGGGCGTAATCTGGATTAGTTTAGTGGGTATTAAAAAACACCCATTCTCATCCGATAGTATAGAAGGAATAATTTTAGTACAGGAGAGAATCTAATGACGATCGAACAAGCAGAAGCCATTTTGAAGAATCTAGATATAGGACAGTATTTGACCCGTGAAGAAATGGAAGCAATTGATTTCTTAATCAGTGTGGCAGGAACAAAAGAACAGAAGTAGTCTTGCTTCTGTTCATTTGTTTGAGCTAGTTATATTAATGGGCCAGTCAAGGATAGCTGACTTCGAACATTATAAAGAACCCTTGCGATTGTACAAGGGTTCTCATTATGAAGTAAATGGGAATTAATTATTTTCCGCAGCTTTTCTTTTCTCGAATTCAGCCTTTATATCTTTTAATAAATCCTGGTCTGTGATTAATTGAAAAGCTGTCAAAGCTAATGCTTTTGCCCCTTTAAGCAAGGCTTCATCCCCCTGATGAGAAGCGGCTGCTTCCCGGAATGGAACAGTATGGGCAACAAGATTGTCCGGTCCAATTTTGATATAAGGATGGATGGTTGGCACGACCTGGCTGATATTGCCTGCATCGGTTGAGCCAATTCCGTCCCTTTCATCAGTTGCTACTGTCTCCCCAAGGTCTTCGATGACATTTTTAAAAACTTCATTATATCGATCATTCAACAGAAGATTATCAACCTCATTTTGGAAAGCGATAATATTCAGCTTTGCTCCTGTTGCCAGGGCTGCCCCTTCAGCGACTGCTTTGACGCGGCTGGTTACTTCATTTAAACCGCTCCGTGTTGCAGCCCGGATAAAGAACCTTGCTTTTGCATATTCAGGAATGATGTTCGGTGCATCACCTCCATGGGTGATGATTCCGTGGATTCGTACGTCATCAGTCAACTGCTGTCTCAATGCATTACTACCGTTGAAAAGCTGGATCACCGCATCCAGTGCATTGATACCTTCATGAGGCGATGCGGCTGCATGGGCTGGCTTGCCGATGAATTCAAAGTCGAGTGGATCAACAGCAAGGGAAGACGTTGTCAACCTTGTTTGTCCGGAAGGGTGCAGCATCAATGCCGCATCGATTCCCTCAACAAGGCCATGCTTTACAAAGCTTCCTTTAGCGCTTCCGTTAGGGCCGCCCTCCTCGGCAGGCGTTCCAAATACGACCGCTTCACCGCCAGTTTCATCCAGCACTTTGCTTAGCGCGATCGCAGCGGCAACACTTGTCGTGCCAATGATGTTATGACCGCAAGCATGGCCTAACCCCGGAAGGGCATCATATTCTGCCAGAAAGGCGATTGATGGTCCACCTTTTTCAGCCTTTTTCCGTGCAACAAAGGAGGTTTGGTGTCCCGCCACAGCTTTTTCTACTTCAAAACCTTCATCCTCTAAAATCTTGATAAGCCGGGCAGAGGCGAAAAATTCTTCATTGCCGATTTCCGGTCTTTCATGGATATCATGGCTGGTCGATAAGTAAAGTTCCTTATTAAGCTCAACGTTACCTGTAATGATTTCCTTTAACTCCTTAAGTACTTTAACTGGTGTTGTCATCCTGAATCCTCCTTGAGTTGTATTTTGAAAAATGGATGATATTGATCCAACTTGTGCAATCTCTTTGGACTGAAAAAATCACATTGTTCTCGCAGCACGCTCGATGATGTGTCCCAATAAAGGTGATATTCACCATATGGTCGCAGAAAGATTGGGATTATGACCGTAAAAGGGAAGTTTCCAAAATTACGGTCACAGAATGGCCGATGTCTTTTTACCAGCCAATATTGCTAAGCGGCACAAAGGTAGGAATTGTATTTCCTTTGTACTCTTTCTCGATAAACTCCTTTGTGTCATCCTCCTGGTAAAGTTCAGCTAATCTTTTCAAACTTTTATTGTCTTTGTCTTCTTCACGGACTGCGATGATGTTGATATATGGAGTGGCAGTTGCACTCTCAAGGAAGATCGCATCCTTCTTCGGTGTAAGTCCTGCGTCGACTGCGATTCCATTATTGACTATGGATGCTGCCACATCAGGCAATACCCTCGGAGTCTGGCCGGCGACAAGCGTCACAAATTCAAGGTTCTTGGGATTTTCCACAATTTTATCAAGGGAGCCAATACCATCAAAGCCGTCCTCAAGCTTGATCAAACCAGCTTCCTGGAGTAACAGAAGTCCTCTTCCCATATTCGTAGCTTCATTTGCAAGGGCAATCTTTCCGCCTTCCGGAATATCTTTCACGTCTTTGTATTTATCTGAGTAAATACCCATTGGTGCGATCACAGTAGTAGCGATTGGTACAAGATTTAAATTATGTTCCTTGATAAACGCATCAAAATAGGAAACAGTCTGGAATGAGTTGGCATCCAATTCACCTTCGGCTAGGGCAAGGTTTGGCTGGACATAGTCTGAGAAAGTGACGATTTCGACATCAATTCCTTCTTTTTCCGCTTTTTTAGCGACAAAATCCCAGACCCTGTGATCCGTGCCGCTGACGCCAAGTTTCACTTTGACGGTTTCTTCGCTTTTCGCGGATGATGAAGAACTGGAGCATGCCGTGCCGAATACTGCGAGACTAAGTACAATCAATGCTAATAAAAGTTTTTTCATTTTGATTTCCTCCTGGTTATCTTCTTCTGATTTTTTTAGCTGATATATTTCCAAGGGATTGAAGTCCCTGAACCATTACAATCAAGATGCCAACGGTGATGAACATCGTCTGGGTATCAAAACGCTGGTAGCCATATGTAATCGCCAGGTCGCCCAGTCCGCCGCCGCCGATTGCCCCTGCCATTGCTGATGCACCGATCAATCCAACAGTCGCAATCGTAAAAGCGAGGATCAGCGAGCTCATCGCTTCGGGTAGAATGAATTTGAAGACAATCTGCCAGGGAGTGGCTCCCATTGATTCGGCTGCCTCAATCACGCCCGGATCCACTTCCAGCAGGGAATTCTCTACCAATCTGGCAATATACGGACCTGCATAGAAGACGAGCGGCACGACAGCCGCGGCTGTACCAATTGACGTGCCAACAATCAGCCGGGTCAGCGGTATGATTGCGACCAGCAGGATGATGAATGGCACAGAGCGGAAGACGTTGATAACGCTGTTGAGTACATTGAAGACAGGTGCGTTTTCAAGCAAATGGCCTTTCCTGGTGACCACAAGCGCGATTCCCAGCGGCACTCCGAGGACTGCCGAAAACAGAAGCGAGAACGCCACCATTTGCAGTGTTTCAATTAAAGCCTGAATAATTTGCTCTGAGTTAACTAGCATGTGCTGTCACTTCCTTTATGCTTACTTTTTGTTGATCGATAAAATTAAGAGCTCTCAAAATTTCTTTATCACTGCCCTGGAACTCGACAATCAGGTTTCCGAAAGGTATACCTTGAAGCTCTGTGATATTGCCGAAAAGAACATTGACATTGATATCGAATTTCTTTGATAGCTGGGAAAGAAGCGGCTGACCGGCTGAATCTCCGACAAAATTGATTCGGAATACCTTATTCAGTCCTGAGTGTCCTTCAATAATCCTGTGCACGGAATCAGGAATACTGTCATTCATGATGGTGCTGACGAAATTTCTTGCAGTTTCTGTTTTAGGTGATGAAAAAACACTGAAGACAGTGTCTTCTTCGATGATTCTTCCATCCTCGATGACAGCAACTCTGTCACAAATTTCACGGATGACGGACATTTCATGGGTAATGATTAAAATCGTTATGTTGTACTCCTTGTTGATTTTTTTCAAAAGCTGCAGGATCGAACTGGTTGTCTGCGGGTCAAGCGCAGATGTCGCTTCATCGCAAAGCAGGATTTTCGGCTGAGTTGCCAGAGCCCGGGCAATTCCGATTCGCTGCTTCTGGCCTCCCGATAGCTGGTCTGGATAATTGTCAGCTTTATCAGCCAGGCCGACAAAGTCGAGGAGCTGATAGACCCGCTCTTTAATTTTGGCTTTTGGAAGTTTTGCGAGAATGAGCGGCATCGCGACATTATCAAAAACAGTTTTCGAGTTTAACAGATTGAAATGCTGGAATACCATGCCGATATTCTTTTTTATCTCCCTGACTTCTTTTACTGAAAGGGAAGTCATGTCGCAGCCATCCACAATCACCCTGCCTGATGTGGGCCGTTCCAGTAAATTTACACAGCGGATCAGCGAGCTTTTTCCTGCACCGCTAAAACCAATGACTCCGAATATCTCTCCTTCTTTGATTTCCAGATCAATTCCATTCAGTGCCGCTACCTTGTTCCCGCGGCTTTCATACACTTTTTCCACTTGCTCAAATGTGATCATCAGTCTTCCTCCTTTGTGGATTATAAAAAAAGCCCTCTTCCTGGAAACAGGAAGAGGGCATGCCGCAACGATTGCTGGACAATATCTCTTCTTATCTCCCAAGCTCATGCTTGCTGGATTTGGCACAGTCCTCAATGTGAGTCCGCTGCCGAGGCTTCATAGGGCCAGTCCCTCCGCCTCTCTTGATAAGAAAGTATCGATATGGATTTGTAGGTGGGGATCTTTTGAAAAAGCTGTTTTCGTAAAGATTGTTGTTAAAATCCTAAAGCCGATTTTAACGTAATTAAGAATGTCATTTTGCTGTTCGGTATAAAGTTTGCCTGCTCTTTTCTCACAAAGAGTCAACTTTGGGAAGAAAAATAGGCAATTCAATCCTTTTTTGTAGTCAATAGCAACAAAGTTTGAGAAAAGAGCCTTTGAAAAACAAAAAGTCCCCTTCAGAAAGAAGAGGACATCAAGTGAAAAGTCGGCCTCTTCTTATCTGTCAAGCTCATGCTTGCTGGATTTGGCACAGTCCTCCAAAGGAGTCCGCTGCCGAGGTGTCATAGGGCCAGTCCCTCAACCTCTCTTGATAAGAAGTAACAATATTCGGTTTTAAATCTTGTTTACTACTCTAATGCTGCAAAGAGTGTGTGTCAATCATTTTCTTAGGAATTTTTTTTAAAATCCAAAAATGGGAAAATAGAAGCATTTAGAAATTAAGGGGAAGTTCATTGGGGAAAGAGTGCCAAAGCTATCTGAAATCCAGACAGGAATTCGGGCTAGGATTCTATTAAAGTCCGGTTCGTTTTAGACTGGAATTTTACGTCGTAGCAAGAGGCCGAAAAATGGCATATTATAAGTTGCTTTACTTTTATTATGGAGAAAGCTGTAGTAACAGGTGTCAGTCCAATCATTATCCTTGAAGTTGAAATTGTTCAGCGAAGGAAAATTATGTTCTTCGCAGGGAAAATTGATCAAGCCGAATACAGTGTTGCATTTTTGCCGTATTGTCACAACGAATGATTAGCCCGTATATGGGAAAAAGCAAGATTTATACGGAAGTGCTGAAAGGGAAGAATCATTTTGTTAATGCTATTAAGCAAACAAAATATAACGGAACGCTGTCAAAAAATAGTTGGCAGCCTACAGTTATATATTAATATTCACCCTTTTAAGTAACTAAAATAGTACTAAAGAAAGAATTTATAAATTTCAAAAAAATAAATTGCATTAATCCTACTGGTATGGTAGGATTTATTCCAACGCGAACCACTACCCAACACAAACCAATTCCGTTTAACGTTTTCTGCATTGAAAAGAAATCATTTTAAGCTGCACAAACAGCAAAGCATTCCTGGGTAGACAATAATTTAGGGAGGCGAAGCCGCTTGAAAACAGAGGAGACGGAAGAACTCTATAAAGTTCTGGAAAATATGCTGAAAACTTTAAAGTTCGGATCCATCACATTGGTTGTCCAGGATGGCAGGATAGTCCAAATTGAGAAAAATGAAAAGGTTCGTCTCCAATCAAATAAGAAACGCTGATAAGAAACGCTGACTAGAAAAACTAGAGGCGGTCTCCATCATTCTTGATGGGAGACTGCCTTTTTTTTATAAGAATGGGAGGATGGAGTTATGTCTGCTGCAGTAACTTATCAAAACTGGAAGGAAGTTTCCGGGGATTTTACTCATGATGATGAGACCAAAGGAGCCTTTTCTGTCCTGGATTGGGCGTACAGGACATACCCGGAGGAAGAGATTGTATATGCGTCCAGCTTCGGTGCAGAAGCGATTGTGTTAATCGATCTCATCCAGCAGATTAAGCCGGATGCACATATTGTCTTTTTGGATACCGGACTGCACTTTCCGGAGACCTATCAGGTCATTGACGAAATACAAGCCCGCTTTCCGTCTCTAAGGATTGAGAAAAAAGAACCTGAAATGAGTCTTGAAGAGCAGGGTGCGCAATATGGGTCAGCACTGTGGCTGAGAGATCCAAACGAGTGCTGTAATATCCGCAAGGTGATTCCGCTGCAGAAAACTCTGACAGCGAAAAAAGCGTGGATATCTGGACTGCGCAGGGAGCAATCTCCCACAAGAGCAAACACGGATTTTGTCAACAAGGATGAGAAATTCCGAAATATCAAAATCTGTCCATTGATTCATTGGAGCTGGGATGATGTCTGGAATTACATCCGCGAAAAGGGGCTGCCTTATAATGCCCTGCATGATCAACAATATCCAAGCATTGGCTGCCTTCCTTGTACAAAGCCTGTCACTGCTGATGGTGACTCACGAGCTGGCCGCTGGTCTGGAAGCGGCAAGACGGAATGCGGGCTGCATGCCCGCTAAAGGAGGCCTTTCCAATGCTTACTAACATTGCCATTCTTCTGGGTTTATTTTTTGCTATGAACATAGGGGGCAGCGGGGCGGCAGCTTCAATGGGGATTTCATACGGTTCAGGGGTCGTCAAAAAAGGATTGGGCTTGCTGCTGTGCAGTATCGCTGTCTTTCTTGGAGCCTGGCTTGGAGGAGGTGAAGTAGTCAAAACGATGGGCAGCGGGATTGTCCCGGAGAGCACATTCACCGTTCAAATTGCCTTGATTGTTGTCGCCTCAGCCGCTTTGTCCTTGTTTTTGGCAAACATTTTTGGCATTCCTCTTTCAACAAGTGAAGTGGCTGTCGGATCTGTGGTTGGTGCAGGACTTGTTTACCAATCCGTATTCGTTGGCAAACTTCTCTGGATCATGTCTTTTTGGCTCCTGACACCCATCATTGCCTTTGTTTTAGCGATTTTTGCTTCCAGTTTTTTAAAAAACAAACGCGTCAAAAACTGGGTGGAGTCGCGTAGGGCAATTCCAATTCTGTCAGTCATGGTGGTAGTAATGGGCCTGTTTGAAGCCTTTTCGGCAGGAATGAACAATGTGGCAAATGCAGTTGGCCCGCTGGTGGGCGCGGGCATTTTATCATCCGGGGACGGGATTTTCTGGGGCGGTTTGTTTGTAGCTTTTGGGGTTGTTCTTTTCGGACGGCGTGTCGTGGAGACAAACGGGAAGAAAATCACGAAGCTCAGGCTGGAAGAGGGATGCATTATTTCTGGCACAGGTGCAACGATTGTGGTCCTTGCATCATTACTCGGGATCCCAGTCCCGCTTACACAAATCACCACTTCTTCCATCATTGGAATTGGTTATGCCAAGGATGGCCTGAAGGTCTTAAAAAAGGATATTGTCGTCCGGATGCTCACGATTTGGATAGTCTCACCGGTCCTGTCAATGATCCTTACTTATACGCTCATTCAATTAATGATTGAACAAAATGTTTATCCGATCATCGCCATGGCAGGGGTTGCCATTTCCCTTTTTGGGGTGCTCTTCCTGATGAAGGGAAATAATTCGCAGCTAAAGGTACAACAGGAAACAGTAAAAATAAAGTGAAGAAAGGTTTGATTAACTTGTCATTTTTGCCAAAACCGCATGGGGGGAAGCTGGTTCAGGCTTTTGACCCATCCTATCAGCTGACACATATTAAAAAGGAACTTGAAATTGATGCTATTGCCTTAAGTGACCTGGAATTGATCGGTGTGGGGCTGTTCAGCCCGCTGACAGGGTTCCTTGGGAAGGACGATTACCAGTCTGTTGTTGACAGAATGCGCCTGTCAGATGGCACCGTCTGGTCGATTCCAGTGACACTTCCTGTTTCAAGGGAAACTGCAGACACTCTTGTTTCCGGAGAAGAAATCAAGCTGGTTTTTGACCAAGAGGTTTACGGTGTCATTAATGTCTCTGAATGGTTTGAGCCAGATCTGAACAGAGAGGCACTCGAGGTTTATAAGACACAGGAGCTCGCCCATCCGGGAGTGAAAAGGCTTTATGAAAGAGGGCCCGTCTATGTTGCAGGAAAAGTCACACTTGTAAGGAAGCCAGAAAAGGGCGTATTTGGAGATGTTTGGCTTGAGCCGAAGGAAACAAGGTCCTTGTTTGAAGAAAAGGGCTGGAGGACAGTCGTTGGATTTCAGACGAGAAATCCGATTCACCGGGCGCATGAATACATTCAGAAGGCGGCTCTGGAAACAGTCGATGGCCTTTTCGTCAATCCGCTTGTCGGCGAAACGAAGTCAGATGATATCCCTGCCGATATCCGGCTGAAAAGCTACAGGGTTTTACTGGAGAACTATTATCCTGATAACCGTGTGCACCTTGGTGTGTATCCAGCGGCAATGCGCTATGCAGGACCGAGAGAAGCAATTTTTCATGCCATCGCCCGCAAAAATTTCGGCTGCACACACTTCATCGTCGGACGTGACCATGCCGGCGTAGGGAATTACTACGGAACCTATGATGCTCAGCTTATTTTCAATGAATTCAAGGAAGAAGAGCTTGGCATAAAGCCTTTATTCTTTGAACATAGCTTTTACTGCAATAAATGCGAAGGGATGGCTTCTGATAAAACATGCCCTCACAGCAAGGAAGACCGCGTGATTCTTTCAGGCACGAAAGTCAGGGAATTGCTGCGCTCCGGGACATTGCCGCCATCTACTTTCAGCCGGAAAGAGGTAGTGGAAGTGCTGATTGAAGGGATGAAGGAGAAAAGCCATGTATAAGGAGGTTTCACAATGACGAAGGCAACAAATATTACATGGCACGAAGCAACCGTAACCAAACAAGACCGGCGTGCCAAAAACGGGCATGGAAGCTGTGTATTGTGGTTTACCGGGCTGTCCGGCTCCGGAAAATCTTCTATTGCCAATGCCGTTTCAGGTGAATTGTACCGCAGGGGTTTTACTGAATATGTCCTTGACGGTGATAATATCCGCCACGGTCTTAATCGTGACCTGGGCTTTACCGACCATGACCGGACTGAAAACATCAGGCGGATTGGCGAGGTTGCCAAATTGTTTGTTGATGGCGGTGCTATTGTGACTACGGCGTTTATTTCGCCGTTCCAGGCCGACCGCGGTCAGGTTCGCGCGCTGTTTGAAGAAGGAGAGTTTATTGAGGTTTTCGTCAGCTGTCCTCTGGAGGAATGTGAACGGCGTGATCCCAAGCAGCTTTATGCGAAAGCACGTCGAGGTGAGATAAGGGATTTCACAGGCATCAATTCCCCCTATGAAGAACCGGCAAATCCGGAAATCACGATTCGCTCTGACCTTCTGTCTGTGGATGAAGCCGTCACTGAAATACTTGGATACCTCCAATCGAGAAACATAATAAAGCTACAGCAGTAGAAAGGATGTGAAGCTATGGATGGCAAGGTTTACTTAGTAGGTGCAGGTCCCGGTGATCCCGATTTGATAACGGTAAAAGGATTGAGATGTCTGCAAAAAGCCGATGTCATCCTCTATGACCGGCTTGTCAATCCCGAATTATTGGAGCATGCAAAAGGAGACGCCAAACTGGTTTTTTGCGGGAAATTGCCAAACTATCACACTATGAAACAGGAAACCATTAACCACTTCCTCGTGAAATATGCCAAAAAAGGACTTCAGGTTGTCCGGCTGAAAGGCGGGGATCCTTTTGTATTCGGACGCGGCGGGGAAGAAGCCGAGGAATGCCGGAAGAACGATGTCCAATTTGAGGTTGTGCCGGGGATAACATCCGGCATTGCAGCATCAGCCTATGCAGGAATTCCAGTCACACATCGAACCTTGAGCAAAAGCTTCGCCTTCATTACCGGACACCAGGCCGGTGACGTCCCTGCTGAACACCAATGGTCCCATCTGGCAAAGGCAGTTGATACTATTTGTGTCTATATGGGCGTGTCCCATCTTTCCACCATAGTGAAGCAATTAATCGAGTTCGGCAAATCCACGCAAACTCCAATTGCACTTGTTCATTGGGGTACATTAAGTGACCAGAAAACCGTCGTTGGAACTCTTGAGACAATTGAAGAAAAGGTGAGAGATTCAGAGATTTCAAACCCAAGCATGATCGTAATCGGGGAGGTTGTACGCCTCCACGATAAATTGAACTGGTTTCAGGAAGAAATTGCCCCCAATCTGCCGGTTGTCCACGGGTAAGCACATAAAGGAGGACATATCCATGAAGGCTATTCTTTATATTGGGCATGGCACCCGTTCCAAAAAGGGGGAAAGCGAAGCAAAAGCTTTTGTACAGAGAGTCATGGACCGTATTGATGTTCCCATCCAGGAAATAAGCTTCCTGGAACTCACAGATCCGTTGATTGCCGAAGGCTTTGCCCGCTGTGTGGAAAGAGGAGCGACCGAAATCACAGTTGTTCCTCTTTTCCTGCTGGCAGCAGGGCATATCAAAAAGGATATCCCTATGGTGCTGGGTTCCTTACAGGAAAAATATCCGCAAATCAACATAGCTGTGAAGGATCCATTTGGCGTACATGGGAGCATCCTTGACGGAGTTGCTGAGCTGGTATCTGCTATAGCGGACGGAGTGGACCCGACGGATCGATTATTGATAGTCGGAAGGGGAAGCAGTGATCCGGCAATCCTTGCTGACTTTGCGTCTATTGCTGAAGGACTTAAGGCACGGCTTGGTATTGGCCATGCGGCAGTATGCTATCTAGCGGCCGCTAAACCGACTTTGGATGAGGGGCTGGAAGCTATTACCCAGAAAGCCGGAAGCAGAGTGATCGTCGTACCTTATCTATTATTCTCTGGACTTCTTATGGCAGAAATAAATCAAAAGGTTTCACGGCTTACAAGGCAGGGGCAGGAAATTATACATACGTCTCCCTTAAGCAGCCACCAGATTATTGAAGATATAGTCATTGCCCGGGCGTTCGATTGAACATCGTGTGTCTGGGGAACAAACAGCATTTCATTCAAGAGGGAACCCTTTTAGGTTCGTGGATGAGATTTCCTTTTTCAAGAGGCTCTGATCACGCATTATGACAACACGCTACCATTTGAAATTTTCCGAGGTGATTTTTTTGCAGCTTAAGGTTACAAACAGCCCGTTCAATCAGGAGCAGACCGAACTGCTAAACAAGCTTTTGCCGACATTGTCAGAAGCACAAAAGCTATGGCTGAGCGGATATTTCGCAGCCGTACAATTTGCCGCCGCAGACGGGGCCATGGAAGGCCAAGCAAATCCGGCAGCGGCAGCGCCTGCTCGTTCCAGGGAAGTGACGATTCTTTATGGGTCGCAGACTGGCAATGCACAGTCTCTTGCAAAAAGGGCAGGCAAAACGCTTGAAGGAAACGGTTTTAAAGCTGTGGTTTCTTCGATGAGCGATTTTAAAACGAATAATTTAAAGAAGATTGAAAACCTGCTTATTTTAGTCAGTACCCATGGGGAAGGCGATCCTCCTGATAATGCCCTGTCTTTCCACGAATTTCTCAATGGAAGGCGTGCACCCAAGCTTGAGGGAGTCAACTATTCGGTACTCTCCCTGGGTGACAGTTCGTATGAATTCTTTTGCCAGACAGGGAAAGAATTTGATATCAGGCTGGAAGAATTGGGGGCAACCCGAATATACCCGCGAGTTGACTGCGACGTTGATTTTGATGAGCCGGCAGCAGAGTGGATTGAAGGGATTCTAAATTCTTTGAATGAATTGGGAGGCGAAAATCCCCGCCCGCAAGCTGGTGCTGCGGCAGAAGCGGCCGAATCTGCATACTCTCGGACAAACCCGTTCAAAGCCGAAGTACTGGAAAATATTAATTTGAATGGACGGGGCTCTAATAAAGAAACACGCCATATTGAGTTATCGCTTGAGGACTCAGGTCTTACATACAAGCCTGGTGACAGCCTCGGAATCTATCCGGAAAACGATCCAGCGCTTGTCGGTGAAATTCTTGACACTTTGCCTTGGGATCCTGAAATAAAGGTGACAGTAAATAATCAAAGAGGACCTCTTACTTTAAAAGAGGCATTAACCGTGTATTTTGAAATAACGGTTTTGACCAAGCCGCTGTTGGAAAAAGCAGCAAAGCTGTCCGCGAACCAGGAATTGCATGACCTCGCAGCGCCAGACAATAAAGAGAAACTGAACTCCTATTTATATGGCCGGGACCTGCTCAATTTGGTCAGTGATTTTGGTGTCTGGGGAAATTCTGCCGGGGAATTTGTGTCAGTGTTGCGGAAAATTCCACCCCGCCTTTATTCAATTGCGAGCAGCCTTGCTGCGAATCCAGATGAAGTGCATCTGACAATCGGTACAGTCAGGTATGAGGCACATGAACGGGAAAGGAAAGGTGTCTGTTCCACTTTATGCGCGGAGCGAATTAACCTTGGAGATACTTTATCCGTTTTCATTCAGCAAAATGACAATTTCAAGATGCCGGACAATCCTGAAACACCAATTATCATGGTTGGTCCGGGGACGGGAGTAGCTCCGTTTCGCGCCTTCATGCAAGAGCGGGAGGAATCGGGATTTCCGGGGAAATCATGGCTCTTCTTCGGTGACCAGCATTTCGTGACTGATTTCCTTTATCAGACCGAATGGCAAAGGTGGATGAAAGAGGGAGTCCTGACGAAGATGGATGTGGCGTTTTCTCGAGATTCAGCTGAAAAGGTATATGTCCAGCACCGTATGCTTGAAAACAGCAATGAGCTGTTTAAATGGCTTGAAGAAGGAGCGGTGGTTTACATTTGCGGCGATGAGAAAAACATGGCCCATGATGTCCAGAAGGCTCTTATAAAAATAATCGAAACAGAGGGCGGCATGTCGCTTGAGCAAGCAGAAGCCTATCTGGCTGGCATGCAGCAGCAAAAACGATATCAAAGAGATGTTTATTGATCTTTGCCAAGAAAGGAGAAGTACAACATGGAAAAGCAAACCTTAAAAGCCCCTTCCGGCCCGCCAAGTGATGTTGAGCGAATTAAGGAAGAAAGCAATTATCTGCGGGGAACGCTTGCGGAATCGATGCTTGAACCGATTAGTGCAGGGATTAACGAGGATGACAACCGCCTGATGAAGTTCCATGGCAGCTATCTGCAGGACGACAGGGATTTTCGCAATGAGCGCCAAAAGCAGAAGCTGGAGCCTGCTTACCAGTTCATGCTGCGGGTCCGGCTGCCTGGCGGTGTTGCAACACCTGAACAATGGCTTACATTAGATGATCTTTCCGAGAAATACGGGAACGGCACATTAAAATTAACTACAAGGCAGACTTTCCAGATGCACGGGATTTTAAAATGGAATATGAAAAGAACAGTCCAGGAAATCCATGCATCCCTATTGGATACGATTGCTGCATGCGGTGACGTAAACAGGAATGTCATGTGCAACTCGAACCCTTATCAGTCCGAAATCCATGCCGAGATATATGAATGGTCAAAACGGCTGAGCGATGATTTGCTGCCGAAAACCACTGCGTACCATGAATTGTGGCTCGACGGGGAAAAGGTGGCCTTTACACCGGATACGGAAGAAGTTGAACCGATGTACGGACCTACTTACCTGCCTCGTAAGTTCAAAATTGGAATGGCGGTTCCTCCTTCCAATGACGTTGATGTTTTTTCACAAGATCTTGGATTTATTGCAATCGTGGAAGAAGGCAAGCTGACAGGCTTCAATGTAACAATCGGCGGAGGCATGGGCATGACGCACGGGGATAAAGCAACATATCCTCAACTCGGCAAAGTCATCGGCTTCTGCAGACCCGAACAAATATATTCAGTGGCAGAAAAGGTCATTACAATCCAGCGCGACTATGGAAATCGTTCGGAACGAAAAAACGCCCGCTTTAAATATACGGTGGACCGACTCGGCCTGGAAACAGTCAAGGCTGAACTCGAGAATCGGCTGGAATTTTCCCTGGAGGAAGCCAAATCATATAAATTCGACAATAATGGCGACCGTTATGGCTGGGTGGAAGGAGTTCAAGGGAACTGGCATTTTACCTTGTTTGTTGAAGGCGGACGGGTAGCTGATTATGAGGGTTACCAACTTAAAACCGGTTTGCGTGAAATTGCCAAGGTGCACTCAGGTGAATTTCGGTTGACGCCTAACCAGAACCTGATCATCGCCAATATATCCGGCCGGAAAAAGAAAGAAATTGAACATCTGATCGAACAATTCGGCCTTACAGATGGCAAGTATGTTTCGGCACTGCGAAGGAATTCAATGGCATGTGTTGCCCTTCCGACATGTGGCCTGGCGATGGCCGAAGCAGAGCGCTACTTGCCTCGCCTCATTGATAAAATCGATGAGATTGTCGATCAAAACGGACTGAGGGATGAAGAGATTACCATCCGGATGACCGGATGCCCGAACGGCTGTGCACGCCATACCCTTGGAGAGATTGCCTTTATCGGCAAAGCGCCCGGCAAATACAATATGTATCTCGGCGCAGCCTTTGACGGCAGCAGGCTAAGCAAAATGTACCGTGAAAATATAGGTGAAGAGGAAATATTAGCTGAATTACAGATACTTTTAGCACGTTATGCGAAGGAGCGGTTCACAGGTGAGCACTTCGGAGACTTTACTGTCCGTGCAGGCATCGTGGAAGCAGTCACAGACGGAACGAATTTTCATGACTGAAAGCTTAGGGCTGGAACAGGCAAATCTTAATTCGTTTTTCAATTTTTCATGTACAACAGATAGCGATAACAAAGTGAGATAGAGAAAAGCCGTGGCTAAAGGATTTAATTAGCCGCGGCTTTTTCAGGTTATCTTACTAAATAGAACATTATTCAGTATATGAAAAATAAAAAACCGTTGCAGCCAAGGGTTTAATGGTAATGTGACGCTTAGCCAGTGCCCATTAAATAGTAGCATCAACCATACTGGAATAAAGGCGAAGCAAATAGGCACTAGTATAGTCCAGACACTTATAAGAGTTCCTGCCTGCTAGCCGTTTTTTACCTATAAAGTAATCACAATCGGCCCATTTTTCGTAAGGATGATCGTATGCTCACATTGTGCTACAAAGCTGTTTTCTGTTACATATGTCCATTCATCGTTTTCATTTTGGAAGACTTCTTCCTCACGAGTTGAAATGAAGGGCTCAAAAGCGATGACCATTCCTTCTTTTAAAAGCTCGTCATCCCATGGCTCATGATAGTTGTAGATGTGATCGGGTGCCTCATGGATTGTTCGGCCAATCCCGTGACCGGTCAAATTTTTGATCACAGTCAGGCCATTTTTTCTCGCAGTCGCGATTACTGCCTTTCCCAGTCCGCTTTTCTTCGAACCTGGTTTCGCTTTTTTCAGACCTGCTTCAAAGGCCTCAACGGCTGTTTGGCATATTTTTGTTAAAATAGGGTCACCTTCGCCAACAACAAATGAGATGCCAGTATCAGCGAAATATCCATTTTTTGAACCGGAAACATCGATATTCACAATATCCCCTTCTTTGATAACGCGGCTCCCCGGAATGCCATGGGCCACCTCTTCATTAACACTGATGCAAGTATAGCCAGGGAAATTGTATTCTCCCTTCGGTGCAGATATTGCCCCTTGCTGTTCAAACAATATGCCTGCCATTTCATCGAGTTCCTTTGTGGTAATCCCAGGCACTGTCTTCTGCACCAATTCTTCCCGAATCAAGCCCACAATCCTGCCTATTTCTTTTAATCCGTTAAAATCTTCTTCTGTTTTTGCAATCATAATATATTCCTTTCCATTAGCATCGATTTAAAAAACTCTACGATTAGATTATCCTTTTTGGTTATGAAAATCCATCCTTTAGGTTTGAGGATGATATAGGCAGATGGCCACAGTGTCAAAATCCTGCCTCCTTTGTAAACGATACCAACACGATGGTATCAATATTTTACTCAATAAACCTAAAACTAAAAAATTGGTACCATAAGCAAAATTCCATGGCTTATAAATGTAAGCCCTTTTTTTTATGATTAAGGTACAAGAAAGACAAAGCAACTAAGGTGGTGAAGAAATGGAAGTCAAGATTCAACAGCCAGTCGAACAACAAGTCAGTGACACCATAATGGTAGAGCCTACAAAAAAAGAAAAATACAAAAAAATCAAAAAGACAATCATTTCTCAAAAGTATTTGCAGACGATGGCGCTTCTCGGTGTAGTGTGGATGTTCATCTTCAACTATATCCCGATGTATGGGTTGATCATCGCATTCAAGGAATACAGCATTATCAAAACGATCTCAGAAGCACCATGGGTAGGATTGATGCAGTTTAAGGAATTCCTGCAGGATGAGAACTTCTGGATTGTCCTGAAAAATACACTGGGAATCAGCTTGATCAAATTAATTATCGGGTTCCCGCTTCCAATCATTTTTGCTCTTTTGCTTAATGAACTTACATCAATGAAGTTAAAGAAAGCGGTTCAAACGATCTCTTACTTGCCGCACTTCATTTCATGGGTTGTACTTGGCGGGATTTTGACAACTTGGCTGGCAGATATCGGTGTCTTAAATGATATCCTGCTAGGTTTAGGGTTGATCAGTGAACGTACGAATTTCCTTGCTTCACCTGATAACTTCTGGGCAATCGTCATTCTTTCGGATATATGGAAAGAGCTCGGATGGTCAGCAATCATTTATCTAGCGGCAATCGCTGGTGTATCACCTGAATTATATGAGTCATCAACGATTGATGGAGCAAATCGTTTCCAAAAGATGTGGCATGTTACATTGCCATCGATTCGCCCGACAATCACAATTCTTTTCATCCTTGCTGTAAGCGGTGTCTTGAATTCAAACTTCGACCAAATCTTGATTTTGCGTAACTCATTGAATGAAAGCGCCAGTAATGTAATTGACATTTACGTTTACCAAATGGGACTTCAGAATGCCCGCTACTCTTACGCAACAGCAGTCGGTTTATTAAAAGCGATCATTGCCTTTATCCTGCTCCTGTCTGCTAACAAGATTGTGAAGAAACTGAATGGAACATCTTTATTCTAAGGGGGTGAGGTTGTGTTTAAGCTTTTTAAACGGAACCGGCGAACAACAAGCGAATACATCTTTGACAACATTAACATTCTGATCATGCTCTTTATCTGTGCCATTACTATTTACCCTATCTGGTATGTACTCGTCAATTCATTGAATGATGGTGTGGACGCCATGAGAGGCGGGATTTACTGGTGGCCGCGAGAGTTTACTTTTGAAAACTACAAGGCTGTTTTTGAAACTCCGGGTATTGTCACATCATTTGGCGTGACAATTGCCAAAACGGTTATCGGGACTATCACACATGTGTTTTTCACCGCAATGGTTGCTTATGCCATTTCAAGACGTGACCTTTACGGCAGGAACTTCTACATGCTGGTCGGTGTCATCACAATGTTTTTCAGCGGCGGATTGATTCCTTACTTCCTGTTGATCAGGGATCTTGGATTGTTTGATAACTTCCTTGTATATATCATTCCGACAATGTTTAACTTCTTCCACTTGATCATTTTTGTATCATTCTTCAGGGAGCTGCCAACGTCTCTAGAGGAAGCAGCAAAAATTGACGGCGCAAATGACTTTATGATTTTTATCAAAGTAATCATCCCGCTTTCAATGCCGGTTATTGCAACCATTGCATTGTTCCAGGGAGTATACCAGTGGAACGACTACTTTGCCGGAGTCATCTTTGTGAATAATCCAGACCTGCAGCCGATCCAGACTTATTTATACAAAGTAGTTGCTGAGTCAAGCTCGAACCAAATGATGACGAATGCAGCAGGATCGATTGCCACGAAGACGGTAACATCCCAGTCTATCAAACTGGCAACGATGGTTGTAACAACACTTCCAATCATGCTAGTGTATCCATTCCTGCAAAAGTACTTTGTTAAAGGAATGCTGATTGGATCTGTAAAAGGTTGATCTACTAAACTTCGATTTAAATTTTTCTTCATAGAAGAAATTTAAATAATCCAGGCTTCATTATTGATATGTCCTGCTTTATACATGAAGGATACCCCCTTCTGATCTTGGGAAAGGCTGGTACTTAGGAAAAAAGCCTTTCCCGCTTTTTCAAAGCAGTGTACATTTAGTAATGTGGCCCAAAATAACACAAAAGAGAGAGGGTCAAAAAATGAGGAGAAAATTCTTTTCCAAAGGCTTTTCACTATTGCTTGTTCTGTCATTGGTTTTAGCACTATTTTCAGGCTGCTCCAGCAAGACAAATGAAAACGCTTCCGATGAAAAGGAAGCAGATAAACCAAAGGCAAGTGCTGATGCTCCCGGCTGGCAATCCAATAAGGAACCAATTACTTTTGATTGGTATGTTAACTTTTCCTGGTTCGCACATAAATGGGGCGACGATGCTGTTTCCAAATATGTAACCGATAAAACTGGTGTGTCAGTTAACTTCATTTCACCAGCAGGAAACGAAGCGGAAAAAATGAACACGATGATCGCTTCTGGCAAACTTCCAGATTTCATCACAATTGGCTGGTGGGAAGATGCAGTTAAGAAGATGATCGAAGGCGAGCTAGTCCTTCCGTTGAATGAACTTGCAGATCAATATGATCCATATTTTTATAAAGTAGCAGACGGAGCAAAAATCGAATGGTATAAGCAAGAAGATGGCAACACGTATGGCTACCCGAATGCTTCTTCTTCGCCAAAGGATTTTGACAAATATAAAGACCTTAAGCCTTCTAACCAGACTTTCCTTGTTAGAAAAGATATGTACGAGGCAATTGGCAGCCCGGATATGAGCACGCCTGAAGGATTCTTGAAGGCTCTTGAAGCTGCTAAAGAAAAATTCCCAGAAGTGAACGGTGCACCATTGATTCCGTTCGGTTTGAATGAGTTTACTGATGTAGGTAATACTTCTCTTGAAGGTTATCTGCAAAACTTCCTTAATATCCCAATGGAAAAAGACGGTAAGGTCTATGACCGCAGCCAGGATCCTGAGTATCTTGCATGGTTAAAGACTTTCAGAGAAGCAAATGACAAAGGTCTTCTTGCAAAGGATATCTTTATCGATAAGCGCCCGCAAATGGAAGAAAAGATTTCACAGGGAAGATACTTCGCAATGCTATACCAGCGCAGTGACCTGGCAGCACAACAGCACGCATTGTATGCAAAAGATCCTAATTCAGTGTATATCGCAGTTGACGGACCAGCGAACTCAAATGGAGACGACCCTGCATTAGCAGGTGACAGCATCTCAGGCTGGACAGTCACTTTGATCTCTAAAGATGTTAAAGACAAGGAAAGAGCGATTCAATTCCTGACTTACATGATCAGTGAAGAAGGACAAATGGACCTTTACATGGGTAAAGAAGGCGAAACGTATGATATGGTAAACGGTAAGCCTGAATTCAAGCCAGAAGTACTGGATCTTTTGAACAAAGACCGTGCAGCATTTGACCAGCAATATGGCGCATCATTCAAATATTGGATGCTGATGGATACAAATATGAGCCTTGCATGGGCACCGCCTGCTTCTGAACCATTTAAGCAAATGGAAGACTGGACAAAAGGTAAGACAGTCAGCTATGCGGAATTTGACGGCATCAGCCCGACTGGAACTTCAGCTGAAGGTGTAGCAGCAAGCAAGATCGCACAAGAATGGGGCAAAACTCTTCCTAAGCTGCTTTTAGCTAAATCCGATAAAGAGTTCGATAAAATCTTTGAAGGATTCCTGAAGAAACGTGATTCTTTCGGCTATGAAAAAGTTGAAAAGTATCAGCAAGGAATTTATGAAAAGAACAAAGAGAAACTTGATGCAGCAAAATAAATAACTGATGGAAAGACTGTTCCTTCTTGAATTAAATTTCTTGAGGGGGCAGTCTATTCCTCTTTTTGCATACAGGCAAGAATAACTGCGATGGATTACACAACATAATTTCATCAAATTGAAACACTTTACCACAATATTAATATTGAATATAATTTATAATTTTTTTATGCGGATAAAATGGATGTGAAAATATGGATTTTCAAAAAACAATTAACAAAGCTGCATCGTGGTTAAATCAACTTTCCCTGCAGCAAAAGCTGATTGCCTTATATATCATTATTATCATTATTCCTATTATCATTTTCATTTCTATTTATTCCAGTAATGTGTATGACAGAGCGATCAATGAAATCAGGATTAAAAGTGAAAATGCTCTTGAAATCGAGAAAATCCATATAAAAAACAATATTGAATCAATGAGACGAACGGCCCAAATGGTCGTTTCGGACATAGAATTCATTGACTTTGTGAAAAACAGGAACGAAGCAAATATTGATCAGTTGATTAATTTTAGAATGAATGAGCTGTCGAATGTAACCAGGCTGCAGGCCAATAACCCTGCGATTGAAAATATCCGCCTGTATACCACCAACCCATATATAACCGAGATGTGGCCGATTCTCTTTAAAGAGGATCGAATCATGGACAAGCCATGGAGAGAAGAGGTCATCAACAGGAAAGGAATGGAAGTTTGGTGGTTTGACCAGCAGACAGATGATGTCCTTGAAAGACTGCCTTCGCAAAACACAGCGAAAATCTCATTGCTGCGGGAATTGGATTACCCAAAGGATGAACATTTAGGCATCATTGAAATCAATATGTTCCTTAAAAACTTTTTCCCAAAGATGTTCGGAACGGTGCAGGACCCTGATTCGGTCTATGTCGTCATTGATAAGGATAACAACATGATCAGGAATTTCCATCACACCTATTTTGAAGATGAGGGCATTGACACTGAAGAGCTAAAACTTAAATTCAACAAATCAAAACACGAAGGCACAGGCAGTTTTCAATTCGAAAACAATGAAACACCTTATCTTGTCATCACTGCCTATATTGATGATTTGGATGCCTATTTGCTGAATGTTATTTCGCTTGAAAGCCTATATGCGGAAACGGCCAAGACGAGGAATGTCATTTTTAGCGGAATTATCTTTCTTGTTATTATTCTTTCTTTTGTCACCTATGTCCTGGTTTTATTGCTCCTGAAAAAAATGTACAAATTGAAAGATTCAATGAAGCGGGTAGAACAAGGCGACTTTTCTGTTGATGTTGAAATTGATGGACAAGATGAGATTTCGGAGCTGGCATTTCATTTTAAAAGTCTCCTTGGTAAAATGAATGGATTGATCGCCGAAGCTGTTAACAAGCAGGCAACAGCAAAAGAAACAGAATTAAAGGCGTTGAAAACCCAAATTGATTCTCACTTCCTTTACAACACATTGGAAAACATCAAGATGATGGCAGAAATAGAAGGACAGTATCCTATTTCTGATGC
This sequence comes from Bacillus sp. ISL-39, assembly GCF_018613295.1. Taxonomy (NCBI): domain Bacteria; kingdom Bacillati; phylum Bacillota; class Bacilli; order Caryophanales; family Bacillaceae; genus Bacillus; species Bacillus sp. ISL-39. The sequence goes on from NZ_JAGGQM010000027.1 coordinate 75,030, forward strand.
CGTGACCTCCCTTGGTGAAATGATGCGCTACAATCTTAAATGGAAGAATGACTTTGTAGTACTTGATGAAGAGTTGAATTATATAAAGAACTATGTGGAGATTATGAATTTGCGTTTGGATGGCTTGCTAACCTTAAATATTGACGTCCCCCATGAACTGTATGACCAGGAAGTTCTGAAAATGTCGCTGCAGCCGATCGTTGAGAATGCAATCAAACATGGAATCATTCCTAACGACCAGAAAAATGAAGGCATCCTGCAGGTGAATGCGAGATGTGCAGTGGACCATATCATCATTGAGATAAAAGATAATGGTGTGGGGATGACAAAAGAAGAGTGTGAGTCGCTCAACTTATCTATTCAAACAGGGGCGGAAAATCAAAATTCTGGTTCTAAAGGTGGAAATGGCATAGGTATTCAAAATGTGAATGAGAGAATCCAGCTTTACTACGGGACGGAGTATGGAGTGTTTGTTACAAGTGAGAAAGGCAAATTCACAATGGTGACGGTAAAAATGCCTAGTAAAATCATGAAAGGAGGCAGCCAAAGTGTATAAAGTTCTTATAGCAGATGATGAGAAAAATATCCGGTTGGGTATACAGGCGATGATCAAGCGAGAATTTCCAGCTTTTGAAACATTCATCGCTTCAGATGGACAGGAAGCCCTTGAAGGTATATTGGAAAATAAACCGGATATCGTGATCACTGATATTAAAATGCCAAGGATGGATGGTATTCAATTAATCAGAGAGCTCCAACAGCAAGAAGAAATAAAAACATCGATTGTGATCCTCAGCGGATACGATGATTTCACGTATGCCAAGGAAGCAATCAAACATAAGGTAAAAGATTACTTATTGAAGCCGGTAAACCGCACAGAGCTATTCAAAACTTTGAATACCATCATAGAAGAACTGGAAAATAGCCAGAAAATGACCTACCAGCACATGGATGACTATCGTGCCAGCCAACTGAATTACATTTTGCTTAATCCTAATATTCAACAGGAAGTTGTAGAAGATCTTTATAAGAAAATGAAAATAGAATCTTATCCGGATGGATACTACGTGGGAATCATCCAGGTGGATGGAGATATAGATGGAGAGGACTTTCTTAATAAGATTAATCAGCTGCTCTATTCCAGCAGCGACAGTATACCATTCCTTGATAAAGACGGCCGGGTGACGATCATTTCAGCAGACTTTGAGAAATTCTCCATTCTGAAAGAACAGCTTGGCAGGGACAGGCATTCGATTTTTACCATTGGAATTAGCGAAAAGTCAAAGGATATAAGAGAGTTTAAAAAAACCTATGGTCAGGCAGCCACAGCGATCAAGTATCATTTCCTTTATCCGCGTCGTCAAATCATTTTATATGAGAATGTTAAAGAGAAACCAGAAGTAGCCTCCCTTCCGGCAGACCTGATCAATAAAATTTCCAATATGCTGGGGACTGACCGTGAAAAGGAAATTAAAGATAACCTTAGACAGATTATGGATTTTGATGTCATTGCCCACAGCAGCATCGATTATCTTGAAAACCTTAACGAGGAAATCAATGAGACGATTTTCAAAAGCTTTTTCAAGAGGTTGGGGGAAGAATCTCTTGTAACGTTCGAGCTCTTAAATAAGATAGACAATATTTATAACTTTGACAACTTCCATGAATACTTCCATGCCCTTGAGGATTTGCTGATGAGAATCCATGAATACAATAAACAGGTAAAAGCAGTGTATTCAGAGCAAAAGTACATGGACCGGGCAATTGCGTATATAAGAGAAAATTACCATAAGGATTTGAATTTAGCCGTAGTTGCCAATTACATTTCATTGAATTACTCCTATTTCAGCCACATGTTCAAGGAGTATATTGGACAAAACTTCGTTGACTATCTGAAAATGGTCAGAGTAGAAAGTGCAAAGCGGCTGTTGAAGGAGACTGATTTTAAAATACTGGAAATCAGTGAGATGGTCGGCTACAAGAACCCTAAACAGTTTGCGAGAGTGTTCCGGGAAGTCGAAGGTATATCACCAAAAGAATACCGGGAAATGAATGGATGAAGAGAGCTGAATTGGCTCTCTTTTTCAGTTTTTAAAGTTATTGCTGAAATTTCAAGACGGAGATTGCAAAAGTACTGTCAAAATTTCTGATTGGGTATTTTTTTATCTCGTATGTGACTCCATTTGCTGAAGCTGCCCCGTGTTCGGATAAAAGATCATCGGAGAGGGTACATATTGTCTGAAGTGATACTAAGTTCGGACAAAAAAACATCGGAGCGGGTACATATTGTCCGAAGTTACTCCAAGTTCGTACGAAAAAACCCGCCGGCGCAGCTTCGTTTTGTCTGAAGTGATACCAAGTTCGGACAAAAAATCATCGGAGCGGGTACATTTTGTCTGAAGTGACCCCAAGTTCGGACAAAAACCCGCCGGACCACCTCCATTTTGTCTGAAGTGACTCCAAGTTCGGACAAAAACCCATCGGAGCGGGTACATTTTGTCCGAAGTGATACCATGTTCGGACAAAAACCCGCCGGACCGTCTCCATTTTGTCTGAAGTGACTCCAAGTTCGGACAAAATTCCGCCGGAGCAGCTTCGTTTTGTCCGAAGTGATCCCAAGTTCGGACAAAAAACCGCCGGACCGTCTCCATTTTGTCCGAAGTCACCCCAAGTTCGGACAAAAGCCCGCCGGACCGCCTCCATTTTGTCTGAAGTGACTCCAAGTTCGGACAAAAAACATCGGAGCGGGTACATTTTGTCCGAAGTGATACCAAGTTCGGACAAAAACCCGCCGGACCACCTCCATTTTGTCTGAAGTGACTCCAAGTTCGGACAAAAAACATCGGAGCGGGTACATTTTGTCCGAAGTGATACCAAGTTCGGACAAAAACCCGCCGGACCATCTCCATTTTGTCTGAAGTCACCCCAAGTTCGGACAAAAAAACATCGGAGCGGGTACATTTTGTCTGAAGTTACCCCAAGTTCGGACAAAAGCCCGCCGGAGCAGCTTCGTTTTGTCCGAAGTGATCCCAAGTTCGGACAAAAAAACATCGGAGCGGGTATATTTTGTCCGAAGTCACCCCAAGTTCGGACAAAAGCCCGCCGGACCGCCTCCATTTTGTCTGAAGTGACTCCATGTTCGGACAAAAACCCGCCGGAGCAGCTACGTTTTGTCCGAAGTGATACCAAGTTCGGACAAAAAATCATCGGAGCGGGTACATATTGTCTGAAGTGACTCCAAGTTCGGACAAAAACCCGCCGGAACGTCTTCATTTTGTCTGAAGTTACCCCAAGTTCGGACAAAAACCCGCCGGACCATCTCCATTTTGTCTGAAGTGATCCCAAGTTCGGACAAAAAATCATCGAAGCGGGTACATTTTGTCTGAAGTCGCCCCAAGTTCGGACAAAAAAACATCGGAGCGGGTACATTTTGTCTGAAGTGACTCCAAGTTCGGACAAAAACCCGCCGGACCGTCTCCATTTTGTCTGAAGTGACTCCAAGTTCGGACAAAAATCCGCCGGACCGTCTCCATTTTGTCTGAAGTGACCTCAAGTTCGGACAAAAATCCGCCGGAGCAGCTTCGTTTTGTCCGAAGTGATTCCAAGTTCGGACAAAAAATCATCGGAGCGGGTACATATTGTCTGAAGTGACCCCAAGTTCGGACAAAAAATCATTGGAGCGGGTACATTTTGTCTGAAGTTACCCCAAGTTCGGACAAAAACCCGCCGGACCGTCTCCGTTTTGTCCGAAGTCGCCCCAAGTTCGGACAAAAACCCGCCGGACCGTCTCCATATTGTCCGAAGTATCCCCATATTCCTTTTTCATCCATCTTTAACATCCCCCCGCAAGACATCTCTATAAAATTCATGCGTTTTTAGGAGTTTTTGGAAGCATTTTCACAGGGAATTCCGCTCTTCTAAAATATTGACACCCTAAACAAAATTCTCTATCTCAAGAAGCCTGGCTGTCAAAGGTAGAATAGGAATTGAGATATGTTTTGTTCAAAGCATTCAGTTTTTTCAGAAGGGGGAAATTTAGGTGGAGTCAAAAAAACATGGGAAATTGCACAAAGAAATGATGACGCTTTCAAAAGCGGAAGCAGAGTGGAAGTTAGTTTGGAAAGAGAACTTTAGTCTTTCTGAAATAGATGAAAACAACTGGAATTTTGTTGAGGCCGGCACTGGGTTCGGGAATGAAGAATCCCAGTACTATACAAGACGGAATGAAAACGCGCGAATCGAAAATGGCCTGCTCATTCTTGAGGCCAGGAATGAAGAGTACAACGGGATGGATTATACATCCGCCAAATTGACGACCAGAGGCAAGGCAGCCTGGACATACGGAAGATTTTCAATTCGGGCAAAATTGCCGGAAGGACAGGGGATCTGGCCTGCAATCTGGATGATGCCGGAAGACATGGAACAGTATACAGGCTGGCCTGCCTGCGGGGAGATTGACATCATGGAGCTGATCGGCCATCAGCCTGGTACGGTTTATGGAACGCTACATTACGGCATGCCTCACACATATACAGGTGAAAATTATACGCTTCCCGACAGTAAAAAATTCTCTGATGATTTTCATGTCTTCACCCTTGATTGGGAACCAGGCGAATTCAGATGGTATGTAGATGATGTCCTGTATGCCAGGCAGACTGAATGGTTCAGCAAGGCTCCGGATTCAGAGGAACAGCAGCCTGGCTTTGCACCATTTGACCGTGAATTTTACCTCCAGCTGAATCTTGCTGTCGGGGGAAAATGGCCTGGATATCCTGATGAAACAACCCAGTTTCCTCAGCGGATGACAGTGGATTACATCAAAGTTTACAAAAGAGAAGACCAATAACAGTTGAGGTGAGAAATAGATGACTAGATTTTCAAGAGATTTTATTTTTGGAACGGCTACATCTTCCTATCAGATTGAAGGGGCGTATAAAGAAGACGGCAGGAGCCTTTCCATTTGGGATACATTTTCACGCACTCCCGGCAAAGTCTTCAATATGGATAACGGGGATATCGCCTGTGACCATTACCACTTATATGAGAAGGATGTTGAAATTTTAAAGACACTTGGAGTGGATTCCTATCGCTTTTCGATTGCCTGGCCAAGGATTTTCCCTGAGCAAGGTAAGTATAACGAAGCAGGGATGAATTTTTATAAAAAGCTTATCACACGCCTGATCGAAAACGGAATAAAGCCTGCGGTGACTCTTTACCACTGGGATTTGCCAATGTGGGCCCATGAAAACGGCGGCTGGACAAACAGAGAATCCGTGAATTGGTTTATCGAGTATGCAGAGAAATGCTTTGAGGAACTTGATGAACATGTCGAGATGTGGATTACCCATAATGAGCCATGGTGTGCAGGTTTCCTCGGTTACCATCAGGGAGTCCATGCGCCAGGCCATACCAATATGGAAGAGGCGCTGAAAGCTGTTCACCATATGCTTTTGTCCCATGGTGAGGCGGTTTCCTTGCTTAAAGGGAAATTTGCTTCCGCAACTCCGATCGGAATCACGCTGAATCTGTCACCGATGTACGGTGCAAGCAATTCTGCAAATGATCAGCTGGCTGCCAATAATTCGGATGGCTACACGAACAGATGGTTCCTGGATCCTGTGCTGAAGGGACATTATCCTGTGGACATGATGAACCTGTTCTCCAAATATGTTCATTCTTTTGATTTTATCCATGAAGGAGATCTGGAGAAGATTTCTGCAGAATGTGATTTCTTTGGAATCAACTATTATAATCGCAGTCTTGTAGAATTCAATGCAGCATCGGACTTCCTGTTCAAGAGTGCCTATTCAGATTATCCGAAGACCGGAATGGGATGGGATATATCGCCGGCAGAATTTAAAGAGCTGATCCATCGCTTGCGCAAGGAATATACGAATCTGCCAATCTATATAACCGAAAATGGCTCAGCGTTCGATGATCATGTTTTGGAGGACCATCGTGTCCATGATTCTGACAGACAGGACTATGTTGAAAAACATATTCGGGCCGTGGCCGAGCTTAATGAAGAGGGCATGAATATCGCTGGATATTATCTATGGTCATTGCTCGATAATTTCGAATGGGCATTTGGCTACGACAAACGTTTTGGAATCACTTATGTTGATTTTGAAACTCAGGAAAGAATCCTTAAAGATAGCGGTTACCGTTATGCAGAAATTATCAGGAACCGTTCAATCTAAATCCAATGACTTCGGAGTGATCAATAATGGAAAGATACAGCTTTGATGATAATCAATATCTTGTAATACAGGAATTCGACCAGGCAAAAACATTCTCAAGCTTTCTCCCTGGCCTGGCAGGGTTATACGGTATACCGATCTGGGCGTTCTACGTCAACCGCGGACAGGGAATTGTCAGCTTCGGTGTGCAGGATAAAAATCATGCTATAACTGAATTTTTCCCGGCAAACCAGGCGTACCAGCGAGTAGGAACAAATGGATTCCGCACATTCATCAAGCTGAATGGAAATACCGTATTTGAGCCGTTTTCTTCATATGGAAGCAAGAAAGACCGAAAGAGAACGATGTATATAAAAGAAAATGAGATGAAGCTCGAAGAAATCAACCATCAATATGGCGTGAAAACAGTAGTAACGTATTTCACGCTTCCGAATGAGAACTTTGGCGCTCTGGCAAGAAAGGTGGAAGTCGAAAATCTTTCTGAGGCACCGATAGCACTTGAGATTATAGATGGGCTTCCCGCGATCATCCCCTACGGAATTGATGACGCTGCCTATAAAGCAGTAGGGAATACGCTGAAAAGCTGGATGGATGTATTCAATCTTGAAAATAGTATCCCATACTATCGAGTCCGCTCATCTACGAATGATTCAGCGGAAGTAGAAGAGGTATCCAAGGGACACTTTTATTTAAGCTTTGATGATGAAGGTCAGCTGATTAAGCCAATCGTGGACGCGGAACTGATTTTTGGTTCCAACAGTTCACTGTCTTATCCTGATGAGTTTGGAAAATCGTCTATTGATGAGTTAATAGCAGCTGAGCCGGTAACCTCAAATAAGGTTCCTTCCGGTTTCTCCGGTATGGGCAGAGTGCTTGAACAGGGTGGAAAGCTGAGCTTCCATACACTAATCGGTCATGTCAAGGACTTCGAAATTATCAATAAAAAAGCAGCTGACATTCGAACTGCCGGATATATGCAAAGAATATACGAAGAAGCGCAAAGTCTTGTTACAGAGATAACGAAGGATGTTGAAACGAAGACAGCTTCACCGCTATTCGATGCTTATGTAAACCAAAGCTACCTTGACAATGTGCTGCGCGGCGGTTTACCGATTGAATTGGAGAGTGATGATTCGGCATTTACTTATTATGTTTTTTCCCGCAAGCACGGGGATTTAGAGCGGGATTATAACTTTTTCTCGCTTGCGCCTGAATTTTTCTCGCAGGGGAACGGAAACTTCCGGGATGTGAACCAGAACCGGAGGAATGATGTCTTTTTCCATCCTGAGACGGGAGACTACAATATCAAGCTGTTCATGAGCCTGATTCAGGCGGATGGCTATAATCCGCTCGTTGTAAAAGGAGCAAGCTTTGAACTAAAAGATCAGTCTGATTGGGGATGGCTGGATGAGCTGGTTCCTCTGCAAAAGGATGCTGAATTCATTAAGAAGAAGCTGAGCGGAACCTATACACCAGGCGATTTACTTCAAACGATATCGGATAGCGACATTCAGCTTGCCTTGTCACTTCCGGATTTCCTGAAAAAAGTCCTTTCAAGGAGCGCCCAGAACATTGAAGCTGAGTTTGGAGAAGGCTACTGGATGGACCACTGGACGTACAATCTTGACCTGGTTGAAAACTATTTGAAGGTTTATCCGGAAAATAAAGCGCAGCTTTTGTTTGATGATTATGGCTACAAATACTTCCTTAGCCCAGTATTTGTGAACCCGCGTTCTGAAAAATATGTCCTGGCAAATGGCAAGGTCCGCCAATACGATGCCATTACTGAATTTGGACATCAGAAAGAGTCAAATTGGGTGAGGAAGCCTGACGGTGAGTTCTTTACATCCAATCTTTACAGCAAACTGTTCTCGCTGGCATTGCTGAAATTTTCCACATTGGATCCTTATGGTATGGGTGTGGAAATGGAAGCCAATAAGCCAGGCTGGAATGATTCCATGAATGGCCTGCCAGGAATTTTCGGTTCAGCCATGAGTGAGACATTGGAGCTGAAACGCCTGCTCGAATTTGTCATCACTTCTGGAGAGGCTGGCGAGCTGGAGATTAGCCTGCCCGCAGAAGTAGCCGATTTGACTGAGACGGTTATAGAATTCCTGAATCAATTTGAAAATGGCAAGCTGAATGATTACAGCTACTGGGATCAAACAGCAGCGGCGCGAGAAAAATATCGCGAGTTAGTGAAAAACGGTTTTGAAGGTATGGAAAAGAATATCGAGTTGCAAAAGCTTACTGCTTATGCAAAGCAAATGCTTCATAAAACAAAAGCAGGAATCGAAAAAGCGACAGATCTTGGCAATGGGCTTATCCCAACCTATTTTTCCTTCGAAGCTGTTGACTGGGAAAAAATTGTGGATGATAGCGGAAATGAAAAACAGAATAAAAAGGGCTTGCCTTTAGTTAAGGTCAATAGCTTTGAAGTGTCTGTTCTGCCGCATTTCCTTGAAGGTCCTGCAAGGGCCCTGAAGACTGCAGACCAGCAAACAGCAAGGTTGACATATCAGCATGTAAGGAACTCGGAAATTTACGACAGTAAGCTGAAAATGTACAAAACTTCTGGGTCTCTTGAAGACCAAACCTTTGATATCGGCCGGGCGAGGGCATTCACTCCTGGATGGCTTGAGCGCGAATCCATCTTCATGCATATGGAATTCAAGTATCTGCTCAGTGTCCTGAAGTCCGGATTGTATGAAGAGTTCTATGAAGATATCAACTATGCGATGCCTCCATTCATGGATGCGGAAGTGTACGGAAGAAGCGTCCTTGAAAATTCATCCTTTATTGCGAGCAGCGTGAACCCTGATTCAAGCCTCCATGGACAAGGATTTGTTGCGAGGCTGAGTGGAACAACGGCAGAGTTCTTAAGCATCTGGCAGTTGATGATGATGGGGAAAAAGCTTTTCGACGTAAATGAAGAAGGGTTGACATTGAAGCTTGGGCCGATTCTTCCTTCATGGCTTTTCGATTCAGAGGGCAAGGTGCAATTTACAATGCTGGGCAAAATTCAGGTAACCTATCATAATCCATCAAAGAGAGATACTTTCGGAGACGATGGTGCCAAGACAGTAAAATATGTCCTCCATATGAATGGTGAGGAGGTTGAGATTCATAGCGAGCAGCTGCAGGAATCATATGCAAAAGCTGTTAGGGAAGGAAAAGTAACAAAGATAGATGTTTATCTAGATTAATAGAACTGAGGTGCTGACGCATGGAATTAAAAATGATTCAGACAGCTAAGAATACAGGGGAACGCTTTGCGGACAAGGGTAATATTTCTTTTACAGATGAGCCTGGCCAAGATCTCGTGATGAAGCTTGATCCAGAAAAGAAATATCAAAGCTTCATGGGATTTGGGGGAGCTTTTACAGAAGCAGCTGCGTACACATTGGCGCAAATCCCCGGGGAAGAACGCGCAAAAATAATCGACAGCTATTTTAACAAGGAGACAGGTCTCGGTTACAGCCTTGGCAGGACCCATATCCACAGCTGTGATTTCGCCCTTGAGAATTATACCTATGTCGAGGAAAATGACGTCGAACTCAAAACGTTTTCGATAGAGCGCGAACAGAAATACGTACTGCCGCTCATTAAGGATGCTGTAGAGGCCAGGGGGGAAGGATTAACGATCCTTTCTTCTCCCTGGAGCCCTCCAGCCTGGATGAAGACGAATAATGAAATGAACAACGGCGGGAAGCTGAGGCCTGAATTTTATGATACTTGGGCTTTGTACTATACGAAATACATCAAGGCAATGGAGTCAGAAGGAATCCCAATCTGGGGCATCACCGTTCAAAATGAACCGGAGGCAACTCAAGTGTGGGACTCCTGCAGATATAGTGCAGAAGAAGAACGCGATTTCGTTAAAAATCATTTAGGGCCTGTAATGGAACAGGAAGGCCTGGAAGATAAAGAAATCATCATATGGGATCATAACAGGGATATCGCCTATGAGCGGGCAAAAACGATTTTATCAGATTCCGAGGCTGCAAAATATATTTGGGGCACAGGTCTCCATTGGTATGTATCAGAGGAATTCGAGAATTTGAGCAAGATTCATGAAGACTTTCCTGATAAGCACCTTATTTTCACAGAAGGATGCATTGAAGGCGGAGTACAGCTGGGTGCATGGCATACTGGAGAACGTTACGCAAGGAACATTATGGGAGATATCAACAACTGGCTTGAAGGCTGGATTGACTGGAATATCGTCCTGAACGAACAGGGCGGGCCGAACCATGTAGGCAATTATTGCGATGCACCGGTCATCGTCGATACTAAAACCGGAGAGGTTCACTATAACAGTTCCTTTTATTATATTGGACACTTCAGCAAGTTCATTAAGCCGGATGCAGTTAGAATCGGGCATGAATTAAATCATGAAACATTAAAAGCAGTATCATTTAAAAATGAAGATGGCTCAATTGTCGCGGTCGTCATGAATGATACAGACACCACAGAGCCATTCTCACTATTGGTCGAAGGCAAGACTGCCAAAGCCGAGCTGCCTGGTCATTCGATTACAACATTCATTATAGAAAGTTAAGGCCTGCCCACCTCCTTGTCATGACAAAATGTGCTTTACGCTAAGTGATCTACATGATAAGGAGGTGGATTTATTTTAGGAACCGATCTTAACGCTTGTAAAATAATGAAGGAGGAATTGGTATGAAGAAGACATTGGCTCTTTTGCTGAGTGCCATGATGATTTTGCCTGCAGCAAGTATTGCGGCTCCAAAAGATAAACTTGGAAATGATGAAACGAAAAACAAACAGAACAAATCAGAGTGGTCGCTTGTCTGGTCAGATGAGTTCAGCGGCCCGGAAATCGACCGCAGCAAATGGACCTATGATATTGGGAACTGGATTGTGGACGAGGATGGCAATGGAATCACCAATGGATGGGGGAATAATGAAAAAGAGTATTATACGGATTCTAGTGAAAACGCCTTCATCGATGATGGCAAGCTTGTGATAAAAGCAAAAAAAGAGCAGGTTACTGACCAATTCGGCACCTATGATTATACTTCTGCAAAGTTAAAGACCAAGGGCCTGTTCAGCAAAAAATACGGCAGATACGAAATCAAGGCGAAGCTGCCGACAGGCAAAGGGCTTTGGCCGGCGATTTGGATGCTTCCTGAGGAAGACAAATATGGGTCCTGGGCAGCCTCTGGTGAGATCGATATTATGGAGGCATGGGGAAGCAGTCCGCATAAAGTGGCAGGAACGATCCACTATGGCGAAGGCTGGCCGAATAACAAGTATACCGGCAAGGAATTCGAGCTTCCTGAAAACAGAGGGATCGACAAGTGGCATACATACGCCCTCGAGTGGGAGCCTGGCGAGCTGCGCTGGTATGTCGATGGAGAACTCTATCAAACTCAGAATAAATGGTATTCAAAGGGAAAGGATAATGCTGCGAATTTTTCCTATCCAGCACCTTTCGATCAGGAATTCTATTTAATTATGAACCTCGCAGTTGGCGGCTGGTTTGACGGGGAAGTTGACGAGACGACGAAATTTCCGAGTCAGATGGAAATAGATTATGTAAGGGTATATGATCTGAAAAAACGCGATTACCGTGAGCCGGTAGAACCGTCTGCTGAGCCTGTCGAATTGCCTGCAGATGCGAAACAGCCGTTGGAAGACGGGAATTTAGTTTATGACCAGAATTTTGAGGAAGCAATTACTGATGTGAGTATGCCTGGTGATGAGCTGAATTCAACGTATTGGAATTTTGTCCACTTACCGGATTTTGGCGGAGCTGGCAGCCTTTCAGTTGAAAACCTGGATGGCACCAATTTTGCCAAAACGGAAATTTTAAATCCGGGGTCGGCGCTTTATTCCCTGCAAATGATTCAGAACATCTCGCTTGGCAATGGCGGAAAATACAAAGTCAGCTTTGATGCAAAGTCGACAGCAGACAGAAGCATGATGGTAAAGGTCGGTGCGGGCGCTGACCGAGGTTGGGTGAAATATTCAAATGAAGAGTCTTTCAACCTGACGAGCGATCTGCAAACCTATGAATTTACTTTTGATATGCTGAATGGAACGGATATCGGAGCCAGGCTTGAATTTAATCTTGGCGGGAACGGAACAAACCCAGTATGGATCGGCAATGTGAGAGTCGAGGATATCACGGGGACACCAGTAGACGAAAATGAACCAAAACAGCCGCTACCTGATGGAAATCATGTATATAACGGAACGTTTGACCAGGGTGGAATGGACCGCTTAATGTTCTGGTATTTTTCTGTCGGAGAGGCAGCTGCAAAGGCATCTGTTTCTGAAAACTCTAGAGAGCTCCATGTAGCGATTGAAGATGGAGGTACTGAACCTGCAGCTGTCCAGTTGAACCAACAAGGACTTTATCTTATTAATGGAAATGACTATAAAGCGACATTTAAGGCAAGAGCTGACGAAGCGAGAACGATTCAGGTGGGCATTTTGAATAAGGATGGTTCTGTGGATTATTCAGGAATGCAAACATTCGAGCTTACCTCCAGTATGGAAGAGAAGACTCTCGATTTTACAATGGGAGAAGAAATTTCTGATTCGGAGGCACAAATTGTCTTTAATCTTGGATCGGGAACTGGAGATGTCTACTTGGATGATGTAGTTTTGCTTAAGACCTCAAACATTCCGGATTACGGGAACATTGACTTGTACCCATTGAAGAATGGTGATTTCTCGGACGGCATCTCTCCATGGACGAGTTACATTCATTTTGATGCTGGAGCAAGTATTTCTGTGGAAAACAGCGAAGCAAAAGTGGCAATCGGCCATGAAGGCAATGAACCATGGAGCGTCCTTTTTGAACAGCCGAATTTAAGCCTTGCTAAGGGAGTAGTCTATGAGCTTAGCTTTGCCGCTCGTTCTACAAAGGAGAGAAAGGCTGAGGTTACGGTTGAAAACGCTGCTTACACTAGATTTTTCAGTCAAGTGTTACCACTTAATACCGAAATGCAGCAATTCACGTATGAATTCACTATGCCTGCCGATGAAATCGTATCCTTGAAGCTGCTTCTTGGCAAAAACGCTTCGTCTCCAATCGGCGCACATGACGTATTTATCGATAACGTGGTGTTAAAGGTCAAAGACGCTCCGTCCGAGCAAGAGCCTGTTTCCACACCTGGCATTGACAACGGAACATTTTCGGATGGAACTGAAAGCTGGTCAGCATGGTGGGGCGATCAATGGAGCGGATATGCAGGTGGAGAGATGACCATTGAAAATGAACAACTGAAGGTTGCGATTTCACAGGTCGGCGCTCAATCATATGCCCCGCAGGTCTTTCAAAAGGGGCTGCTATTTGAAAATGGCAGCAGATATACAGTAACGTTTGATGCAAGAGCGGAAGTACCAAGAAAAATGAATGTCAATATAGGGAAAGAGCTGTCATACGACCCTTGGTTCATAGCCTATATGCCAACACACACAGTTGATTTAACGACAGAAATGGCCCATCACAGCGTCACTTTTGTTATGACTGAAGAAACCTATGCTGATGGAAAGATCGTTTTCGAGCTTGGCAATATTTTAGACGGTAATGCCGCAACGAATGTCTATCTGGACAATGTAAGCATCACAAAAAACTAAGTTCTCAAGGGGGCAGAACAGCAATTACATTCTGCCTCTTTTTCTTCCATTTTAGAAAATAAGTTTGAACTTGCTTTTGAATATGACAAGGCCAGCGTAATACTGACCATCATAGTGAACTTTAAAAGGTGGAAATGCAATATGACTATACAGAAAATCAACAGTCTGCCTAAACAGATTGGCTTATTAGCTCTAACCTGGCCTATATTTATAGAATTATTTTTGCATATGTTAATGGGCAGCACAGATACTTTCATGCTGTCCCATATTTCGGACGAAGCTGTTGCGGCTGTAGGGGTGGCCAATCAGCTCGTATTTTTCATGATCCTCGTATTTGGTTTTGTTGCCACAGGAACTGCAGTTTTGGTATCACAAAACCTTGGAGCTGGACTCCAGGTTGATGCAAGAAAGATTTCAGGTCTCTCACTCTCTCTGAATCTCATATTTGGAGTGCTGGTCAGTATCATTGTTGTTGCTTTCAACGATTTATTTTTACAATTGTTCAATCTGACGCCCGAAATACACCGTCTTGCTCAACAGTATTTAACGATTGTTGGCGGAACACTTTTTACCCAGGCGCTCCTTGTTACGGCATCAGCTATACTGCGGGCAAATGGATTAACAAAAGAGGCAATGTTGATTTCGGTCGTCATGAATATCATCCACCTAGCAGGTAACAGTTTATTTATTTACGGACTATTCGGCGTCCCGGAATTGGGGGTTCAGGGTGTGGCTATTTCGACAGCCATATCTCGTGCAATCGCAGTGATTCTAATATTCCGATTTCTATACCGCAGGCTCCCTATGAGAATTGCTTTAGAAGACTATCTGAACTTCAATAAATCTTTTATCAAAAAGATTTTGAAGATAGGTGTTCCTTCCGCTGGCGAAAATGTTGTTTATAACACCAGCCAGATGGCAATTACCGTCATTATAGGATTGCTTGGGGCTGTGGCACTGACAACAAGGGTATACACCTTTAACATCATGTCATTTATGATGCTATTCGGCATCGCGATAGGCCAGGGCACGCAAATACTGATTGGATACAAAGTAGGGGCAAGAGAGTTTGATAAGGCCTACCATCAACTATTAAAAAGCTTGAAACTAAGTATCATCATCACAATGGCGATTACCGTGGTAATCGTTGCAATCAGAGAACCTATACTTGGGGTCTTTACCGATAACAAGGAAATCATCAGGGAGGGAAGCAAGGTTCTGCTCTTGTGTCTGATCCTTGAACCTGGGAGAACCTTTAATATAGTTGTGATCAGTTCTCTCCGGGCAGCCGGAGATGCGGTATTCCCGGTGAAGATGGCTCTTGTCTCGATGTGGGGGATCAGTGTTCCGCTCGCCTACCTTTTAGGAATCACAATGGGTTTAGGCCTTTCTGGCATTTGGATTGCCTTTATCATTGATGAATGGTTCAGAGGAATCATCATGTATATTAGATGGAAGAGCCGAGTCTGGGAGAAGAAGGTCCTGGTTGATGACAGGGTGCAAACAGCGTGATCGTTGATTTTTGAGAGGAGGGCAAGAAGGTGAATTACAGGCAGCTTGGAAGCACAGGGATAAAGGTGCCGGAAGTTGGTTTTGGTGCATGGCAGCTCGGGAACGCCAGGGACTGGGAAGGTATGGAGGACAATCATGCAATCAAGCTGGTGCATGAAGCGCTTGATCAGGGCTGCAATTTCTTTGATACCGCCCCTAATTATGGCGGAGGCAATAGTGAGTCATTGCTTGGGGAAGCTCTTATTGGAAGAAGGAGTGAGGCCGTGATTAATAGCAAGTTCGGTCATCATCCAGATAACACCCTGAATTTTGATTCGCAGAAAATCCGCAGTTCGGTTGAAAATAGCTTGCGCCGGCTTAAAACGGATTATCTTGATTCCATTTTGCTTCATAATCCGCCGTTTGAAATCCTGACTGGAAGCACAAATCATTTTGAAGTATTGGAGTCACTCAAACAGGAAGGCAAGATCCGTGCTTATGGAGCTTCAGTGGACACTGCGAGAGAAATGGACGAGCTGATTCGAAATACCGGAAGCCAGGTTATTGAGGTGATGTTCAACATTTTTCACCAGGAGCCAAGAAAAGCCTTCAAAAAGGCAGCAGAAAAAAAAGTGGGACTGATTGTAAAAGTTCCGCTTGATTCTGGGTGGCTTTCAGGCAAATATGATGAGAACAGTATTTTTACTGACATCCGGAGTCGTTGGGGCCGGGAACAGCTTATGAAAAGAGCAGAGCTCCTGCCTGTTCTTAGGGAATTGCTGGAGCCGGGAGAATCGTTGGTCCAGTTGGCTTTAAGGTATATTCTTTATTATCAGGAGGTCTCTGCCGTCATTCCTGGAAACAAGAATCTCGAGCAGCTGATTGAAAATCTATCTGCTTCAGATACAAGCATCTCTATTGAAAAAGCAGAAAAAATAAAGGAGATTTGGGAACAAAAGCTGCAAGCTGACCCGTTGGGTTGGTAAAAAAACAGACTACTTAATGGAGGTTTCAATTAATGGCTTATCAACCAGACAGCAATCGCTATAATTCAATGACATATAACAGGTTAGGCAAATCAGGCCTTAAATTACCGGCCATTTCCCTGGGCTTATGGCACAATTTCGGAGGACAGGATTCCTTTGAGAATGGCCGTTCGTTAATTAGGAAAGCTTTTGATCTAGGCATTACTCATTTTGATCTTGCGAATAACTATGGTCCGCCACCTGGTTCAGCAGAGGAAAACTTTGGTGCAATTCTCAGGAAGGATTTTTCAGGATACCGTGATGAGATGGTGATTTCGACAAAAGCTGGCTATGGAATGTGGCAGGGGCCTTACGGCGACTGGGGTTCAAGAAAATATCTCGTGTCCAGTCTCGACCAGAGTCTGAAAAGGATGGGCCTTGATTACGTCGATATCTTTTACCATCACAGACCAGATCCGGAAACGCCTTTGGAGGAAACAATGATGGCGCTTGACCATGTCGTAAGGCAAGGAAAAGCGTTGTATGTAGGGCTGTCCAATTATGGTGTAGAA
Source organism: Bacillus sp. ISL-39 (assembly GCF_018613295.1). NCBI lineage: Bacteria > Bacillati > Bacillota > Bacilli > Caryophanales > Bacillaceae > Bacillus > Bacillus sp. ISL-39. The sequence goes on from NZ_JAGGQM010000027.1 coordinate 91,872, forward strand.
GAAACGAAGCAGGCAATCGGAATTTTAAGAGAGCTGGGCACTCCATTGCTGATCCACCAGCCTGCCTATTCGATGCTCAACCGCTGGGTAGAAGATGGACTCACTGATTTGCTTCAAGAAGAAGGAGTCGGATCAATCGCATTTGTTCCGCTGGCACAAGGATTGCTGACCAACAGGTATATCAATGGAATTCCGGCAGATTCCAGGGCCTTGAAGCCAAACAGCTTCCTGAACGAAGGAGATGTATCTGAAGAGGTTCTGATAAAGGTAAGAAAGCTAAATGAAGTGGCGCAGGAACGCGGCCAGTCACTTGCCCAGATGGCACTTGCATGGGTGCTCAGGGAACAGAAAATCACCTCAGCACTCATCGGTGCAAGCAAGGTCAGCCAGATTGAAGAAAACGTCGCTGCGCTGAATCGTCTTAATTTCAGTGAAGCAGAACTGAACATGATTGATGAAATTTTAAAATAAGGACTACAAAAAAACTGTAAAGCCAAATGGTTTTACAGTTTTTTTATTGGAATATTTTTCTTAGGTCAGGGTAAAGGAAGGGGGGAAATCAATCATATTAAGGATGTTCCTGGTTAAGGGAAGTAAGGAGAAAACGGGTCACATAAAGCAGAGATATGTGCCCGGTTAAGGGAAGCAATGAGAAAACGGGTCGCATAAAGCAGAGATATGTGCCCGGTTGAGGGAAGCAATGAGGAAACGGGTCACATAAAGCAAAGATATGTGCCCGGTTAAGGGAAGCAAGGAGAAAACGGGTCACATAAAGCAGAGATATGTGCCCGGTTAAGGGAAGCAATGAGGAAACGGGTCACATAAAGAAGTGATATAGCCGGTTAGGATAACGGATTTAATGTTTCACCTATCAAAGTACCTGCTCAGCAGCCCTTCTTTTTTCAAAAAGGCTGAACTTTTGATAGTATGTAGTTTGTATTCCTGTGAAAGCCTTTCTAATACATAACCAAAAATAAGAAATCCTCAAAGTGCTAACAATATCAAAGAAAATCAAGAGAGATATAGGGGTGAAAAAGTGATCAGTTTTGAAGATGTATCGAAAAAATATGACGATGGAACCTTTGCGGTAAAGAATTTTAATTTACATATCAAAGAAGGGGAACTGCTTGTCCTGATTGGTCCGAGCGGCTCCGGAAAAACGACAACTCTAAAAATGATCAATCGGTTGATTCCTCTTACAAAAGGATACATTAAAATCAAGGATAAGAAAATCAGTGACTATGATATTCACGAGCTTCGCTGGGACATTGGATATGTCCTTCAGCAGATTGCTTTATTTCCACATATGACGATTGAAGAAAATATTGCGGTTGTTCCGGAAATGAAAAGATGGGAGCATGAAAAAATCGATCACCGAATAAATGAATTACTGGATATGGTTGGACTCGATCCAAAAACGTACCGGAAAAGACTGCCTCATGAATTATCAGGAGGGCAGCAGCAAAGAATTGGCGTCGCCCGGGCGCTTGCGGCAAACCCGCCCATTATATTAATGGACGAGCCATTCAGCGCCTTGGATCCCCTAAGCAGAGAGAAGCTTCAGGATGATCTTATCGAACTGCAAAAGAACATAAAGAAAACCATCGTATTTGTGACGCATGATATGAGTGAAGCACTTAAACTCGGAGAACGGATTTGCCTGATGAAGAATGGAGAAGTTATCCAGACCGGAACTCCGGAAGAGCTGCTCCAACAGCCTGCGAATGACTTTGTCCGAGAGTTTGTCGGGATTGACCAGGCCCAGGCAGAAATCGTGGATATTCGTGAAGGTGTCAAGCCTGCAAATCAAGGAGAAATGGACCAGCTACCTGTCATATCCTCCCGTATGCCGATAAATGAAATCCTCGCCTTATTGAGTGAACATGAACAGGTAGCTGTTAAAGAAATGGAAGAAATTATCGGCACCATAGATAGACAGGGAATGATCCGGATCTTATCCCGGCAGATGGAGGGGATTAAATGAATAGCTGGATTTCCACTTTTACAGATAGAAAAGACGAGCTTTTAAGTGCTCTGCTGGAGCATATCCAGATTTCTTTCATTGCGCTGTTCTTTGCAGTCTTAATCGCCATTCCTCTTGGAATTTTCCTGACAAGAAGGAAGCGGATTTCAGAAGGAATCATTGGGATTACTGCGATCCTCCAGACAATCCCATCCCTTGCGCTGCTCGGGTTGTTGATTCCTTTATTCGGGATTGGCAAAGTCCCTGCAATCATTGCCCTTGTGGCATACGCGCTGCTGCCGATTTTAAGGAATACATATACAGGAATAAATGAGGTGGATCCATCATTAATTGAAGCCGCTCGGGGCATGGGAATGAACAGCAAGCGCCGTTTGCTTAAAGTTGAACTCCCATTGGCGATGCCGGTCATTATGGCTGGAATTCGAACAGCGATGGTCTTGATTGTAGGAACTGCGACGATTGCCGCGCTGATTGGAGCGGGCGGATTAGGTGACCTGATCCTTCTCGGAATCGACAGGAATAACACGGCATTAATCGTTCTTGGCGCAATACCCGCTGCCTTGCTTGCCATCCTGTTCGACCTTGTGCTTAGAAGGTTTGAAACGGTTTCCTTTAAAAAATCCCTTATCACCATTGGTGCCTTATCCTTAGCAGTCCTTTTCATAATGGTCATTCCATTTTTAGGCGGAAAAAATGAAGAAGAGATTGTCATTGGAGGAAAACTGGGTTCCGAACCAGAGATCTTGATCAATATGTATAAACTTCTTATTGAAGAAGAAACGGACCATTCTGTCCAGTTGAAACCTGGACTGGGGAAGACTTCATTTGTTTTTGCAGCATTGGAAAACGGCAATATTGACATCTATCCTGAATTCACCGGCACGGCTATTTCGGAATTTTTAAAAGAAACAGCCAGCAGCACAAACAGGGAAGAAGTATACCAGCAGGCAAGGGAAGGGATGAAAAAAGAGTTTGGTATGGAAATGCTTCAGCCAATGGACTATAACAATACCTATGCTCTAGCGGTTCCTGAACAGCTGGCTGAAGAAAATGGCCTGAAAACCATTTCTGACTTAAAAGTGATTGAACCCTCGCTAAGAGCAGGCTTCACACTTGAATTTTCAGATAGGGAAGATGGATATAAAGGACTCCAAAAACTCTATGGACTCAACCTGCCAAGCCTGATCACAATGGAACCGAAACTCAGGTACAGGGCGATCAAAAATGGTGAGATAAATCTGGTTGATGCCTACTCAACCGACAGTGAGCTCCAACGATACAACCTAGTTGTACTTGAAGATGATAAAAACTTGTTCCCTCCATATCAGGGAGCCCCTCTCATGCGAGCTGAAACAGCAGAAAAATATCCCGAAATCGTCAAGGCACTCAACAAACTGGCCGGTAAAATCACTGATGACGAAATGCGGAAAATGAATTACCAGGTGAATGTAGAAGGGGAGTCGGCTGAGGAGACAGCACGGGAGTATTTAAGAGAAGCTGGATTATTGAAATGAAAATTCAGGAACATCAGTTAAGAAAAGGATTGATAAAGACAAGAGGCAGAAAAACCAATTGGTTTTTCTGCCTCTTTGTCAGTGGAGAATTAATAAAGACTAATTATTTAAATTGGATAGAAAACGAGCTTTTGCCTGTTCAAAAATGGCATTGATTTCGCCATGAATGGATTCTCTTTCGTTTTTATTAGCCACATCTATAACCCTATATTTTAATTCTTTCACTAAATTATGTTCTTCTGAAGTCAAAATATCCTTAAACATATGAAATCCTCCTGTTGTACTATTTACGTGCTGAGAAATTTAAAAATCCCATGATGGAAAAACCGAAGTTAGCTTTCTTGATAGATGATTGTTTACCCTCTTTTGAAAACTAATAAACTCATTTCGAACTACATAGGGAGTTCGAAGCGTATGAAGGGGAGTAATCGAGCTAAAATTTTTTCGGGAAATTTCAACTTACTTTTAAAAACCCTCGTCACAAGCAGCGAGGGTTTTTGTTTGCTTAAGATTCGGAATTCATTCCTAAAAAAAGATAAAATTCTAGTACTCCCAGGGGTTTTATATGTGATTTGACTCACTACATTGATAATCATTCGCAATTAAGATGAAGGTAAGAAATCAAAGGAGGGGATTTGGTTGAAAGCAACAGACGGAAAGGCCCAGGCAGAAGTTCAGGATGAAATCGGAGAGGTTGCCAGTGGTGACAAATCGAAGATAGGAACCTGGATATCAGTTGGAGTAGTAGGAGCAGTGATTCTTGCTACGTACTTTATTCTATTTGGACTCTATATGGCAAGAGTATAGAAGGGGGAGCGAACAAGATGCATTTGGATGAAAAAATCTGGCTGTTTTTAAGTTTTGGCATGATCATGGGGTTCATGATTTTTACTGGGTACCAGGCAGTGGCATTGGGAATGGGGCCCCCAAGCCATAAAGAAACGATCGATCCCCAAAAGGTTGATGAAACAGCTCCGTTTGACGAGCCGGGAATCAAACAAATTGGTGAAAATGCGTTTGAAGTCGTCATGACCCTTCAGGTATTTAGTTTTACACCGATGGAAATCGAAGTTCCTGCTGGATCAACTGTCCATTTCACTTTAACGTCAAAAGATGTTGTCCATGGTTTTCAGGTGGCAAATACGAATTTGAACGCAATGGTTATGCCGGGGCATATCCAAAAAATATCTCAAAAGTTTGATGAACCAGGTGAATATTTGGTGTTATGCAACGAATATTGCGGTGCTGGGCACCAGGCAATGAGCACGAAAATCATCGTAAAATAAAAGGGGGGAAAGAATGTGCAACCTGCATTAAAAACAACTTCATTTAATCACAAAACAAATCAGATATTAGGAATCAGCCAGGAAGATGCAAGAATCTCGAAATCATACTTATCTATCGCATTTATCGCATTGCTGCTAGGCGGTTTCTTGGGCTTGCTGCAAGGGCTCAATCGTGCCGGTGTCCTGCAACTGCCGCCATGGCTTAACTATTACCAGGTGCTGACGGCCCATGGAATTCTGTTAGTTGTTGTATTATCCGCATTTTTCACAATAGGATATTTTTATGCCGGCCTCTCCCACACACTTGGAGGATTGCTTCCTAAAGTAAGAAAAATGGCATGGATCGGTTTTTGGATGAAGATTTTCGGATTTGTTTTGGTCGTCATTCCGATTTTAAAGAATGAAGCCTCCGTCATGTACACCTTCTACCCGCCAATGGCTGCATCGCCAATGTTTTACTTTGGCTTGGTATTCATTGTTCTGGGCATCTGGATGCTTTCGCTGGGAGCGTTTACTCAGGTCGCAAACTGGAGAAGGAATCACAAGGGACAACATCTCCCGATCCTCGCCTTCTTTGCAACTGGTGTCTTTGTCCTGTTAGTCGGCGCAACAGCTTTTGTTGCCGTAGAAGTCCTTTTCATGATCATTCCTTGGACACTTGGATGGACTGACGGCATAAATGTATTGCTGGCGCGTACTCTTTTCTGGGCATTTGGCCATACTGCCGTTAACATTTGGTATCTGACGGCTGTATCAGCATGGTATGTAATCGTACCAAAAATAATCGGGGGAAACCGCTGGAATGATCTTTTAACACGTATGGTTGTCATCCCGTTAGTAATCATGAACATAACCGGCGGTTTTCACCATCAGATCATTGATCCGGGCATTTCAGAGTCCATCAAATATATGCACGTATTCATGAGCCTTGCAATCGGGTTTCCTTCTCTAATGACCGCATACGCGATGTTCAGGGTTTTTGAACGTACAGCAAGAGCGAAAGGCGGAAAAGGTTTAGTTGGCTGGTATAAAAAGATGCCATGGGGAGATGTACGATTCCTGTCGCCGTTTATCGCCATGGTAGCTTTCATTCCCGCTGGAGCTGGCGGAATTGCGCAAAGCACGAACCAATTGGATCAGGTTGTACACAATACGATGTGGGTGGTAGGCCACTTCCATTTAACGCTTGGTATGTCTGTCATCATGACCTTCTTCGGCATCAGTTACTGGCTGGTTCCGTACCTGTCAAAACGTGTATTGACTCCTGCCATGAATAAACTGGGTGTCATTCAAACCGTCATTTGGACTATCGGTATAGTGATCATGTCGATTTCCATGCATGCTGCAGGTCTCTTCGGTTCACCAAGAAGAACTTCATTCACAACCTATGGAAATTTTGCAGAAACGCTTGGATGGAATCCTTATATGGCAGCTGTAGGCATTGGAGCAAGCTTATTGCTGATTGGCGTGATCCTCCAGGTTTATGCGGTGTTCAACCTCATGTTCTTTGCACCAAAGGGAGTAACCGAATTCCCAATTGCGGAAGAGGAAGCAGGAGCGGCGAAAACTCCATACTGGACAGAGCGCTGGGGAATCTGGGTTGTACTTATGCTGGTGGTTGTTTCAATGGCTTACGTCTTGCCAATCGCAGACATGATCATGAATGCTCCTCCAGGATCACCGCCCTTTAAAACTTGGTAAAAAGAAAAGCGCAAGCGCCTTGGTCAGCCCCGACAAGCGTTGGAGGGCCTGCCATTGAAGTCGTTCTTTGACTTCATTGGCAGGACCGAAACGACTCGAGCTGCTAAAGCTGCCGCTTCTCGCAAGATACTCGAGGAGCAAATTCGAGGATGAAAACTGGCTAGGCGCTGGAACTGGACACCAATCTCCATGCAAAAACCTTTTTTAAAGTAATCGAAGAGATAGCTCCTGTTTCAGGGCTATCTCTTTCAAATCAGCACGATATGTGAAATCGAGATTTTTACCAAAGAAAAAATGGGAAGTGATCAATTTGATCAAAAATCGGCAAACGACCGTATCTTGTATAGTTGTTCTGGTGTTTGGACTGCTTTTATTTTATACAGGAACAGACGGATTCACTGCTTATACAGCTGAGACAGCAAGAGTGTCAAAGCTGGTTGAGGAACAGCCCCAGTTTCCACAAGTAACCTTTGAGGATAGTGAGGGTCGGACCTATTCTATATCTGAATTTGAAGGTAAGTATGTTTTTATCACTTTTATTTATACAGGCTGCACTACGATATGCATTAAATTAGAAGAAAATATGTCGCAGGTGTATGATCTGCTTCCGAGTGAATATATAGGCAAGGATATTGTTTTTTTAAGCATAAGCTTTGACCCGGGCAAAGATGATCCAGCTACCTTAAACAAGTATAAGGATTTATTCGGAAGTAATGGGGAGACATGGAGAATGGCCAGGATACCGGATCAGGATCAGTTAGATACCTTGCTGGAGAAGTTTGGCGTCATTGTGATTCCAGATGGATATGGGAACTTCGCTCATAATTCAGCGTTTTATTTAGTTGACCGGCAAGGCGCACTAGTGGATGTAATGGATTTTACAAAGGTAAATGAGGCAGCAGATAAGTTGTTAGAGACTCTAAAAGCAGACAGGGGGAAATAACAATGAATCAGTTTCTAATCGGGCTTGTCCTTTTAATCGGTTTAATGCTTCCTCCAGTTGCAAACTTAATGGAATCCGTCATGATCATTCACATGCATATGCAAATGCCGATGCTGGTAATCGCCGGCTTTTTCATGGGGCTTTTTTTCCAGCAGCGCTTTCCTCATTTCTTTTCAAAATATAATCAAGATGGCATCCCTGGAATCTTTCTTTTTATCATCATAATGGGTTATTGGATGCTGCCGCGCACCATGGATGAAGCCTTGACTGTAAATAGTATAGAATTTTTCAAGTTTATCAGTTTGCCATTCCTCGCGGGAGTGCCTCTAAGAGATTCCTGGAAAAAACTCAGCAAGAACCGGAAAAATTATACCATTGGATTTTTTACATTGGCTTTTCTGGGTATGGGCTGGTTATATATTCAAGCAAACGATCAGCTATGCAATAATTATTTAGTAGTTGATCAAATCATTCTCGGATGGGGATTCATCACAATGGCCATCTGTATGGTGGTTTACTTAGTCTATACGGCAGTAGTGGATCCTTCATTATATGAGTAGGAATTTGAACTCTTGTGACCATTTGGTCAACATGTCACAAGCTGCGTAATCAGGTATAATAAGTTGAAGGTATTTTAATTAAAAGCGGTAATTGTTGCATATACAATCAGCGTAAAAAGGCGAATCAGAGTATAGGAGGACCAAAATGAAAATTGCAATCTCATTCAGTGGCGGGAAGGACTCTACGCTGGCACTCTACAAAATACAAAACAACCCTGATTTTGAGGTTGATTCATTGCTCGTGACGCTGACAGAAGGATTCGACCGGGTATCGATTCATGGAGTTCGCTATGAGCTGTTGAAGCTCCAATCTGAGTCATTGGGAATTCAATTACGAGAGGTTTGGCTTCCGCAGGACTGTCCGGATGAAAAGTATCAGCAAATAATGGGAAAAGCTATAGCTGGCATGACAGAAGACGGAGTTACCCATATCTCTTTTGGCGACATACATCTTCAGGATGTTCGGGAATATCGGGAGAAATTGTTTGCAGCATCGGGATTATCCCCTGTTTTTCCGCTCTGGGGTTTACCAGTGGAGGAAGTAAGCCGGGAGTTTATCGATTTTGGATTCAAAACGGTCCTTACATGTGTTGATTTAGAAGCGCTGGCCCCATCCTATGCAGGCAAAGTATATGACAGGGAGTTTATCAAGGATTATCCGAAAGACCATGATATTTGCGGAGAGAATGGAGAATTCCATTCATTTGTGTTCGATGGACCTAACTTTGCATTCCCTATCAACTATAGATTAGGCGAGGAAAAAGTGACAAAGGATTATTTTACTAAAAAAGATCGATTCCTGTATATAGATTTAATCCCGTATTAAAGCTTATAAACTTTAATGTTCAAATAAATGGTTAATAAACTGCCGGCTAGAAAAATAATGACTCCGGAAATAGAGTGTGGAGATAGATAATGAAAAAAAATCCATAAAAAGCACCCCTTTATTTAAATATAAATATCGTATTACGATATTTTGTATTTTAATTATATCGTGTTAAGATATATTTATCAATAAGAAAGTAAGGTGGAATTTTTGCTTAGTAAAGACGTATATGAGTACCTTGCTGAGTTTCGATACCAATTGAGAAAGTTTCAGAAATTCAGTGAAACAGCAGCAGAAAATATGGGGATCACAGCCCAGCAGCATCAATTGATGCTAGCCATAAAAGGGTACCCGGAAAGAGATTATGCTACACCGAGCGAGCTGGCAGAACGAATGCAAATCACCCATCATTCATGCGTTGGCCTGATTGACCGCTGTGAAAAGTCAGGACTGGTCTCACGCAGGAAAAACCCGGAAGACGGGCGGAGTGTCTTTGTTGATGTTACCGATAAAGGAATGGAAATCCTTGAGGGCCTGTCTGCGATTCATCTTGAAGAAATAAAGCGGATCGGATTGTTTAAGGGGAAGCTTTGAATATAAAGCAGGGAAATACACAACAGAATGGCGAAAAAATCAGTTGATTAAGAGGTAACTTATGAAAAAAAGAATCATCTATTTTGGAACTATAACTATTCTTTTGCTAGGGGCTTATACATTGATGAATTCGAGGACTTTTCAATTGTTCGGCGGACTGACAGCCCATGTTACTACCGACGAAAAAGTAGTCGCTTTAACCTTTGATGATGGCCCGACACAACAAGTGGCAGACATTTTGCCAATACTAGAGAAGTACGATGCTAAGGCAACATTCTTCCTGATTGGCAATGAAATCGAAAAAAATCCAGAAGCGGCAGAAATGATTGCCAGGGCAGGACATCAAATCGGGAATCACACATACTCCCACAACCGGATGGTGTTCAAATCCCCTTCCTTTATCGAAGAGGAAATCGAGAAAACCAATAAACTGATAGTAAAAGCCGGCTTTAACGGTGAAATTGACTTCCGGCCGCCTAATGGTAAAAAACTGCTCGCCCTCCCTTATTACCTGGACCAGCAAAATATCGACACGATCACCTGGAATTTGGAACCCGATTCCTATTACGCCAATTCATCTGACAAAATAAATTACATCAAGAACAATATAGAACCGGGCTCCATTATTTTACTGCATCCGATGTACGATCAGACAGGCGAAGAGTTTAAGACACTAGATGGAATCTTGGAGACATTGAGTACAGAAGGGTGTAGATTCATTACGGTAAACGAACTTCAGAGTTGATGAATGACTTAAAATTTGATTTTAGCTTTTTTTAGATAGTGGAGAGTATGGGACTTTAACCTCCGAATCAACTCGAGTAGGGATACTATGAAATGTTCCTGTTATACTCAAAGTGCCCATAAAGAAAGCGAACACTAAAGAAGGGTGACAGATACCCTTGGATACCTGTCATTTTGTGTTTACAAATTGAGAAATTAGCTGGTTAAGTTCTTTTGCAGCCTTAGTCGGGATCCGGTGGTCAATATTCTCGATAAAATGCAATTCATTTTGAGGCAATTTTTCATGCAATTGCCTTGCATAAGAGTGAAAAGGCTTATCCTTCTTGCCATAAACCAATAAGATAGGCAAAGTTATCTTATGTAGTTGATTGACACAATTGTATTTTAGACTAAACCGATAATATTGCTCAATATTGCGGTAATCCCCTTTTTTAGCTTCCGAAAACATATATTTAAACAGCTTTATATTATTTGAATTACTCCATGAAATAGACCAGGCTAACAAGTTTATAGCCCCTTTGCTTGAAAGCTTGATTGCTAAGGATATCTTCCTTCTCAAGTAATCATCATTTACATCGGGCATTGCCCCAATCGAAATTCCCCCCAAAGCTCTCTCAGGAAACGTCAGCATGAATTCTAAAACAATAGAACCGCCCGTCGAATATCCGCATATAAACGCTTTGTTTATATTAAGGTGGTCCAATAGTGAAATGATATCCTTGATAATCAGTTGATAGGTTATGGGTTCTGGGGAGTAAGGGCTTTTTCCGTGTCCTCTAATGTCAAAGGTAATTATCTGAAAATTTTTCGAGAGTTCTTCTAATTGATATTGAAAGTTGACTGAAGTCAATACTGGAGGATGGATAAAAACAATCGGAGTTCCGCTTCCTTTTACTGTATAGTACAGGCTGGCACTACTCATATTTAGCAATGGCATTTAATTGTCACCTCAATTCCTATATAAGCAAATACTTATATCCTTGTAACCTAAAGTTCTTTGACTAATTAGACAAAACTTGCAATGATTTAATTCGCCTTAAAAAGACTGAAGGACTCAATGAGTATTTTTCCTTACTTTATTAAGAAAAATGCATCATTAACAAACAAGGAATCCAAATGCCGATGGAGAGAAGTACAGCTAGAATCAACTTTTTTACTAGGAGAGTAAAAAAACCAGTAGAAAAAGTCCTACTGGCATTGCATCTTTTGGACTGAGAAAGCGAAGAGTAATCCTTTTAATCATGCTGCAAGTCCGTTTATTAAAGATAATGAAACTCCGGGCGTGGATGCGACAGAAAATCATGGTGAGAGATGGTCCAACCATAAGCTCCGACTAAATGGAAAATGACAAGGTCTCCTGCTTTAAGGTCTTTAAGGAATTCTTTCCTGACGAGAAGATCGTTTGGGGTACAAAGCTCACCGGCAATGGTGATCAATTCGTTTTTAACTTTAGGTCTTGGGAGTTGTTTATACCTCCAATGCTCTACTGGGTACACTGAAAATGGATGGCTCATTTTCCATGCTGCGGGAAGTCTCAAATGATGGGTACCGCCTCTAACGAGAGCAAACCATTCCCCGTAATTCTTTTTTATATCCATTACTTCTGTCACATAAAACCCGCAATGTGCAGTCATATAACGGCCGAGTTCGATTATTAACCTTAGTTTATTTTCATGAAATGATTCTCTCATTTGATGAATTCCCTCACTAAATACATCCCAATCGAATGGTTCTGAAGGCGTATCATAATTGATACCAATCCCGCCTCCAATATTTACCGTTTCCAATTCTAATGAAAATGATCTTTTCCATTTCAAAGTATTTTCCAGGCACATCTTAACAAAAGTAAGGTGCTCATCAGCAAGAAGATTGTTACTCATTGCATGGAAATGGAAGCCTTTCACATCTAAATATGGAAAAAGATCTAGCTGGCCCAGAATCTTAGGAATCCTTTTCTCTTCAATCCCAAACTGTGTCGGGACACCTGTCATTTTATGAGAACTGCTGCTAACGTTATATTTCAAATTAACACGCAGTAAAACAGGCAGTATTTTATCTGCTTCTCTGCCAAACTGGTTGATCCGGTGCATATCATGTTCACTTTCGATATTCATCATTCGAAGAGTTCCATCGGCTAAATAGGAAATTTCCTGGTCTTTTTTAACTGGTCCTCCGAAAATGATTGGGAGGGTTGATAGTCTCTTGATTTTATTAACCTCCCCCTCCGATGCAGTTTCAAAACCATCGACTATGTTCGTCAATACCGATATCAGTCTTTCATCGGGATTCGCCTTGACGGCGTAAAAAACGGAACAAAAGTCTGGAAGAGAGTCCACAATCCTTTGGGCATGTTTTTTTAAACTGTGTAAATCATATATGTAGGAACAGATTGGCTTGTTATCAATTTTTTTAACCATACAGCCCAAATGTTCTTTGAGTCTTTCAAGATTCATAGTTTACTCCTTCCACATTCTTCGGTTGCTTTGTGAAATAATTAGTGTTATTACTATGGTTCCTATTCCCATAAAAAGTCCTGCACTGTAAGCGCCAAAAATATTGGCAACGAATCCAATCAGTATAGCGCCCAAAGGAATATACCCTCTGTCCATTAAAGCGAAGCTGAGGATCCTGCCACGGTGTTCTTCGGCTACTTTTAATTGAACTATAATCCTGCTAAGAGTACGGTAATATTGGCTGGAAAATCCCACTAGGAAGATTAATATAAAAGCAAGGACCTTGATTTGGCTGAAGGCTGTAAACAGAATTAAACTAGCACCGAAACCAAGCGATGAGAGAATCAGCCACTTGCCTCCGGTATATGGCTGCCTCCACGATAAGACTACTGTCGAAATGATTGCACCGGCAGACGAAACGGAGAGTAGTAAGCCAAAACCCTCTGATCCTGTGTCCATAAGTTCCTCTGATAGCAGGGGAAGCATAGTTGTATATGGGAACCCAAAGATCATAGGTGCAATTGCCAGCAAAAGGATAGAGGGGATGGCTGGTTCCTTTTTTAAATATTGCCAGGTTTCGCTTATTGATTTATGAGTTTGGTTACCTTTATAAACATTTTGTTCGTCCTGAGGAATGGTCCATAGAGAAAGCAAAACAAACAATGTACCAAGCGATACATAAAAAAGCAACAAGGCGGGAGGAAAGGATGCAAGCAATACTCCCGCTAAGGCTGGTCCAATCATTCTAGCAACATTTATGCAGGTGGTTTGAAGTGTAATGGCACTTCCGAGCATAGATGCTGGTACAATATCTGACAGGTATGCATTTCTAATAGGAACTTCAAAACTCATCAGGATAGATTTTAAGACGATAATAAAAGTGAGCATACCGAATGAAGATGGGTCTTTGATGTTAAAGGACATCCATACTGTCATCAGGAATAAAGCGCCGTAAAGAATAAATAGTGAGTTCCTGCGCTGGAACCGGTCAGCTGCAGAACCAGCAGCCGCAGAAAAGAGAAAGACAGGCAGCAACCTGCAGGCATTTACTGCTCCCAGAGCAACAGCCGAAGAGGTCCATTGATAAACCACCCAGTTTAAAATGGTAAGTTCCATCCAATCGGCTGTCCTGACAAAGAAGCTTCCGTATAAAAACCGACGATATGAACTTGATTTTAAAGCGAAATCACTTCGCAACGTTTCGAAAAGCATCATGATTGATTATTCTTCCCTAATGGATTTGCTACCGTACTGTACATGTAGTTGTCCGCTTTAGTTATTCTCATGCTTGCCAGTGCTTTATGCTTCACTTTGTCTTGAAAAAAATATGCTTGATCTTCTTTGACGGATTCCTCAACTTCAAAAGATAATGAAGAAAATACCTCATCACATGCTCTTTTTACCTCGCGCCAGAATACCCTTTCATTTACGCCAGATATTTCTGTCAGCAAGCGGATAATTTCCCCAAAATGACTTTGGAAAATTGTATAATGTGCCTTCGCATACATCTCGTTACGATCATCTGTGAGCGTCATGCTTCCCGGATGAAATTTCAGGTCAAGGCCACAGGATTCCAACCGTTTTATATAAATCCGCGCTCCACCCCAGTCGCGGAAAAAAAATCGTACCGGCTTTCCGTGTTTGAAAACGGGAATGCTGTTTTGGAGATGCCCCTCCAAAGCAACACCATACTTAGTCATTAAAGTTAGAAATCCTGGAACTGTAATTGACAAATAGTCATTTAGAAAGCTGATGACCCCGGCTTTTTTGGATAACTGGTGATGCTGATTATACTCTTCGATAATTTCTTCAAGGACGGTCTTATTTGTAAACGGAGAGCTATTATACAAACAGCTGCCTACAATAGGGATCTCATCTTGGGCAAGTTCATTTTCTTTATTTTCTCTTATCACTACCGTTAAATTTCTTGCCAGGTCATTGTCATTTGATGTAAAAGCAAAGCCCGCCGTCTCGTTTAGCGGTAAAAAGTTGTCCAGATGTTGTTCTCTTCTTAGGATTTCATTTAGCATACAGCTGAAAGCGGTGGAATTCATGGCTGTATTTGTAGAAATTGAACGGACAGTTGATGTCATTTGGCTGTTTACTGCAAGCTTTATAAAACAATTTTTTGTCGAAGGCAGCAGGGTACGAAATGACGAGGTAGCTGCTCCCATGTCCTTTATAGAAGGAAGGGGAACAATGATTTTTCTTTCGATTTCCGCCCCGTACATGGAGGTCAGTGTATGTTTGAATTGCCATTCATGAACAGGAAGAAGCTGATAGTTTGAAGGATTCAGACCTTTTCCGCTTAGGATCTCTCTGCATTTCCTATTTTGTATTGGAAATAGTCTCTCGATTGTATTTTGTGTTATTTCTGTTGAGAGAAGATAATCCTTGTGGACTGCAGCAAAGCAAATTGGAAACTCCTCATGAAACTCTGGCGAATATCGAGCGACATCCAAAGGTGACATGCCTGTCTTAGTTTTTGTGCCCGGATGAAGATGATGCCCCTCTAAGGCAAGCTGTTCAAAAAGTAACAAAGAGCTCCACTCGGGTTGCATTGCCTTTTTAGCTAAAGCATATTGAAGAATTGTCGAAACCTTAAGTGCTTCCCCTTCGTCTTTCAATTTTTTTGACCAACTGTCATGGCGTACGTAAGCCATTGTAATATTGGCTGTACCGTTGTCCAGCTCCCTTCCTAGGTCATTGTTGTTCTGCTTCAAGCCAATTAGCCTCAGCAATTCACTAGCAGTTTCGACTGTCCGGTTCCAGTCTTTGCCGATCAGGAGGATATCTCCCTCTAAAATCAGCCGGTTAAAGGCGTACTCTTTTTTAATAGGGAACAGAAGTATATAATCATCAAAGGCTGTCATTCGATAGACTAAATCTTCTTTTAAAGATAAAGTCTGCAGCTGAAGAAGGAAGGGTTCCCACTTTTTATAAACCTTCAGTAAACTTGTCACGTAGACTGAGCCGATTCTCTTCAATTCTACAGACTGGGAATAAAGATTCTTCACATCTTCCCGCAGCAGTGCGGAAGCCAGTTTATTCAATATATGACGACGTCCAAGATTAGCAAAATATGGATAGCTCTCTGCCAGGGGAGAATTGTTCCTTCGCAGCTCAGTTATACAAGTTAATTCATCCTTTGACCATTGGGTTATAAATGATTCTGCCTTTTGGCTGTATGATGGATTTCGTCTCATTCTATTTCTCCCTTCTTCCCTGGTAATAGTGGATTTGGTGCAGGAACATAAATGTTATCGGTAACCGAATGATTTAGCCTCATTTTCAAGAGAGCTTTAAGGTAAGTGTGCGGTCCAAGAACCCATGTTTCAAACTCAGATGCTTGTTCAGTACAATTATTTTGATTACTGATAATACTTATGGCCTTGCTTAATACGTCTTTTACCTGGGTCCATAAAATAGACTCATTAATTCCAAACTCCTTTGTCAGATTGAGAATTATTTCCCCAAAGTGATTATGAAGGACAGCGTGAGAGAACATTTGATAGAGATCCTCTGGTCTGTCAGTCAAAAGGTTAGTGGAATTATCAAGTTTCACTGAATCAACCCATTGGCTAAATTTCCCTCTATGAATCCGAATACCTCCGTTATCTCGAATCATCAATTTAGAAGGTTTCCCTTCTTTAAAAACGACAATGGCATTTTGAAGGTGTGCTTCTAGGCTGATTCCATATTGAACTACCAATTGCACAAGACATGGTATAACGGTTTTTGCATAAAGTTCCAAATACTCGGTTGCACTCTTTTCAATGGAGACCATATTTTTATCCCTATATCCTAAAATAAGGTCTTTCATTAATGTACCCGATGAGAACGGTAATGTGTTGATTAAGGAAGCGGCCGGGACAGCGAGCTCGTCTTTAGCGAGGTAAGCCTCAGGATTTTCGCGGATAATACATGATAAATTCTTCTCGAGGTCAATGCCGGGGAATTTCCGGCTGGAACTAAAATGGCATCCGGCTACCTCTGGAAGGAAAACAACCCTTTCTTTTAGAAGGGGATCCGTTTTCTCAATCTCTTTCAGCAGCTTTGAAATGACAGGCCCATTATTGACAGATGCCGGTGAGACGAGCCTTTTGGCGCTGGTCATCTGGATATTCACTGCAGTCTTAATATGATGTAGTTTCCTCCCAAGGCTTGGAGCCAGGGACCGGAAAGACAATAAAGGCTTAACCGGTATAACGGAGTGTAAAGGGATGATAAGCTTTTTATCCAGCTCTTCCCGATAATACTTTTTAATCATATGCTCATACTGCCAGGGATGAACCGGGATAAGGACATAGGAGGCCAGTTCGTCCATTTCCTTTGAAAGAAATGGATAGTCGGAAAGTAAAAGATCCTTAATTTCCTCATCACTCATACTTGAGGAGGTACTATGGCTCTCATGTACTGCGAGCAGTACCAACTGGACTTCTGCAGCCCACTCTGGAGAATATTTTTGATTCTCCTCCGGGGATAAGCCTATTCTTGTTTTGGAACAAGGATGTATGGTGTGCCCTTCCGTAGCCCATTGTTCAAGATAAGTCAATGGACTAAAGTGGGGATCCTTGTTCTTCATTTTAATCAAGGTATCAAAGGCCCTTGTTTCAGAGGTACTGGTTTCGGACACTCTCCTGTATTCCTTTGCAGTTAAGGCAATCGCATCATTGGTCACGCTGTTATCCAGTTCGTTTATTAATGTTTGTACTGAATTTGATGTAATGTCTGTTTCGAAAAGCACTTGAAGAAACTGTACCGGATGAGTCAATTCACTATGAGTTTGATTATCGGCAAGAAGAATTGGTCCATCTATATCAATGTGTCCCAAATAGTAGATCTTTTTTACGTCGAATTGTATAGTGCGATTGAGGGGAGCTTTGAGAATATAGGTACCTCCTGTAAACCCGTTTGGCTTCCACTCATACTCACATACTTTTTCGCGAATCACCGCTTGAATCAATTTTTGCAGGATTCTCTTTTGAGAGAGGGGTAAAAATTTCTGGTACTTCTTTTCTGTTCGAATTTCAGGAAACGAGAAAGACATAAAAGGTCCTCCTTACAATTTTAATTGAGAATCTTTTTCAACTACAATGAATAATAGTTGATAATGATTATCAATGTCAACGATATAATGTGAATAAGGAAAAAGGACCCAAAAGTGCTTTACCTTTTTTCTAGGTGTGCTTAAATACAAAATACCAAAGAAACTCCTGAAAAAAAGAGAGATTAAAAGACAATAAAAATTGGAAAGCAACTCAACTGGTAATATGAACGGTGGGCTTAATTGGTCGAATAGAGGATGTTTTGTGTATTTAGTAGGAAGTTTATAATTTTAATACTTATGCCTTACGACTAAGTACATGGATCCAGTAAGAATTAACCGTTTTTGTTAAACAAATGGGGAGTGAAAGAAGGAGATCATTCTAATTTAGCGAATTTAGAAGTCATTGGTGTAAAGGCACAAAATTTTAAAGTATAACACCTTTGTTAATAAACAAAATGGAACTAGGTAAATATGATTGTATCTAAAATTGAACAGGTTCTATTTTTTTAGTCCTTATTTTAAAAATCAAAAGCTGACTGAAAGGATTTTTATAAGAGTTTATTTTAAGACAGAGTTGAAAATAGAAAATGGCCAAATTAAGGATTCAAAAGTACAAGGATATCTTGAAAAGGGTAAGTTTATATCGAGTTATCATGGATTTCTATGGAGATGGGCGGGCAGTTATAAGAAGTCCTCACAACAGGTGACTTCAATCTAAGATTTAAGGACCAAATTTTTGCATCTCAGCTGCGAAGAAGTGAGAATGAAAAGCTTGTTGTGTTGTGTAACTTTAGTATCTATGAATTTGTGATTGAAGAAGAAGCTTTATTAACGAAGCTTGCTGGTGCAGAGTTGATTGTACTCAATTATAGAAGAGGAACTAGGTAAATTAAGAGCATATGAAACTTTAGTTTATTATAAAAGAATAATCAATAATGAAAAAAGCCGTCAAACCAATTGGTTTGACGGCTTTTTAAGTAAGTGGAGAATAGGGGGCTCGAACCCCTGACCTCAACGCTGCCAGAGGAAACCCATTAGTTAAACTGAGTTAAATAAGTTAAATTTAAATCAAATAAGTTTTGATTTATAGGGGTTTCTAGACTGTGGTAAACAATATAAGTAAATTTAGTTAAGTTAAATAAATTAAGTCTGGCACTTATTCGTGCACTCTTTTGTGCACCTAATTAAGTTGCGCGGAGTAAGCATGTGGTCAGTGGAAAGCCAGTTAAGTTTTTAACTTAACTGGCTTTTTTAGGGTCTGTGTAAGAGAGATACATCAAAAAACTTAAGCTCAATCTTTTTTAGGGTTATGTGGTAAAATTAGGATAAAAAAGAACAAGGTGTGATGTTAATGGAATTAGTTGAAAATCAAGTTTTTTATCATATACAAAGGAGAGTGCAATGGAATGATGCGCCATTTTGGAAAGTTGGTGAGACACACTTTATAGGCAAAGAAAAAAATCCTTTTTTTAAACTTTTTGATTATGCTTTCCCTCACCCTGATGCTGTATCAGGTCACTATATGAAATTAGTTAGAGAGTTAATTTTTGAAGAAGTGAGAAATGATTTTTTCCCCTCCTTTCCATCAAGAACCAGAGGTTTATGGGTTGTTCCTGATAATAATGACACCTTGAATATTGGTGGAAAGAATTAAATATTGAAGGGTGTGAAAAAGTTTTGCTAAAACTTAGTTTAACGGGAAAAATTTTTAAAGCTAACCAACAACATCTTGCACTAAATCAGACGTTTTCTTTAGATTTTATGCGACAAAAAGCATTTAGATATTGGTCAGGAACTTCTGGAGAAAATCCAAATGAAACAGAAATCCTTTTTGAAGGATTTTCGAACGTATTATCTGTTGAAAAGAATCCATCTTAAAGAGGGAGACAATACTCAGACTGCGTATGATCGTGATTTGAAGTGGCCTTTTAAATTAGAGAAGAGACTAGACTTAGCCAAAGAATAAGTTGGTTTCTTTTATAATGAATAGATTATTAGTGACTGTATTTTATGTTTTAATGAGGTTTTATCGGTTTGTATTTCACTAATAAATATAGTGATTTGCTCAATAAATGTCGAAATTTATTGAGCAAAGTAAGTCTTAAGAACGGTTACCCTTCTTTATGAATAGGTCCCATGCCATCTAGTAAAATCTTTGCATCGGCACTAAGGTATAAGGGGATTTCTTTCCTGATTAACAAGCTAGCATTCTCCTTCACCATCAACTTTAAACCTCTCAAATCAAACTTATTAGCAAAGGAGTTTATGGAATTTATAATGGCCATATCTTTTCTAGTTAACGGTTTGCTTCCTTCTTTTTGCATTTCCAATAGGAATTTAAGTAATTCTCTAGCATTATTATTAAGCATGTTTTTATTTTCGGAAAGTAATTGAATATTTTCTTCAATAAATATTCTGGCCGTTGCATACTCTAAATCTTCCATGTAGTTATTAATCTTTGCTGTAAGGTCTTCCAAAAACAAAATCTTCATCTCCCTAATTTTTATGACTACTATAATATCGGTTTCTTTATGTATTACGTTTAACAGTAGGTTAGATTTGCATAAAAATTAGAATATGAGAATAAAAGCCATTGATTTTTATTACTGCCAGGAATTTTTTAATAGGAATCGATTAATTTGGCGACCTACCTATTAATGTTTAAAAGGAGGTAATGATAAATCATGAAAATGACTAAACAAAAATTGGCTTTCTAAATGGCCGTGGTACAATTCTAAGGCATTTATTGCTTCTTTTTGAATCGGTGTTACCTTACATATTTCATAAAGAATATCGGCCTTAAATAATCCGTTATAGTTATCATCCAACATTTGAAGGGACATCTTGAATAACATTAAAGCTGTAGAAATATCACCCAATAACTCTTTATTTAATTTTCCCTCAAGATAATAATTTCTAGAATGTAATAATTGATTATGTGTATCGGGAAGTAATTGTTTTGTTTTTTGGAGAATTTTTTTAATAAAGGGAAGTTCAACCTTCTTTTTTATAGACACATACATAGCTTGCTGCAACAAAGCTATACCTGTTTCTTTAAGATCTCGGGTCTCACTTAATAATTCCATATCGGCCCAAAAAAGGTCTTGGATTTTAACAACTAATTCTTGATTTGGATAAGCAGTCATCAAAGTGAAAATGGTTAGAGCCCAGCTTCTAATCATACCTTCCTTATCATTCATTCTTTGTAATTTGTCACGAAGCAAATGGAGGTCTTTTCTTACCTCGCTGCTTGATGAATTCTCAAGGAATCCAATGAGAATCTTTAGATATTCAGTTTCAACTGGTGAAATTATATAATGGTTTATACTGTTAATACTTTTCATTGCATTTGTGTAAGATCCTATATAAAGATATAAAATGGAAAGATTATAAAAGATATTATCTCGTTCTTCTTTAGTTACAGTAGGGCTTTCTTTTGATATCTCCAAAGCTCTTTCTAAATGAAATTTACTTTCTGATACTTTCTTATTTGAAAACAGGATTTTTGCTAAAGCATTATGCGAGCGTAATTTTAACCTTAGGATGTAATTATTATTTTCTTTTACTTCAATTACCTGATGGAACCATTCTTCTGACTGTAATAAAAGTTTTTGATCTAAATAAATAACTCCCCTAAGAAATAGATAATCTACCTCTCTGCTTGGAATGTTGTAATCGATTATTTTATTCTTGAAGTTCTGTAATTCGGTTAAAGCGACTTCCCATTCTTTAAGGGTGATCAAATCATTTATTTTTTTCTTGTGATAATCTAATTCTTGAATTTTATCTTCAATATTTGGGTCGGAAAAATAGCTGAATGAGGTCTGAAGTTTAGCACAGATTAATTTTAGATCATCTTCAGATACAGGAATATGTCCATTTTCAATATTGCTCATTTTTCCCACTGAACAGATGCCTTGTGATAACTCCCCTAAAGTAATTCCTTTTTCTTTTCTCTTATTACGAATCTTTTCACCAAGATTGTCGTGTCTCGGAATCTGAATTTTCATATCAAGTGTTAACTCCCGGTATATATAGTTTTGTTAGGTATATTGTACTATACATAGTGATTTTTTAAAAAAATCAGCTCTCTTAATGAATTTTTTTTATTTTTTTAAGAGAAAAACCATTGAAATTTTTGCTTTCACTGCTATAATTTAGAAGTTGTTAACCATAAATAGTTAATTTTATAGGTAATATAGTGGATATAGGATAGAGGCCCTGTTACTAATTTACTTTACTACCTTATGAAATTTGGAACTTTTAGATTTTGGTAGCGCTCCTGCCATGAACCTAGAACACTTCCTTTTCTAGAATTTTACTCTAGATAAGTAAGTGTTTTTTATATGGTCTTACAAAGGAGGAAGATAATTTGAAAGGAGTCAATAGATGGGTGAAGCTTTATTGAATATATCTAGTATTATGAGACAGAGGTTATTCTTCCACGAGTATCAACCTTTATGGAACACTGAAACGGAAGAAATATTTGCTTATGAGGCTTTGATTAGAACTAGCCCTATAATAAATCCAGTTTTAATCTTTCATTTTGGGAGAGAACGAGGAGTCCTTTATGAATTTGACATAGCGTCTATTACCAATGCAATTAAGGAGTATCCTGAATCCTATTATCAGAAATACCATCTTTTTATCAACATATTTCCTTCCACGCTCGTGCATCCTGATTTCCCTACATTAATTAGGGGATTAGTTCAAGACTATCCCATGATAAGTGGGAAGGTTGTTTTTGAAATTAACGAAGAACCATTAGAGTCAATGATTTGGGATGCAGATACTTTTGTAGAGAGAATAAATCTATTAAGAAAAATGGAATTCCTGGTCGCTCTGGATGATTTAAGACTTTCTTCAGTTTCTGTAAAAAAAATTCTTAAATATAGTCCTGATTTCGTTAAATTAGATCGCTCTTGCTCAAGAGATCTTGCTCATTCCATAAACAAGCAGAAAGCAATTCATTCTTTGTTAACAAAGTCAGAGGACAATGTTGTTATTGTCCTTGAGGGGATCGAAAATGAGGAGGATTTAATAACGGCTTCTCGCTTAGGAATCCCTGCAGTACAAGGCTATTACATCTCGAGACCCCAGCGTTTATAAGTGATTAAGTTTTGAGTTACTCTAATAATCTGAACTACTTATTTTACAGCTATAAAGGAGAAGAAATATGAAAAGGACGTTTATAATATTCAAGGCACGGGGAGCTGAGTATGGGATTGATCTTCAAAAAGTGGTTTCCATTGAGAGAAACAGTAAAGTAACGACTCTACCTCAAGTTCCTGATTACATGGTGGGTATCGTTAGTATAAGAGGAAAAGTTATACCTGTCATTGATAGTAACTTTCTCCTCTTTCAGAAGCATCTCCAGGGAGAAGAAGAACCACGTTATATTTTATTAGAGGCTCAAGGGTCAACAATAGCTTTGATGGTTGAAAGTACAAATGAAATTCTAGAAATAGAAGACAGTTTGATAAAACCAGTGGAGATGATGAATGCGAACTACTGGATTGAAGGAGTTGCGCTAAAAGGAGATCGAATTATTTCGATTATAGATAGCAGTGAAATGATATCAACAATTAGAGATATTAAGCATATACAAAAAGAGTTGCTTTATAGTGAGGAAATACAGTCTGTTATGTAAGAGACAAAGAAAACTTCAAAGGGAGTATACAAATGAGGAAAATCACTAAGTTAAAATTCAAATTAGGCACAAAAATCAATTTAATTGTTATTAGCATCGTATTATTACTTTCCGTTATTATCGGTGGAGTTGTCGTTAGTGAGGTAACAAAAGGGATTGAAACATTTGCGATTGAGAAAGCCAAGGGTGATTTAAGTTTAAGCGATCGGTATATTCGAAATAAATTTCCTGGTGATTGGGAAATTAAAAACGGTGAGTTGTATAGGGGAGAGACAAAGTTTAATGAGAATTTTGAGTTAGTAGATACGATTGGGGAGGATACGGGTGATACAGTAACAATCTTTCAGGGAGATACCCGGATCGCAACGAATGTCTTAGTAAATGGTAATAGGAATATTGGGACTAAAGTTTCTCCAGAAGTGGCTGAAGTTGTACTTAAACAAGGTAAAAACTATTATGGTGCAGCTGAAGTAGCCGGCAATATGTACCAAACAGCCTACATGCCTTTAAAGAGCAAAAGCGGAAAAACTGTGGGGATTTTTTATGTAGGAGCACCCCAATCAATAATTGATGAGATTCTATCCAATTTTATGGTAAAGTTTTTATCCTAGTCATAGTCATTGTAATAATGTCTTCACTAATCGTTCTATGGTTTACAAGAAGGCTTCAAAAGCGCCTGGCAACAATTACGAGTGCAGTAGAGCTTGCAGGTAAAGGAGACTTTACAACTGAAGTTATAGATGATACGGGTGATGAGTTAACAGATCTATCAAACAGTTACAATGACATGAAGGAAAATTTAATAGTCATGATAAAAGGGGTTTTAGAGACTTCCGAACAGGTGGCTGCTTCATCAGAAGAGTTAACTGCTGGGGCAGAACAGACCAGCAAGGCTACTGAACAGATTACAGAAGCAATTCAACAAATTGCCAGTGGGTCGGATACGCAGACACAAAGTATAGAAGAGAGTGCAAAAGCACTAGAAGAATTGACGTTCGGAATTGCCAATATTGCTGAAACCTCTGCAGCAATAGCTGAAAATGGTGCCCAAGCGAGTACACATGCAGAGGAAGGTGGAAAATATGTGGATCAAACCTCACAGCAGATGAATATGATCCATAGTACTGTAAACGAAACAAGTAAGGTCATCAAACTATTGAACGAAAGGTCTCAACAAATTGGTGATATCTCAAAGGTAATTATAGACATTGCTAACCAAACAAATCTATTGGCATTAAATGCTGCCATAGAAGCTGCAAGAGCAGGGGAACACGGAAAGGGCTTCGCTGTAGTTGCTGATGAAGTACGGAAGCTTGCTGAGCAGTCCCAGGATTCATCTTCTCAAATCTCAGATTTGATAAGACAAATTCAAAATGACATGAACCAATCCAATGATTCAATGGATACAGTAAAATATGAAGTTGAAAACGGCTTGGGAATTGTCTCTAATACACAGAAGAGTTTTGAATTGATTTTACGGTCTATGGTTGAAATGGGAGAAAAAATTGATGGGATGGCAGCAACTGCCCAGCAAATGTCGGCCAGCACCCAGGAGGTTTCTGCAACCGTATCAGGAGTCACCACTATATCAAGAGAGTCTTCAATGCATAGTCAAGGTGTAGCTGCATCCGCCGAAGAGCAACTTGCTTCAATGGAAGAAGTGTCGGCTTCAGCACAAAATTTATCTAAAATGGCTGAGAACCTTCAAAATACAGTAAGCCAGTTTAAGATTTAGCCTTTAAATTCAGATTATGTAACAGTGGCATAATTTTAAGGTGTGTGAATCTAAGAAGGATTACACACCTTTTTGATATAAAAGGGTATATTTATTACAAAAATTTACGGATTGATTTGTTTTTGCATACAATGACATTTATTGTTTGTTCTTTTCTTTTCAAAACATTAAATAAATGCCTAAAAAAGCAAGTGAAGCGATGAAGGTAATAAAGGAAACGAAATCTATACTATCTTGTAACTTTAAAATAGTCATGTAAAGTTTATCGTTTGAGTTGGGTTTGAATTTTTTTATTGGAGGGATATAATCTCATATATACAACAGGGAGGTTTCCAGATGAGTAATGATAGCTTAGGTACTCAGTTAAGATCAGAGCGACTTAAAAGGAATATGTCTCAAGAGCAGGTTTGCGAAGAACTCAATATGACAACTAGGACTCTAGGCAACCTAGAAAATAACAAAGGAAATCACCGAGGATCTACTTTAAAAAAGTTAACTGATTTCTATGGGATAGATCCTGAAGAATTGAAATAAAATAACTCCCCCCATATTGTTAGCTAAAATTTAACTTCTTTGAGGTAAATCGTCTTTATCCCGATATATACAGTAGGCACAAACAAGGAGATGGATTTATTGAGTTTAGAATCACTTACATCAAAGATTAACAAAAACGTAGAAGAAATGGAACTTGCTACCGCGAGGGTTTATATTGAAGAAAACATTGAAATCCTAAATGAGCATAGAAATATGTTAAATAAAAATGCAAGAGAGTTATTGGATTTCATCTTGCAAATGCAGGCATATGATGGACAGCCGTTGACAAGAAAGGATATGGCTATCATTAATGCAATTAATACATATGCAAATAAGTTCGATGTTAGAGGAATAAAAATGATTGTAAAGGACCATCCAAACTTACTGCTTAGAACAGATACACCAGCTTATCTGAATGTAGATGCAAAAATTATCCTAGAAGGTATGAAAGCAATCTAAAAGTAAATATACTGTTAAAAGCCCCTCTCGTTTGAGAAGGGTTATTTCATATTTAACAAAACGAGCTAATGGTTCGTCAATATTTTTAAATAAAAATTCAAAATTTGCTTCACATCTCTGAACATGAAAGTTTTTTCGCTCTTACGAAATGGTTTCCCTTTTTCTATAAATGTTAGGACCTGACTTTTCTCCTTAGAAATATTTCTGGAAGATACATATCAAAATGGAGTAAAAAAATATCTAATCTACATTATGAACTTGAGAGTTGGCTTGGTGATGAATTACTCAAATCAACGCCCTGAGGTCGTCCCTAAACAAGATGCTAGTATTTTTATATAGGATGAATTAAAGAAGGGATCAGGTTTAAAAGTCATTCTCTTTTTATTGTGTACATTCCGGTTTAAGTTGTAATTACTCAGTAAAGAACACGCCATAAATAAAAGGTAGCGTATGATTCCCAGTTTTTCCATGGAACCGATATTTCTAAGATTTCATCTTTCGTTGGCTTCCTGTTCATATTACGTAATATTTTTATCGAATTAATAAGAACTACATCATCGATTGGAAAAGCTGTCTGGAACCTAAGGCAGCGCATTAGCACATAATTGGCTGTCCAAGGACCTATTCCTCGTATTTTAATTAAGCTTTTTTCAGCATCTTTAAAATTCATTTTCATTAATTTTTCCCTCGATAATTCTCCACTTGCCATTAATCTTGCAATTCCAATAATATATTCACTTTTTTTAACTGTCATTTTAATATCTGCTAGGTCGGTAGGTGTTAACTGTGCAATTCGTTCGTACGGTGAGAACACCCAATACTTTTTACCATTCCATTCGGTGGAATCACCAAATTCTTCTACAAATTGCTTCTTTAAAGAATACGCGAAGGCTAAGTTAATTTGTTGCCCTAAAACTCCCCAACATAAAGCTTCAAACAAATCGTGAATGCCGATAACACGCAATCCATAAAATTTTCAGGCAATTTAAGTAATGGGTCTGCTTTTGCCATTTCATAAAATGGCGTTAAATCGTTATTAAGATCATTCATGAATATATTTTACAATCTCTTTCCGTTTCCACTCTTCAATAGGTCTGAAATCATTTAGGAATTGAACAAGCATTTGTTTATTATTGATTACTCTTATCTGAACTAAGGACTGAATTTCCCCAATGGCAATAACTTTTGTAATTCTATCGTTCTCTATTTCAAACATACATTCATTTTTTTCTCTTGTCAGATAGCCGGGTTAGCAATCATGTCGAAATGTTCAGGTAGTGTAATTACAATAACATCATTGAATTCATGCCATTTCACTTTTTCATTCTCTTCATCTTATTATGAGATTCTATCTATTTACAAAATAATTATAGGAATACTAACACTGATTGAAATTTACTTTATCATATAATAATCTTTTCTAATTTTGTTATCTTGCTATTACATTCTAAACACCTTAATTTTTTCTATTTATGAGGTTATAGTGTTAGTTATCAAGTGCTAAATAGGGGTGGGGAAAATGGTCCAAGATATAAAAAAACGTGTCGAAAACTTAAACTGGGATTCAATCCAAGATGAATTGGATGATCAAGGATTTGCCAAGCTGTCAGCGATTTTAACAAAAGAAGAATGTGAATTCTTTATTGGATTGTACTGTGAGGAAGAGTCGTACAGAACGACAATTAATATGACGAGGTTTCGCTTTGGGAATGGGGAGTACAAATATTTTTCCTATCCATTACCTGAAATAATCCAAAGTTTAAGAGAATCCTTTTATCTAAAATTGGCCAAAGCAGCCAATCGATGGTTGGGTTATTTTAAGAAAATAGAACAGTTTCCAGATCATCTTCAAGATTTCTTGAACACCTGTGAAGAATACGAACAAACTAGACCGACACCTTTAATATTAAAGTATGAAACAGGCGGGTTTAATTGTTTGCATCAAGATTTATATGGTGACATATTTTTCCCGTTTCAAGTAGTCTTTGTATTAAATCAACGAGATAAAGACTTTTGCGGTGGAGAATCCCTATTAGTGGAACAAATTCCACGTGCACAGAGCAGGGGACATGTAATTACTTTAGAACAAGGCAGTGCGCTGATCTTTCCTACTAACCATAGACCTGTTCTAGGTAAAAAAGAATATTACAAAAATACTGTTCGTCACGGGGTAAGCACGGTAACTTCTGGAGAAAGATACGGCCTTGGAATCATTTTTCATGATTCTAAATAAAAATAAAAAATTCAATATCTTGCTATTCCATTTCTGGAAATGTACATTCTGGATTTATATGGATTATATTGTAAGGAGAGGTGAGATAAATGCCGGATAGAATGAATAACGGAAATAAAGAGAGCAGCCATGATCAGAGAATTTTGAATTATGCAGAAATGATAACAGATATAAAGTGGCTAGCAATTATAAATAATGATCCAGCGTACAATAATCAATTTTTCTACACTGTAAAGTCGACAGGGATATTCTGTAAACCATCCTGTAAATCTAGAGTTCCGAAAAAAAGAAAATGTTCGCATTTTTCCAAATGCAGAACAGGCTCCCGCGCAAATTTCCGCCCTTGTAAACGTTGCAAACCCACTAATGAAAAACTGCCTGATACCGAGTGGGTTGACTTAATTACTGAATACATTGGTAAAAATTTTACTGAAAGAATAACTCTAGAATCGTTAGCAAATATTTGCCATGGGAGTCCGTACCATATGCATCGAACATTTAAAAAGATTAAAGGCATTACGCCAGTTGAGTATATACAACAAGTTAGAGTAAACGCGGCTAAAAAGTATTTGAGCCAGACAAATAAAGCGATTGGAGATATCGCCATATGTGTGGGTATGGATAATGCACCTTATTTTATTACTTTATTTAAAAAGAAAACCGGACAGACACCAGCACAATTTCGTCAAATGCATAAAATGGAGGGAAAGGTCAATGGAAACAAAGATTAAACCAACCCTTTATTGGTCGTTACTAAAGTTTAAGGATTGGAATTTTTATATGGCTTTAACTTCAAAGGGGCTTGTGTTTGTAGGATCACAGAACAAACCATTCGAGGAATTGTTCGAATGGGCTAAGAAACGCTTTCCAGGAAGTTCTCTCGTTGAAGATGATGAAAAGCTTGAACCCTATGCAGTAGAAATTACCCAGTATCTAGAAGGAAAGAGGAATAACTTTACTGTTCCATTTGAGTACGTTGGTACGCAATTTCAGCTAGCAGTCTGGAATGCACTTTGTGAAATTCCTTACGGACAGACGAAGTCGTATTCCGACATTGCAAATGATATAAATAAACCAACAGCTGTTCGTGCTGTAGGTACGGCTATTGGGGCTAATCCGGTATTAATTACTGTACCGTGCCATCGTGTAATAGGAAGGAATGGCTCATTAACTGGCTATCGGGGCGGATTAGAAATGAAGACACTGCTCCTGGATCTGGAAAAGCGAGCTTCTTCGAGCAATGAGTAATTATTTTTATATGATACAGACATATGGGGTGAATTATGGAAAACAAAAAAGACTTTAATTTTCACAAACTTTGGCTAGGACAGTCTATAAGTTTGTTAGGTACCCAGTTCACAATAGTAGCTTTGCCTCTTTTTGCATTGGAGGTCCTAGAAACAAGTGAGGCAAATGCTGCCATGCTTCGTGGGATTATATTCATACCCTACCTACTTTTCGGATTAGTAGCCGGTGCTTTGATCGATATCCTTCATAGAAAAAATGTTTTGCTAATTGGTAGCATAAGTCAAGGTGTTTTATTTTTATCAGTGTTCATACTGACTGTAACAAATATAATAACGTTCCCCTTATTGGTATTTCTCATGTTTTTAAATGGAATACTTACCACGTTTTACAACGTTGCAATTCCTTCTTTCTTACCGGAAATTTTAACAGACAAAGATAAATTAAAAGAACTTTGAAAGTTTTATAAAAGGGCTAGTAAATGAAGAGGCTTTTGACCAAGAATGTGATGATAATAAAATTGAAAGTGTCGAAATAAGTGAAAGGTTTCTTACTAGAATAAATGATACCAAAAATAATTCTTATTAAGAACCGGGTAGTCTTTATTTCATTCAACTAACGGAGCAGGATAGTTGAAGATATGGCAACAATATTCTGTAAATAAAGAAATAATTATGGTTATCATTTCTATTTTACAGTAAAAAATAAAAGGCGTTGTACCATATTACAACGCACACTTCTTCGTCTTATTTCTTTAAATTTTTTGCTAAGGATTTCCTATCAATCGCTTCAGGTAGTTTTTCAAACCATCCATGTTTTACCATAACATTGTAACAAATAGCACCAGCCTCCGTTGCATGGGTAAATACTTTCAAATAGTTTACAAGTATATCCGATCTAAAGCTGGAGCCTAATGATGCACCATAATAAGAAAGTGCTGCATTTACTAATAATGCTGCATGAAACATCATCAATTTGTCCGAAAATGGACTTTCAGTGGACTCAGTAATCTCAGCATCCCATTTCTCAGGTATTGGTAAATTATCTTGTCGTAGAATAGAATCAAAGCTTTCTGCATCTTTCCCAGCTAATTTAACATTTTTCAGCATAAAATTTCGAACATCCTCCATCTTTGCCACTTGACTAAAACCCAAACTTAACGAACTGATAAATCCAGTTTTTTTTGAATTAAAGAACAGAGTACTGATTTCAGAGCTGTTGAGAGGTCTTTTGTCTCCAATTAAATCTGAAATGATTCCCGTTGTTTCCATAAACTCTGTTCCATGAGGTGAAGGAATGGTAGGAAAACTTGAATATTTAGGTTGATTTTTAGCCAATGTCACTATTTTTTGAAACAATTCCTTAGAAGACAACGTACAGTCAGTAAAATAATCTTGTATATCTGACCTTTCCGAGTTTGTTATAGCTAAGCTATAGGCGTTCACCCCATGTATGGTCATTATATACGAGTAAAAAAGTAAAAATTGATCAGAAAACAGACGTGGAGCACTGACATTCACATCATTCTTTGTAAATCCTATTGGGACTTGGAAATTAGCACTTTTCAAGAATTCGGAGATTTTGGTAATATGGGACTCTGCTAACTGTAAAGAAAGTTCTAAAATGGGTTTGATTTCTTTATTTTCAACAATGTTTAGAAAATATTTGTAAACACATATAGCCATACTATCACCCTGATATTGAAACCATAGGGCGGATACTTCCGCAGCGGTTAAACTGTTTGTTTTTAGTTTTCTGAAAATTCCCAAAGGAAATACCTCCAATTTTTCAAATTTGGTTCTTAGATAATTATATTTTATTGGTGAAGTTTATTAATCGAAGGTACTTTTGATTGCACTTTCGTAAGGTTTTAAAAAAAAGAGAAAACATTCCATCCTTTTGCTTATATGTTTTCCAAATCAATAAGAGATATGTGCGAAAGACCATATTACTTATTGAACAAACGAAGGAGTATAGTTCAATAAGAAATCACAAAAGGAATTAGCAATACATTAAAATCAGATTAAACGGGGGTTTGAGATGCGAAAAGTTTATCTAGATAGAACAGAATTAACTGGAGCCATAAATGTAAATTTAAAAGATACTGAGGTTATACCAGCAGGTACAACAATTTATCCTATGAGTGTTAATTATAAAAATGAGGAGTATCAAAAATATGCTAACGATTATGATATTCAATTTATCTTTGACGATGATATTCCACATTTAAAATTTTATACGGTTCCATATGTAGATATTATGGCAAAAGATAGTAAAGGTGGATTTATCGGAACTGTTGGTCAACAATGTGATTTGAAAAGTGATGCACCAATTTGTTATTTCAATAGGCATTTAGAGTGCTTGATAATTTTTAAAAACGGAGAAGATTTTCTGAGTAATATAGGTTCATGGCAAGATAACTTGAAACCCTATGATAAAATTACCGTTTATCGATCGAAAGCAGAAGCAGAAATGGAACTGGAATTTATCGATTTGTCTGTTTGATAGTCCTTCGTCATTATAAATTCATATTGAATTAACGAATGCGTCGATCCAGAAGGATTAAACAGTTTTTTGTTGAATTCCTTATTGAACAAACGAAGCAGGATAGTTGAAGAAGAAAACTTTTCTGAATAGTGGAATCATTTAAGTTTTTAGTGTAAAATTACACTTATTGGTTGATGTTTTTGGGGGAGTTAATTTGTTAAAATATAAAAATAGTTTTTTCATTGGGTTCTTCGTTTTCCTCTTTTTATCCTCATTACTGAATTTATTGTTTGTGTTTTTATTTAGCAAGCAGGCAGAACACTTGGCAGTAGACCTATTGCATTTGATTCCTTCTCTAATGTTCAACGAATTGGTAGAATCGATTTCTCCAATGTTTCCTGACATACTATTCCTTATTCCTATTGCTTTAACAGATGGTATAATCGGCGGGTTTATTGGATTAATATTGGGTGGATATCTCAGAGATAAATCTAAGGGTATTTTTTTCATATCACTAATTATATCTTTTGCTATTTTTGAATTTGTGGATGTGAACTTCATTCCCATATTTACTTCATAAGAATACGCTTCTTCTAAATAAAAGAAAGTGTTAATCCAGTCTGGATTAACACTTTTTTAACTGAGTTTCTTATTAAGCTAAAGAAGCAGGAATGTTGAATAAGGGAATTGGATATTTACAAGGGGTGTTAACACTGAATTTTGAAGAAATTGATATAAAGAAACATCGAGATACAGTAGTAACATTTATGAAAGATTCATTTTATGTAAGCTTTGGAGACACTACAGGGTTGACGAAAAGGAATATCTCGATTGGTTAGATGAAAAAATATCAAGTTTTCCAAAAGGCTTTGTTTTAGTGGAGGAGGACCGTAAATATATCGGGCAACTTGAATTAACCGTTCGGGAGTATGAAGGTAGAAATATTGGTTATGTAAATCTTTATTATTTAATACCAGAAATGCGTCGAAAGGGCATAGGAAAAGAATTGCACAGTTATGCTATGCAATTCTTTGAAGATAACAAAGTTAGTGAGTATCACCTGAGAGTTTCCCCATCAAACGCTGCTGCCATTAAGTTTTATAGTAAAATGGGAATGAAGGAAGTTGGTCCAGAAGTTGATGGGAAAGTTATAAGGATGAAGGGTTATTTATAAGCGATGATCCAGTAGATCTATTGCCCTTTTTATTGGATTCCTTATTCGACTAACGAAGCAGGATAGTTTAAGAAGGAACTTCGTTGAAGAGGTAGAATATTATTAGTTAAGCAGTTTTTCATATTAAATAAAGAGGTAATATAAAGTGCAAAAATGGTTTGGTTCTTCAGGCGTATGTATTAATGAAAATGGTCATTTGTTAATGGTTTTGCAAGGAAAACAAGATGAGAAAAAAACGTGGTCTATTCCATCGGGAGGAAAGGAACACAACGAATCATTTCAAGAATGTTGTGTTAGAGAAATTGAGGAAGAAACAGGTTATATTGCCGAAATAGTTGAAGAAATTAAGGTTAAAAGAGGAATTTATGAACACCTTAATATTTCATTTGAAGTCCATTATTTTTTAGTAAAGACAGTCGGTGGAAAAAGAAATTTCCAAGATCCAGATAATCTGATTTATGATATTGCTTGGAAAAACGTTGATGAAATAAAGACTTTAGAATTATCATTTCCAGAAGATAGAGATTTTTTAATGGACTACATAACGAAAGAATACAAGTCCCAATCTCTATTGAAGTAATCGGTGCGTTGATCCAGGAAGGATTAAGCACCTTTTTTGTTGAATTCCTTATTGAACTATAGGAGCAGTTTAGCGGAAGAAGGAATTATTAAATCAAAATGCGAAA